>CAKUHP010000066.1 GCA_934658705.1 uncultured Collinsella sp. | reverse complement strand
AGAATCGTGCGCAGCGACGCATACATCTGCTCACGCTGCTCCACGCCCATGGCCTTGCCGGTTGTATCGAGCACTTCGCGAATGATGCGATCGGCCTCGCTCATGCTCTCGCCGCCCAGGGCGGTCAGGCGCACCGGGGCACGGTACTTGACGGCGGCATCGCCCGAGTCGTCGACCTCGACGTAGCCACCCTCCTCCAGGTGAGCCAGCGTGCGCGAAACGGCTGCACGGGTCACGCCGGCCATGCGGGCCAGGTCGGCACCGGTCAGGCCGTCCTTGCTGCGCTCCAGATAGTACAGGCACATGACATCGGAGCCCTTAAGGCCCAGCCTTGCGCCCTCGGACGTCTTGATGCGTTGGATCTCCTTGTAGAGGCCGCTGATCAGTCCGACAAAATCCTCAAAACGTGTCTCGTCGTTCTGCTGCATGAGAGACGACCGCCTTTCGCTTGCATGATGCTAACGGGTAAACATCTTAGCCGCACAGGTCGACCCCCGTACCCAAATATCCCATTTGTTAACCCATCAACATAAAAACCACCACAAAGGGGACAGGCACCTTTGTGGTGGTTTTGGCCGTCGAGCATGTTTCGCAGAAGGCGCTACAACTCCACGCAAGGATTGTCGCGGGTCACAAGCGTCTTGGCGACAACCGTTGCACCCAGATAGCGCTCAAGCAGCTCGGCCAAGCGATCGATCGCAGCCTGGCAATCCCCCATCCGCTCGGGCTCCACGCACTCAATCGCCAGGAATGCATCGGCCGAATCGTCAGACAGCGCCGTGCGAACGCCGTCGCGCCAATTCCAGCAACGGCACACGGCGCCCGCGTCATCAATGTAGGCAAGCTCACCGGGCAGCGTCGGGTCATCCGCCTCCTCGCCAAGCGGCAGGAACGCGTCGCCGCCGTCGGTCACAGCCAGGCGCAGATTGCCCTCGATGGCATGCAGGTCCTCACCGCCAACGGGCAGCGCGTAGGTCAGCGAAACCGTATTGTAGATATCCACCGCCGGCGTGATGTGGCCGACCGGCTTGCCTTTGAGCACGCGCTTGAGCAGGTTCTCGATTGAGCAACGCGCGCCCTTCTTGGTCTTGAACTTGCGATACGCCTCGCGCCACGCCTTGACCGGCGCATTCTCGCTGATGGTGTCGCTCGTCAGATGACGCTCCGCATCGATGTTGGCGCGGTCGAGCAACACCGCAATCGCGTCCACGTCCTCTTGGGAAATCTGCGCCGCGGGCTTCATGCCCTTTACGACCACGACACCAACCGCCGCCTGCGGAAATAGCTCCCAAAACGAATCCTCGGCAATGAAACTCTTCATGTGCTCTCCCTTCACAGTATGCGCCCGAGCCCGGGCGCCCAAACAAAAAGCGCCCTTACGACGGCCACCTTCAAAGTCCTACGGTGCCGCCACAAGAGCGCTTACGCTGCCCCCATCCGGAGAAGGGGACGATATGTCAGGCGTATTGTAACCCGAGTCATCCGCTCGAGCAAAACCACCACAAAGGTGCCTGTGAACTGCCTCCCATTTCTTGGACATCG
>CAKUHP010000065.1 GCA_934658705.1 uncultured Collinsella sp. | reverse complement strand
AACTGAGCCGCGACGAGTTTGCCGCCAGCCCGCAAAGACGAAATGATCTCGTAGCCGGCCAGGCCGACGTTGACGAGGATGCCGAGCACGGCGAGCCATTTGCTCCCCATGGAATCGGGACGTGCTGCGCGCACGAGCATAACGCCCGCAATGCTCGCCGTCAGCTCGAACGGCAGCTCACCGGCAGCCTCGATAAAGCGACCGTACATGCTGCCGATATTGAACAGCGCACTCGAGATCTGGTAATCGAAGAAGGTGCCCGTAAGCAGGCAAAGGGCCAGAATAACCGCAATAGCAGCGACATCTTTCTTATAGATGTATCCGAACATGCTTTCCTTTCGGTCGGGCCGGAATCAACCTGCGACGTGGCGGGACATTGTCCCACCACGCCCCTTACTTGTTAGTCGTCATCGCTCGCGCCTAACTGCTGCAGCAACATAAGCGCGGCTGCCACGGGACCGGTGCCGTCGTTGGCGTCGAGGCCGCGACCCAGGCCGCTGCCCGCACCGGCGCCCGCCTTGTAGGGCACCGACAGCTTGCGGCTCTTGGGGAAATTCACCGCGGCGTAGCGATTCTTGAACTCAAAGGCCACCTTCTTGGGCACGTCGACACCCAGGAAGGTAATGCGCCCACCGCTGAGCGTGACGCTCTCGAGCCCCAGGCGCTCACCGCGAATGCGAATACGCGCGCGATTGAACAGGTTGAGCCCCGCCAGCGGCAACTCGCCGTGCGCGGCCTCGGTTTCCTCCTGCACCTCGTCGATGCTCTCCAGGTCCTCCGCCGCCGCAAGCTTTCGATACACGAGCACGCGCTGGTCCACCGCTGGCAGGTACTCCTCGGACAGGAAGTAGTCGGCCGGCAGGTTAATACCCACGCTCGCCGCCTCCACGCCGACGTCGTCATCGCCGCGCGCCTCGGCCACGGCCTGTCCCAGCATCTGCGCAAACAGGTCAAAGCCCACGCTCGACAGGTTGCCGTGCTGTTCGGCGCCCATAAGCGAGCCGGCGCCGCGGATCTCCAGGTCGCGCATGGCAATGCGCATACCGCTGCCCAGGTCCTGGAACTCGGAAAGCGCAGTCAGGCGCGCCGTGGCCTCCTCGGTGAGCGGCAACTCGCCCGGGAACATAAAGTACGCATAGGCCTGCGTGGCAGAGCGGCCCACACGGCCCTTGAGCTGGTAGAGCTGCGCCAGGCCCAGGCGCTGCGAATCCTCGATGATAAGCGTGTTGGCCGTCGCGTTGTCGATACCGCTCTCCACGATGGTCGTGGCGATGAGCACGTCGATCTTCTTGGTCGCGAACTCGATCATCACGTCCTCGACCTCGCGCGGGCTCATCTTGCCGTGTGCCACACCCACGCGCGCCTCGGGCGCGGCCTCGTGCACGCGCGCCACGGCGTCGTCGATGGTCTTGACGCGGTTGGACACGTAGTACACCTGGCCGCCGCGGCCCACCTCCAGGCGAATCGCCGCGCTCACCACGTCGGGGTCGTACTCCCCCACGTGCACGATCACGGGACGGCGCCCGGTCGGCGGCGTCGTGATCAGGCTCATGTCGCGCACGCCGCTCGTGGCCATCTGCATGGTTCGCGGAATGGGCGTTGCCGAAAGCGTGAGCACGTCGATCTGCTCGCGCAGGTTTTTGAGCTGCTCCTTGTGCTGCACGCCAAAGCGCTGCTCCTCGTCGATGATCACCAGGCCCAGGTTCTTGGGGTTCACATCGGCCGAAAGCAAGCGGTGTGTGCCGATGAGCACGTCAATCGTGCCCTCGGCAAACGCCTTGAGCGCGCGCTTTTGCTGAGCCGGAGTGCGGAAGCGGCTGAGTACCTCGACCTCGAGGCCAAACGGGGCAAAGCGCTCAAAGAACGTCTCGTAGTGCTGCTGGGCCAGAATGGTCGTGGGGCAGAGCACCAT
>CAKUHP010000064.1 GCA_934658705.1 uncultured Collinsella sp. | reverse complement strand
ATGGGCTCCATGTCGGGCTCCATCGTCACCCAGCGCGCCGTGACCTACGTGCAGGACGAGTACAAGGCGCAGGGCATTGACCCCGCCGACGTGCAGAACGCCTACCTGGGCCACATGGCAACCACGATGTTCGGCCTGTGCCTGGTGTCGCTTGTCGCCACCATCCTGACCGGCGCCGTGGCATCGCGCACCGCCTGCTCCATCGCCCGCGACCTGCGCCGCGAGACGTTCAACAAAGTTATGCACTTCTCGCCAGCCGAGGTGGGCAAGTTTAGCCAGGCCTCGCTCATCACCCGCTGTACCAACGATATCCAGCAGATTCAGATGGCTGCGACCCTGTTTATCCGCATGTGCCTCATGGCCCCTGTTATGGGTATCGTCGCCGTCATGCGCGTTCTGGCCAACCACACCGGTCTAGAGTGGACCATCGCCGTCGCTATCATCGCGGTCTCGGCCGTTGTCGGCGTGCTCATGGGTCTTACCATGCCCAAGTTCAAAAAGATGCAGAGCTTTGTGGACCGTGTAAACCTTACCGCCCGCGAGCTGCTCGACGGCCTTATGCCCATCCGCTCGTTCAACCGCGAGGAGCACGAACTCGAGCGATTTGACGCGGCATCGCTCGACCTGATGACCACGCAGCTCTACACCAATCGCGCCATGAGCTTTATGATGCCGCTCATGATGCTCGTCATGAACTGCGTCACCGTGCTCATTGTCTGGTTTGGCGCGCAAGGCGTGTCCGACGGCGTGATGCAGGTTGGCAACATGATGGCGTTTATCTCCTACACCATGCAGATCGTCATGGCGTTTATGATCCTCACCATGGTTTCGGTCATTCTGCCCCGCGCCGAGGTTGCCGCCGAGCGCGTGGAGGAGGTTATCACCTGCCCCACGAGCATTAACGACCCCGTCTCGCCCAAGCTTCCCGCAGCCAGCGCGCCGCGCGGCGAGCTGCGCTTCCGCGACGTGAGCTTCCAGTACCCCGATGCCCGCGCCGACGTGATCAGCGGCGTGAACTTCACCACGCATGCTGGCCAGATGCTCGGCATCATCGGCTCCACGGGCTCGGGCAAGTCCACGCTCGTGCAGCTGATCCCGCGTCTGTACGACGTCACGGGCGGCAGCATTTCGCTCGACGGCGTCGACGTGCGCGACATGACCCTCTCCGAGCTGCGCCGCCGCATTGGCTATATTCCGCAGCAGGGCCGCCTGTTCTCGGGCACCGTCGAGAGCAACCTCAAGTTTGCCGGCGACACGGTGAGCGACGAGGATATGCACGAAGCCGCCCGCATCGCCCAGGCCGAAGACTTTATCGCCGAGCGCGAGGACGGCTACGACTCCCCCATCAGCCAGGGCGGCACCAATGTTTCGGGCGGCCAGCGCCAGCGCCTTGCCATCGCCCGCGCTTTGGCCAAAAAACCCGAGGTCGTGGTGTTCGACGACTCGTTTAGCGCGCTCGACTACAAGACCGACGCGCGCCTGCGCGAGGAGCTCGCCAAAAACGTCACCGACGCCGCGCTCGTGGTCGTGGCTCAGCGCATCGCGACCATCATGCACGCCGACCAGATCATCGTGCTTGACGACGGCCACGTAGTGGGCACCGGCACGCACGAGGAGCTGCTGCATGGCTGCCCGGCGTATCTGGAGATCGCGCAGTCGCAGCTTTCCGCCGAGGAACTGGGGCTTACCCAAGAAGAAATTGCAGCCGTTATGGAAGGAGGCGAGCGCTAATGGCAGACGAGACCAAGACTCAGATTCCCAAGCCCACCCGTCAGCGTGGGCCCATGGGCCGCATGGGCGGCATGGGCCGCAGCGAAAAGGCCAAGGACTTTAAGGGCACCATAAAGCAGCTGCTCGGCTATATCGGCCAGCACAAGATTGCCGTGTTCGCCGCCGTCGCCTTCGCCGTGTGCTCGGTCGTCTTTAACATTGTGGGGCCCAAGGTGCTTGGCCAGGTTACCACCAAGCTGTTCGAGGGCCTGGTTGCCAAGGTCAACGGCACCGGCGATGTCGACTTTGACTGGATCGCCAAGACGCTCGGCTTTTTGCTCTGCCTGTATCTGGCAAGCTCTGCCTGCAGCCTGATCCAGGGTTGGCTCATGACCGGTGTCACGCAGAAGATCTGCTACCGCATGCGCAAGGAGATCGCCGCCAAGATCGCTGTCGTGCCGATGAGTTATTTCAACGGTCACAG
>CAKUHP010000063.1 GCA_934658705.1 uncultured Collinsella sp. | reverse complement strand
CCGCATCTGATGGTGTCGACGCCAATGGTATACGGATGCGCCATCGGCGTCTTCAATTAAGAAGATATCAGTGCGGATTGTTTTCAAAGCGTGCCCCACCCAGAGGCTTACGCCGACGCTACCGTTAGGAGCGTCAAGCTGAATTGCACTTTGTTGTGCTGGACCCTTTTCCCAATAAAAGCCCTGCTTGATAAGGCCTCTTTAGAAGTTGCGGTGAAATAGGGACTGTTTTAGCAGTTAAACCCCCTAATCAGTCCTTATTTCACCGCAACTTATATTGGAGCTCAATGTTGCGCAACTTGGGTTGGGAATATCGCTTTACAGTTGAGTTAGATGAATGGTTCTAGGCTTGCTGGAGGTTGATATGATTTGTCCTTATTGTGGTGCTGAGCTTGCTGATGGGGCTCAGTTTTGCGTGGGATGTGGGGCTGCACTTGACGGGACACAGGCTATGCCCGTAGCCAACCCTGCGGTTGCGCCGGCACCTGTGGGTTCGCCCGCTCCCGGCAAGAAGTCCAAGAAGGGCGTCGTGATCGCTATCGTCTGCGCGGCGGTACTTGTTGTTGGCGGGGGCGGCGGGCTGGCGTATCACCTGTATCAGCAGCATGTTGCACAGCAGGCACAGTATGAGTCGGCGCATTCCAAGCATGCGCTTGTGGTGAGCGTAAAGGCCGAGGGCTGGGACACCGATAACGGCGCTTCGCGGGTACCGGTGCGCGTAAAGGGCAAGACGGTCGACGGAAAGAAGATCGACAAGGTCGAATATGTCGCTTCCGACGGCTCGGGCATCAAGCTTATCCAGGGCAAGTACACGCTCAAGGCGGCAGGCTCCCCCATCGCCGCCGATGGCACCATCTACCAGGTGCCTTGCACAAAGGCCGAGCTCACGCTCGACGACGCTTTTGCCAAGGGCGAGAAGATCGACTTGGCAGAACTCGCCGAGCAGGATTCGGTTTTGGACTTTACGCCCATCGATGCTGTCGACGTGACCGACGACGAGATCAACGACGCCGTGACACTCGCCATGGCATACAAGGGCAAGGACGCGCCCAACATCGATGCACTGCAACACGCCGCAATGAACCGCCGCGACACCGCCGTCGCGGCCAAGAAAGCCGCCGAAGAGGAGGCGGCGCGCCAGGCCGAGGAACAACGCAAAGCCGCCGCACGCCACATCGAGGCCCAAACCTTTAGCGTCGACCTGCCCGAGTACTGGGATGGCAGGGTGACAGTGGAAGTCGACGGAGACACGATCACCGTCCGATCAAAGCTCTACCCCAGCAAAGTTGTCGTCGCGCTCATTGGGTCTGCTAACCCCGATCGCAATATGGGGGACGTTGCCGGCGGCGCAATTACGATAGTGCCGTTAAGTGACAATTTCTTCGTTCGACTCGGTCGAACTCGTTGGTCTTATGTCGCCGCAGATGAGGCTCACAGTAAAAAATATTGTGGCAAAAGTTATAGTAGTTTAGATAGTGCATCCGAGGAGGAAGCAAGGGAGCTCACTGACCTTCAAAGCCTTGGCACAGTCTCATACAGCAAAATCCTCTCGGACTTCCTCGCATCAGAAGATAGCCCCTATAGCGATGGGTTGACACAGCAGGACAAGGCCATGCAAGACGCGCTGACACCAAATCTAAAGCTCCTCTAGCTTCTTCCCTGTCCCCAAACACAAAGCCGGGGCGCCCTCCGCATGGAAAGCGCCCCGGCTTATTCATTACTCAATGCGCAAGCGGCTCTCAAGTTAAGGCCAAAGCAGACCGCCTTATGCCAAGAACTCCTTGGTGGTCGCCACGATGTTGGCGGCGTCCAGGCCGTACTTGTGCAGGAGCTCGGCACCCGGGCCGGACTCGCCGAAGGTGTCGTTGACACCGATCTTCTTGAGCGGCGTCGGGCACTGCTCGCACAGGACGTCGGCAACGGCGCTGCCCAGGCCACCGATCACAGAGTGCTCCTCGACGGTCACGACGTGGCCGGTCTTGGTGGCGCTCTTGACGATCAGGTCGGCATCGATGGGCTTGATGGTGTGCATGTTGATGACCTCGGCGTCGATGCCCTCGGCAGCGAGCTGCTCGGCGGCCTCGAGAGCCTCGCCGACCATCAGGCCGCAGGCGATGATGGTCACATCGGCGCCCTCGCGCATGATAATGCCCTTACCCAACTCGAACTTATAGGTCTCGGGGTCGTTGATAACCGGCGAGGCCAAACGGGCAAAGCGCATGTACACCGGACCGTCGCACTCGTAGGCGGCGCGCGTCACGGCACGGGCCTCGACGTCGTCGGCAGGAACGATCACAGTCATGCCGGGGATGACGCGCATCAGGGCGATATCCTCGCAGCACTGGTGCGTGGCACCATCCTCGCCCACCGAGATACCGGCGTGCGTGGCACCGATCTTAACGTTGAGGTGCGGGTAGCCGATGGAGTTACGAACCTGCTCAAAGGCGCGACCGGCAGCGAACATGGCAAAGGTACTCGCGAAGGCAACACGACCGGTGGTCGCGATACCGGCGGCGACGCCCATCAGGTTGCTCTCGGCAATGCCCACATCGAAGAAGCGGTCGGGGCAAGCGGCCTTAAATTTGCCGGTCTGCGTGGCGGCGGCCAGGTCGGCATCGAGGACCACAAAGTCGTCGTGCTCGTTGGCGAGCTCGACGAGGGCCTCGCCGTAGCTTACGCGCGTGGCGATTTTCTTGACGTCTGCCATCCTAGAGCTCCTCT
>CAKUHP010000062.1 GCA_934658705.1 uncultured Collinsella sp. | reverse complement strand
ATAGGCTGCTACTAAAATAGTGACAGTACTCATATTTGGTCTTTTTTGTCCACTGGCCCTGCCATCGGGCCTTTGGGACCGTCCAGGACGGGTATCCTAGTGCCAATGTATGCCCAATAGAGGAGAAACCATGCTGCTATCCGGTATCATCGCTGCCCTTACCAGCCTTTTGATCCCCATCATCATCCTGTTGTTGCTTCTTCCTAACGCCTGCTATGTCGTCGAGCAGCAACATGCCGTGATCATCGAGCGCCTGGGCAAGTTCAACCGTATCGTCAACGCGGGTTTCCACCTGAAAGTGCCCGTAATCGACCGAAAGGCCGCCACGGTGAGCCTGCGTACCATGAAGAACGGGTTTGGCATTGACGTTAAGACCCAGGACAACGTGACCATTGGCCTCGAGGTCTCCGCGCAGTATCACGTGAGCTACGACATGGGTGCCGGCCCGGCGGATTCGGGCATTTACAAGAGCTACTACATGCTACAGGAGCCCGTCGACCAGATGCGCGACTTCATCACCGATGCCCTGCGCTCATCGATTCCCGTCTATACGCTCGACGAGGTTTTTGCCAAGAAGGACGACATCGCCAAGGACGTCAACGCCACCGTATCCGGGCAGATGGCCGCCTATGGCTTCACCCTTGTGTCGACGCTCATCACCAAAATCGCGTTGCCGACCGAGGTCGAGAACTCCATGAACGACATCAACGCCGCTCAGCGCAAGCGCGCCGCGGCTCAGGAGCTTGCCGAGGCCGATCGCATCAAGCGCGTCACCGAGGCGACCGCCGAGGCCGAGGCTATGGAAAAGGCGGGCGAGGGCATCGCCAATCAGCGCAAGGCCATCGCGCTGGGTATCAAGGACTCGCTCGAGATTATCCAGGAGACGGGCGTTGGCAACGACGAAGCCAACCAGCTGTTCATGTTTACGCAGTGGGCCGAGATGATGACGGAGTTCGCCCGTACGGGCAAAAACTCGACGGTCGTGCTGCCGAGCGATTTCTCCCAGTCGGCCTCGATGTTTGAGCAGATGCTGGCTGCGGGTAAAGCCCAGAGCGATTCGAAGGAGTAGGCGCGCGTGAAGTACACCGTTGTTTGCGTCGGTAAGCTCAAGGAGCGCTTTTGGAAGGACGCGTGCGCCGAGTACACTAAGCGCTTGGGCGCCTATGCCAAGGTGGATATGCGCGAGGTCGCCGATGTCGACCCTGCCAAGGCAGGTGGCGTGGACGCCGCGCGCGACAAGGAGGGTGCGGCGATTCTTGCCGCCTTGCCGCCGCGGGCGCATGTGATCCTGCTGGCTATCGAGGGCAAGGAGCGCTCGAGTGAGGAGCTTTCGGCGCGCCTCGACGATCTTATGCTGCGAGGCAACAGCGACATCGCCTTTGTAATCGGCGGCTCGGACGGCGTGAGCGATGCTGTGCGCGCCCGTGCCGACGAGATGCTCAGCTTTGGACGCATCACCTTGCCGCATAACCTGGCGCGCGTGGTACTGCTGGAGCAGATCTACCGCGCCTGCAAGATCAGCCGTGGCGAGCCGTATCACAAATAGGTTGGCAATACGAAACAATGGCGTGGGACAATGGCTTTCGTTTTGAGGAACGCATCTGAGAGGACTATGTGATATGAAGATCGGATTTGTCGGTTTTGGCAATATGGCGAGCGCTATGGCTGACGGCTGGATTGCCGCTGGCGTGGCCGCGGGTGACATGTGCGCCTGCGCAGGCCGCTACGACGCTCTGGTTGATCGCTGCGATGCGCGCGGTATGACCGCCTGCCGCGATGCGGCTGAGGTCGTTGCCTCGTCCGATATCGTAGTCGCCGCGGTCAAGCCGTACATGATCGAGAAGGTCTTCGCTCCGCTCAAGGATGCCCTTGCCGGCAAGGTTGTCCTTTCGGTCGCCTGGACTTGGGACAGCGCCAAGTGGGAGCAGGTCCTCCCGGGCGTCGCGCATATCTCGACGGTGCCCAACACGCCGGTTTCGGTGGGAGAGGGCGTCGTCGCCTGCGAGAAGTCCTCTACGCTTACCGGCGAGCAGCGTGCTGTGGTGCTCGATTTGCTCGGTAAGCTTGGCACTGTCGTCGAGCTTGACACGAGCCTGCTGTTTGTGGGCGGTACCGTGGGCGGTTGCGCTCCGGCATTTGTTGCCATGGCGATCGAGGCCCTGGGCGACGCAGCCGTCAAGCACGGTATCCCGCGTGCCGATGCCTATCGCATTGTGAGCCAGATGGTGCTGGGTACGGCAAAACTGCAGCTTGCAACGGGGCAGCATCCTGCGGCGATGAAGGATGCCGTGTGCTCGCCTGGCGGCGCAACCATCAAGGGCGTCGTCGCGCTCGAGGACGCTGGAATGCGCAGCGCCCTGGTCAAGGCCATCGACGCCACTCTCCAGTAAAACCTGCCATTTAGGGACAGGTTTATTTTGGCAGGTTTTTCCTGCGTTTTTGTCGTTCTAGCAAAAAGCGCCCCGCAACCGGATCGATACCGGTTGCGGGGCGCTTGCGTTTGCCCAGATAAAACCGACCAAAATAAACCTGTCCCCTTTTGGCAGGTTAGTCCCAGAAGCTGTCTTCCTCGTCCTCGGATTTGGGGCCGCGGTCGACGTACATCTTATGGGTGCGCTTCTCTAGCACAAAGGCGAGGATCGCAAAAAGCAGGATGCCGCCGCCAAAAAGAACGGCAAAACCGGTGGTGGTGCCAAACAAAAAGGAAAAAACTGCGTCCATTAGGTGCCTTCTTGCGTAGTTGAGTTGGGTCGTAAACGC
>CAKUHP010000061.1 GCA_934658705.1 uncultured Collinsella sp. | reverse complement strand
TGCCCGTCAGCGTGCCCACGCGAGCACGATCGCCCTGCGCGCGCTTAACAATCCATTCGACCATCTTTATCCGCCCCACGTCCTACTTATATATCTATTGCTCAAACGGATTGTAGTGTAGCCACTTTGCCCCCTAGATACAAAAGAAGCCGCAACCCACACGGGCTGCGGCCATAGAAGCGGATGTGACAAAGAGACAGTCCTTTTGTCACATCGTGCAGGCTACGCGCCCGCCTTCGCCTCTCCGTTTATCGCTTCGAGACCATCGGTCTCATCTTGCAAAGTAGCCGGCTCCTGCGACGGCACAATGCCAAAGCAGTAGCTCAGCGCTGCAGACACCGCGAATGCTGTGCCGCCAGCAGCACAGCACCACAGCAGATTCGAGATGCCGCCCGTGGCGAAACCAATAACCATAAGCACATTCGTCATGCCGATGGTATAGGCCGTAACGTGGCCCACGGCTGCGACAAGACCTCCAACGGCACCACCAATGGCCATGCATGTGAGGCACCTGCCGTATTTGAAGCCGCAGCCATATAGCGCCGGCTCGCTTACGCCGCCAAGCACGCCCGAGATCGAGTAACCCAGCATAAGGGCTTTTTCGTCCTTATCCGCAACGCGAAGCGATGCGCCAAAGGGCATGCCCCAGACAGCAAACGTCGCCATCGTCGCGGCGATGAGGATGCACGAGTCCGTTCCCACACTCATAAACTGCGCGTAGGCGAACGACAGGACAACGTTGCTGACACCCGCAATCTTAAGAAACTCCCAGCCCGCGGCAAGCCCCATGAGCGTGAGCAGTGACACGATGCCGCCCGAGTTGCCGAGCATAAACATGAGCTGTCCCAACAGCATGCCCAGATAGCTACCCGCCGGTGCCGTGATGCACAGGGACACCGGAACCATGACGAGCATCGTCGCAAACGGAACGAACGAGAACGCCACGGCCTGGGGGATAACGCGCTTAAAGAAACGCTCCACCTGCCATAGCACAGGAACCGAAATGAGAGCCGGGATAACGGTCGTCGTGTAATCGTTGACCGGTGCGGGGAGCAGCCCATACACGGAAGTCATCGATGCACCTGTCGTCGACGCGGCATCGACAAGCTTGAGCAGATCGGGGGCAATGAGGACGCCGCCCAGCATCATGCCCAGCTGTTCCGAGCAGCCGAGCTGGCGGGCGGCAGCCCAACCAAGATAGATGGGAAGAAAGTAGTAACCGGCGTTATAGAGCCAGCTGTAGAACAGCCGATAGATTTCGGAATCGGCAGGCCATAGGCCCAGCATGCCTTCGCCCATAATGACGGCAACGGTACGGAACAGCGCCGCGCAGACAATAAACGGCAGCGCCGACATCATGCTTTTGGACAGATAGTCCACCACGGCCATGGCGTTTGCCTTTGCCGCCGCCAAGGCCGATTGAGAAACTTGTGACATAAGGTACCTTTCCCCATGCGACATACGGAAAAGCCCCTTTGTCACACAGTGTGGTAGTGACCGATTGCGCGGTACTTTTCGTAGCGGAGGTTTGTGAGGGTCGCATCATCGAGCTGCCCAAGCGTATCGAAGGCTGCGAATGTCGAGGACATCACGGCGTCGGCAATTTCCTCATGCGACAGGCCCCTGTCGTCGACGATGCCGTCGATAATGCCGAGCGCCAGCAGGTCGGGGGCCGTGAGCTTCAGTGCCTCAGCGGCCTCATCCGCACGCTCGGTGTCCTTCCACAGGATCGACGCGCACGCCTCGGGGCTCACGACCGAATACGCCGAGCTCGAGAGCATGAGGATGCGGTCGGCCACGGACAGCGCCAGTGCGCCGCCGGAACCGCCCTCGCCCGTCACCACAGAAACGATCGGCGTCTTAAGGCCGCTCATCTCCATAAGGTTCTGGGCAATCGCCTCACCCTGACCGCGCTCCTCGGCACCGATGCCGCAAAACGCGCCCGAAGTATCGACCAGACACAGAACCGGTCGACCAAATTTCTCGGCCTGGCGCATCAGGCGGCGTGCCTTGCGGTAGCCCTCGGGATGCGCCATCCCAAAGTTGCGGCGCATGCGCTCTTTGGTCGTGGTGCCGCGCTCGATGGCGATGACCGTTACGGGGCGTCCGTCTTTCCAGCCAATGCCAGCCACCACGGCGGCGTCGTCGCCAAAGTAGCGGTCGCCGTGCAGCTCCACGAATCCATCCAGGCCCAACGAGATCATCTCGCCCGCCGTGGCACGGTCTGCCGACCGTGTCTGTTTGACAATCTCGAGTGCGGTTTTTGGCGCGGCCGAGCGCTTGAACAAATGTCCCAGCTTTTTGCCTCGACGCCCCGAATGCACGATCTCGTGCGGCGCGCCCAGGCCAGGCGCGTGTCCTTCGTGCAGCGCCAGCAGCTCGCCTACCGTGAGCGCAATCTCGCCACGCGGAACAACGGCATCGCAAAAGCCGTGCTCCAGCAAAAACTCGGAGCGCTGGAATCCCTTGGGCAGGCGCTTATGCATGTTCTGCTCGATCACGCGCGGACCGGCAAACGCCGTCAGGGCATCGGGCTCGGCTAGGATGATGTCGCCTTCCATGGCAAAGCTCGCGGTCACGCCACCGGTCGTGGGATCGGTGAGCACCGTGATGTACAGACCGCCTGTCTCGCCATGTCGTCTAACCGCCGCGGAGATCTTGGCCATCTGCATGAGCGAGGTCACGCCCTCTTGCATGCGGGCGCCGCCCGATACGGTAAAGCCGACGACCGGCAGCCCTAACTCGGCCGCTCGCTCAAAGACGCGACAGATCTTCTCGCCCACCACGGAA
>CAKUHP010000060.1 GCA_934658705.1 uncultured Collinsella sp. | reverse complement strand
GCCACGGTCAGGTCGAGCGGCACGCGATGCGGCGCCACGTGCTCGGCCTCCAGCAGGAAGGTCTGGCGCTTGCCGTCTAAGTCGGCGCAGATGACGGCCAGGCCGCGCAGGGTGATGCCAGCCAGGTAGTCGGGCATAAGGCCCAGGAACTCGGGATCGGGGCCGGCTACGCGCGGGTGCATGCGGCTTTCGGCCTGCATGCGGGCGCCGAGGGCCGCAGCTGCTCCCTTAAACTGCTTGTAGGCGATCAGGCGCTGAATCAGGACCTCGCGCAGGGCGTCGCCGTCGAGCGCACTGAGCTCCTCGAGGTCCTCGTCGAACTCGTCGTCATCGGCTTTGCGCGGCGCTTCCTGGGGCACCAGCGAGGCAGCCTTAATGTCCAAAAGGGTTGCCGCGACCAGCAAAAAGTCGCTCGCCACGTCCAGGTCCAACGCCTCGATACGCTCGGCCTCGGCGAGGTACTGCTCGGCGACCTCGCTAATGGAGATGGCGCCGATATCTACTTTTTGGCGGGTTACCAGCTGCAGCAGCAGGTCGAACGGTCCGCTGTAGACCTGCGTCGACACGCGATACGACATCTTCGACCTCCTTTGACGGCGCCTTCGCGGCGCGGTTTGGGTGCATGTTGCGACCGTTTTGCACGGTCGACCTGTAAGTTTACCCTAGATGCCGGCGATTGCGAAGGTGAGCAGCTGCTCTGCCAGCGGATACACGGTAACGTCGAAATAGCGCCCGATCACGTCGATGCCGGTCCACATGGGCAGCAGGTACAGCACGATGATGAGGATGGGCATAGCGTATTGCTGCAAGCGGTAGTAATTGGCGAGCGCCTTGCCTTTGAGGAACGGGACGATGATCGACGAGCCGTCGAGCGGCGGGATCGGGATGAGGTTAAAAAATGCCAGCGACAGGTTGACCACGATAAAGGTGGCGCCGAAGTTCATGATTTGGGACGCCACGGCAAAGGACATGCTGGCGTAAAGGTTGCCATAGGTCAGGTGCATGAGGGCCGCGGCCAGGCATGCCAGCGCGATGTTCGATGCGGGGCCGGCTGCGCTCACCAGGACCTCGTCGCGCTTGGGATGCTTGAGGTTGTTGAGGTAGACGGGCACCGGCTTGGCAAAGGCGAACACCGGGCCGCCGGCAGCGAGCATGAGCAGTGGCAGGATGATGGTGCCAAACGGGTCGATGTGGTTGAGCGGGTTGAGCGAGACGCGGCCGCGCGAACGAGCCGTCTTGTCGCCGAGCGCCCAGGCAGCGGCGGCATGCGCGCTCTCATGGATGACGATACCCACGATGACGGCGACGGCGCTGGCGAGCAGGTTCATGAAGTAACTGCTGGACATGGCGCTCCCCTAGCGGACGCGGCGCGAGGCGCGCGTGAGCAGGTAGTCGGCTACGAACAGGATGACGGCAACGATGGCGTAATCCAGGCGGAACACGCCGCCAAAGGGCGACGTGATAACACCGTAGCCGGCGATGGCGCTCGGCAGTGCGCGAGAGAGCTCGACGACAAAGCCGACGATCTGCAGCTTGGCGGTCAGACCGCTAAAGCACAGCAGCACGGTCATCGCGCTCATAAAGATGCCGCAGATGCGACAGGCGATGGCGATGATGCTCATCGCCACGGCAGCGGCTTTACGAGAGTTCACGCGCGGTCTCCTCCTCGATCTGGGTGGAAAGCTCGAGCCATTCGTCCTCGAGCTTGGGCAGCTCTTGCTTAAGGCCGTTATATTCCCCCAGCGCGGCGTTGAACTTGTCCTGATCGGCATAAAGCTCTTCGCTTGCCATCAATTCCATAAGCTCGTCATAGCGGGCGCGCTTTTTGTCGAGCTCCGCCTCGATCTTCTTGAGCTGGTTGCGCACGCCCTTGAGCTTTTTGTTGAGCGCGGCGCGGGCCTGGGCCTCGGCGCGCTTCTGCTCTTTGGTCTTTTTGCCCTCGGCCGGCTTGGGAGCGGCGGCGGGAGCACTGGCCTGAGCGGCGCTGGCGGCCTTGGCGTTCTTGGCTGCGGCCGGCGTGCTCTCACCTGCCGCCTCGGCGGCGGCGCGGGCCGCGAGGTCCTCGCGCTTGTAGAGGTAGTAGTCGTAGTCGCCGTCGTAGACCGTAACCTTGCCGTCGCGAATGTCGATGACGCGGTTGGCCACGGCGCGCACCAGGTGCTCGTCGTGGCTGATCAGCACGATGGTGCCGGGGAAGTTTTGCAGGGCGTTCTCGAGCATGTCCACCGAGTCGATGTCCAGGTGGTTGGTGGGCTCGTCCAGGCACAGGAGCGCCTCGGGCGCCACGAGCATCTTGGCCAGGGCCAGACGAGCCTTCTCGCCGCCGGAGAGGACGCGGACCTGCTTTTCGATGGAATCGTTGTCGCTAAACAGGAAGGCGCCCAGCAGGCTGCGCTGCTGCGGCACGGTCCACTTGGGCGTGACGGTGTCGATCTCTTGCAGGACGGTGTTTGACTCGGTCATGCCCTCGAGCGCGTGCTGGGCGTAGTAGGCCACACCCACGTTGGTGCCCAGGTCGCGAGTACCGGTGGTGGGCGGCTCCAGGCCGGCGAGGATCTTCATGAGCGTGGACTTGCCGGCGCCGTTGGGGCCGACGAGCGCCACGTGCTCGCCGCGGTAGAGCTTGAGGTCGATGTCGCTGTAGATGTGCTTGTCGCCGTAGGACTTGGATACGCCCTCAAGCCCCACGACCATGTCGCCGGAGCGCGGCGGGTCGGGGAACTTAAAGTCGATGTGCTTGTGGCCTTCGGGCAGGATGACGAGTTCCTTTTTGATCTGCTCGATCTTGCGGATGCGCTCCTGGGCCTGGGCGGCCTTGGTGGGCTTGTAGCGGAACTTGTCGACAAAGACCTGCATGTGGGCGATGTCGCGCTC
>CAKUHP010000059.1 GCA_934658705.1 uncultured Collinsella sp. | reverse complement strand
CGCCGTGATGCGCGACCGGGTGCCCTACCGGGAGTAGCCCCGGCGGTTGACAAAACTATAGGAACACCCAATGACTAGGTGGATAGCAAAAGCCCCGCAGTCGGAGCGGACTGCGGGGCTCATGAAGAGAGGCTATGAAGTAGAAACTACTCGTGGATGCGGGTACCGGAGAGGCCGGCCATGGTCTCGGCGGCCTTGTCCAGAGCGCCGATGATGCAGGTGCGGCCCTTGCGGGAACGGGCGAACTTGATGGCAGCGCGGACCTTGGGCTCCATGGAACCCTTGCCGAACTGACCCTCGTCGGCCAGGCGCTCGGCCTCGTCGGCGGTGATGTCCTCGAGCTCCTCCTGGTTGGGCTTGCCAAAGTTGATGGCGACATGCTCAACGGCGGTCAGCAGGAACAGAACGTCGGCGTCGCAGTCCTCGGCCAGCAGCTCGCCGCCCAGGTCCTTGTCGATGACGGCGGGAACGCCCTTGTAGCAGCCCTTGTTCTCGTAGTCGCGGACGACGGGGATGCCGCCGCCACCGCAGGCGATGACGATGAACTCGTTGTCGAGCAGGTTGAGGATGGAGTCAGCCTCGACGATCTTCTTGGGATCGGGGGAAGCGACGACGCGACGCCAGCCGCGGCCGGAATCCTCGACGAAGACCTTGGAGGGATCCTCGGCCATGAACTCCTTGGCCTGCTCCTCGGTGTAGAAGGGGCCGATCGGCTTGGTCGGGTTCTTGAACGCGGGATCATCGGGATCGCACTCGATCTGGGTGACGACGGTGGCGGCGTGCCAACGCTTATAGCGCTTGTGCATCTCGCGGCCGATGCCCTGCTGCAGGTGATAGCCAATGTAGCCCTGGGACATAGCGCCGCACTCGGGCAGCGGCATCTCGGGGGTGCCGATGGCGTCGTGGGCGGCGGCGAAGGCGTTCTGGATCATGCCGACCTGCGGGCCGTTGCCGTGGGTGATGATGATCTCGTTGCCCTGCTCGATCAGGCCGAGAAGAGCGTGAGCGGTATTGCTCACGGCCTCGATCTGCTCAACGGGATTGTTGCCGAGGGCGTTGCCACCAAGGGCGACGACGATACGATCGGGCTTGCCAAGAGGCTTAGACATTGCTGGAATCCTTTCTTTAAAAGGCCTACAACCCATTCATAAGCCGCGCCCGTGCGATGCGCGGTTTATATTCTCTTTATCGCTCATTTTATTCATTTTGAAAATAGCTGAGCGGTGAACGGTCGATTTTACCCGCCCAGCGTATAAAAGCCCGGCTCATTCATATCCACGCTATTTACGTGCGACTTTATTTAAATGGAGCGCAGATTGTACAGGATTATGCAAACTATATTTTTACCAGGCGCAAAATGGATGGCGTAAAATCTTACTCGCACTATACGAGATTCTATGCACTTTTTAGACGAGTATGCACCCCCGCAATAACATGGCGCTTTTCATCCAGCAAAAGGAATAACTCCCGCACCCGTACCGCTCGTTGGTCGGCCGTAGGCGCGGCCGCCCTTCGACAACCGCTCTTAAGAAAACCGAAGACCGATATTGCGCTGGCGTTTGCGGCATGGTACTTTAGCGGAGTACAGCACGGGCTGGGGCGACAGATACCTGTCGTGAAGTTTGGGTTCGGCGACCCCGTAGCTGTCTTCTCCTTATCCGCCAGCGAGCCCCTTGAGCGACGGATTGAGGAGGTCCTATCTATGACAAAAATGCTCAAGATCACGATGGCAGGCGAGACGTTTCTCGCCGACATGCTGTGGGATGAAGCGCCCGAAACATGCAAGCTGTTCGAAGCGTCTTGCCCCGTGGAGTCGCGCATCTTCTCGGCCAAGATTTGCGATGCCGAGGTGACCTATCCCGTAGCGGGTCCCATCGCCAACTACGAGCATATCGAGAACCCTGCCTTTCACGAGCCGGCGGGTGCCGTGAGCTGGTACGGCGGCTGGTCGTCGATCTGCATCTTCTTTGACGTGTGCGAGCCGTTTGGCACCTGCAATATGTTCGCCCGCATCTGCGAGGCCGACCGCGAGCGCTTTGCCGCCGCCTGCCGCAACGTCTGGGACAACCAGGGCATGTACATCAAAAACGAAATCGTCGAGATCGAAGCGGAGGCCTAGAGATGATGGATATCAACGATCTGCTCACGCTCGACCTTGCCGAGTACACCACTGCACTTGAAGTCCTCGCCGACCAAATGATGCTCGAAGAGCCCCGCGACATCGACTACATGCGCCGCCGCAAACTCGACACCGGCCGCGAGTTCGCAGTCTGGAACTTCACCGTCGGCTACTGCATGAACGCCGCCGACGCCCTCTCCCTCCTGCGAGCCCAGGCAACCGAAAACGCCGACGACGGCACCGCCGACCTGGCCACCCTCAACAACAGCGCCGCCCGCCTATGCGACTGGTTCTCGGGCGCCTTCGACGTCACCGGCAAAATGGACGACACCACGGCAATCCTCGCCCACAGCCGCGACCTCTACGCCCAGGTCGAGACCCACGAACAGTTCGCCGCTCTCACCCGCGCCACCGAGCGCTACCTGGTCCAACTCCAGTTTTGGGTCGACCGCCAGATCCCCTGGCCAGCTATTAGCGACCTGGTCCACGGCTACCGCCTACGCACCGAGACCGGCGAGACAAGGTAAACCAACAACGTCCCACCGCGGGACCCAAAGTTAGAACCAGAGGGCTGGAGACGCACCCAACAGCGTCCCCAGCCCCCACCCAAAGTGTTGCGCGTTTCGCGCCAAAGGCGCGAAAAAGCAAAGGGATCCGGCACCGTACCGACCCCGTTCCCCTCCATGCCCAAAGTAACGCGCATTTCGCGGCAAGGCCGCGAAACAGCGCCCGGGACAAAAGGTCCCATCAACCACGTCCTTCATCATCAGCCCCACAATCCGAGGACGTAGTCGTAGCAGGATCTGAGGGCTAACCTTCGCGGACACTCCGCACTGATATCTTCTTAATTGAAGACGCCGATGGCGCATCCGTATACCATTGGCGTCGACACCATCAGAT
>CAKUHP010000058.1 GCA_934658705.1 uncultured Collinsella sp. | reverse complement strand
GAGTTTGGCTACATGATCGCCCTGCGCGACGGCAAGATGTGCCACATGCCGCTCGAGGAGGTCGCCGGCAAGCTCAAGTATGTCGACCCCCAGAGCGACCTGGTGCGCGAGGCCAAATCGTTGGGCATCAGCTTCGGCGACGAATAGCCTCGGCAGGGACCGCTTCCATCGGAGGCCCCAGGGCTTACCTCCCAAATCGTCCTCGGACATGTCAGGACCCCGCTGCGCGCTTCGCGCGGCGGGGTCCTTCCGTCCTGCGGAAAGATTTGGGAGGTAAGCCCTGGGGCCTCCTGCGGTAACTGGGGAGGCCGAGGCTATTCGTCTTCTTGCTGCGGGTGCCTGGTCTGAGATTGAGTTGCGGTGAAATAGTTCCTGCTTTGGCCTTTGATGAAGCCATCCAGGAACTATTCCACCGCAACTTATTGAGTGGGGTTCTTGGTTGAGATAGGGCACTGACATTTGTCATGAAATGGCTGGTCATTGGGCGTTGCTACTGGTAGTTGCGGTAGGGTTGGGGCAGATTCTAACTAGAAATGGTGGTCGCTACCGGTTGTTCTCGACATACTCGAGCCATTCGGTTCGATCATCATACGAAAGGAACTGCCATGGATCTTGCGATGGCACAGCGGCTCGTCGATCGCCGCAAGGCTGCCGGCCTCTCTCAGGAAGCACTTGCTGCCCAGCTGGGTGTGAGCCGCCAGGCTGTTAGTAAATGGGAACGCAGCGAATCCTCACCCGATACCGATAACCTTATTGCGCTCGCCGCGTTGTATGGCGTGTCGCTGGATGAGCTGCTGTATGGGGAGGCGGTAGATAGCGCTGATGACCCGGAGGGCGGCGACGCCGGAACTGAGGCTTCTGATGAGGTTGAAGAAGCCGAGGCTTCTGCTGAGCACGCTGATTGCGGCGATAAGCCACTTGTCGATATTTCCCTCACGCGCGGCATCCACGTTATCGACCCCGGTAAAGGCGAAGAGGTTCACGTTGGCTGGAATGGCATCCACGTAACCAACGAGCGCAAGGGCGAAGAAGTCCATGTGGGGCCGGGTGGCGTGCATGTCGATACGCTTGAGGACGATGGGCACAGCGTGCATACCAATGCCGACGGCACCGTGGTTATCGACGGAGAGACGTTTTCCAGCTGGAAGGAAGCACACGACAAGCTCGACCATCATGGCAAGCATTTCCACACCAAGGTCGGACGTGCATGGAACAGATTTCCCTTTCCCGCACTTATCGTCCTCGCCTATCTGGTGCTCGGAATTGTCTACGGCACATGGGCCACGGGGCTCTTCCTCGTCTTTTTGATTCCGGTCTACTACGCCATTGGTGATTTCATCGACCGCCGCCATCTCTCTAATCTTGTCGGCACTATTTACCCGACAGCCTCCATCGCTTGGTTCCTCTACATGTGGCTCTGCTTGGGACAGCCCCATCCCGCCTGGGCAATCCTTATCACGATTCCCGTGGTAAAGGCACTCATGCGCTGGTGCCGCAAACAATGGAAGCATCGTAACTAATGAAGATGGGCTTTGACTTGGAGTCAACTCTAGGCTTTAAACTTAAATTGATGCTTCGGCGGGTTCAGCTGTCATCGTTTACCCAGATAAAACCTGCCAAAATTAACCTGTCCCTTTTTGGCAGGTTTCCGTACTAAGGAGTGGGCATGAGGATTGCCGAGGTTTCAAAGGAGTATGGCATTTCCGCCGATACGCTGCGCTATTACGAGCGCATTGGCTTGCTGCCTCGTGTACACCGCAACGAAAATGGCATTCGCGACTACGATGAACAAGACTGCGCGCGCATCAAGTTCGTCAAGTGTATGCGCGGCGCAAGCGTCTCAATCGAAGCGCTCATCGAATATATGCAGCTCTTGGAACAGGGTGACGAAACCATGGCGGCGCGCAGAGCCATTCTCGAAGAACAGCGCGACCAGGTCACCGAGCGTATTGCCGAAATGCAGGCCGGTCTCGATCGTCTCAACTACAAAATCGCCCACTACGACGACCTCATCCACGCCTGCGAGCAAAAGCTGTCGAAGTAATAAACGCCGGGCAGCCCGTGGACCGCTCGGCGTTTGCGCAGATAAAACCTGCCAAAATGAACCTGTCCCTTTTTGGCAGGTTACTCGGCGCTTTTGAGGGCACCGACCATGTCGATCTTGTTGAGCGTTCGGTTGGTGGCGAGGTTGACGATGATCGTGAACCCAAAGGCCAGCACCACGGATAGCACGTAGCTCAACGGCTCGACCTCAACGTCAAAGTAGAGCGACGGCATCTGCAGGATGTACGTAAAGCTCTCGGCTAGCAAGCCGCCCAGCGGCACGCCCAGCGCGGCACCAATCGCCGTCAAAATCAACGTCTCCTTGTTGACGTAGTGGTGCACCTCGCCGCGGCGGAAACCCAGCACCTTGATGGTTGCCAGCTCGCGCTCACGCTCCGAGATATTCGTATTGGACAGCGTAAACACCACCACAAACGACAGACACGCCGCCATAAATGTCACGAGCACCACAACCGAGTTGATGATCGTAAAGTTGGCCTCGTAGTTCTCCCAATGTTCGGCCGTACTCGAAAGCGTCAGCCAGCCGTCGTTTTTGAGTTGCTTGCTAAAAGCAATCTGATCGGCAGATGAGCCCTTGAGCAGCGCAAAGATGCCGTTGAGACGGATGCTTCGGCCAAACGCACGCTCATAGGTGCTCTGCGTCATATAGAGCGTGTTGCCCAAGTAGTTGAGCGAAATATCACTCACCTCGACATCGGCAACGTTGAGCGACGAATCCTGGACCTGTGCCGTATCGCCCGGATGAATCCCCAGAACCAGCTGCGAACTCTTGCTCAGATACACGTCCCCGTCGTGCAACGTGAGCGGCTCTTTGGACTCGTCCTCGAGGCGCACGTAGTCACCCAGGTCGCCCGTGCGGTCGTCGGGCACCACGACCAGCTGCACGGTCTCGCTCTTGCCGCCAAACGTAAAGGTGACGTTGTCGGTCATGATCGGCAGCGTCGAGGTCACGGTCACGTTGGAGTCCTTGGCCGCGCTGCGC
>CAKUHP010000057.1 GCA_934658705.1 uncultured Collinsella sp. | reverse complement strand
TGCGCGCACGTGCTGGTGAACCCCGGCATGCCGCTCATGACCTCGGAGGATATCGAGGCCACGGCGCGCGTGTACTATCTGGTTCCCGCGATTGCCAAGCACCTGTGCCTGGGCGATTCCGGTCGCGAGTTCCAGGACTGCATGGGCCAGACCGAGCTTTGCCACCTGCTGGAGCATGTGACGGTCGAGCTCATGAACGAGACCGGCCTTGCCGGCAGCATCTCGTGCGGCCGCACCCGCGTGAGCGAGCACGACGAGCGCGTCTTTGAGGTTGAGCTTTCGTGTCCCGACGACGCGCTGGCCATCGGCGCGCTGTCTTCGGCAACCTTTATGATGGACTGGGCGTATCTGCACGCCGACCAGCCGGCCCCCGACGTGGAAGGTACGGTCGCGGGCCTGCGCAACCTGGTGCTGGGCATGCGTGCCGAGGCCGAGGGCAAGGATCCGCATGAGGCCGTTGCCGCTGCCAATGGCGAGGACGTTGCCGAGGATGCGGCTGAGGGCGAGAGCGCTGCCGAGGGCGATGCGCCGGTCGAGGCCGAGCCCGTTGCCGAGGTTGCCGCCGAGCCCGTTCCCGTTGAGCCCCAGGGCGTTCCCAGCTTTGACGACGAGCCGCAGATGGCAATCGATACCGAAGGCGCGATCGCCGAGAACCACGAGGCCCCCGCTGCCGTCTTTGGCGGCGCGGCGACGGTTCCGGCCGGTCCGGTGCACGAGGGCAGCCTGCCGCTCGTGGATGGCGCCGGTGAGGACCCTGCCGCCACGGTGACCATGCCGGCCTTGCCCCAGGAGTAGGCTTACGCGTTTATCGCATCATGTACCTGCGCTTTTACCGTACGCAGATGAGCGGGGCGGTAAAGGATGCGCTGCGGGTATAATGGACAGCATTCGAACGGTGGGCATCGAGGTGCCCGCAGGAGAGGAATGATCATGGGAAAGACTTTCAGCTTTGTCTCCGGTGCACTCTTTGGTGCTGCTGCCGGCGCTATCATCGGCGTTGCCCTGGCCCCGCGCTCGGGTGCCGAGACCCGCGCCATGGCTGCCGATATCGCCAACGACGCCTGGGATAACATGCGCGACACCTACGAGCACGGTGCCGAGGAGGCCCGCGCCGCGGTCAGCGACTTCGGCCCGATGGTCGACGCCAAGACCGACGACCTG
Source organism: uncultured Collinsella sp. (assembly GCA_934658705.1). Lineage (GTDB taxonomy): Bacteria > Actinomycetota > Coriobacteriia > Coriobacteriales > Coriobacteriaceae > Collinsella. The sequence goes on along the minus strand of CAKUHP010000057.1, from coordinate 1,981 downwards.
CGCGCCAAGGTCGATCTGGCCCGTGAGCGTATGGACCAGCTGCGTGAGCAGCTCAACGATGCCATCTCGGGTGGCAACGTGACGCCCGCCGCCGACGTCGTGGTCGAGAACGCCGTCGAGGCCGATACCGAGGCTGCGGAGCCTTCGACCGAGGCATAATGCACACCAGGGATTTTGTCGGCATCAAGGTTTATCGAAAACCCGCCGAGGACAAGCGCACTAAAAAGGACGGCACGCCGCGCAGCCCTAAAAAGCTCGGCAAGGTTCACTTTCCCGTCTTTTCGCCGGGCGGCACGCGCGTGGTGGGCTTTATGGTTCGCCAGTCCGATATCGCGGGTATAATCGAGCGCCCCGACCGTTTTGTGGCGCTCGACGCTATCGGTGTCTACGAGGGCGCCGTTGCGGTCGATGACGTCAAGGGTACCTACGATGCCGCCGCGGCCAAGCGCCTCGATATCAACCTGGACGATTGCATCATCTGGGTCGGCATGGATGTGCGCACGGAATCGGGCGATGTCGTGGGCTATTGCTCGGACGTTGAGTTCAAACCGCGTTCGGGCATTGTGCAGGCGTTCTATGTGACCGCCGGCGCCGCTTCGAGCATGCTGGTGGGCGACACGCAGGTGCCGCCGACGATGCTGCGCGGCTACGCTGACGGCGCGATGATCGTCTCGGACGAGGTCAAGTCGCTCGGGTATTCGGGCGGTGCGGCCGCCAAGGCCGCTGAGGCCAGCGTCGTGGTGGGCGATAAGGTCAAAAAGGGCGCCAAGGCGCTCGATGACAAGGGCTCGGTCGCCGTTGACAAGGGCAGTCGCGCGTTGGGCAAGCAGCTCGGCAAGACGCGTGGCATGTTCAAGGCCTTTAAGGACGAGTACCAAAAGGCGAGCGGGAGCTCGTCGAAAGCTAGCAAATAGCGACAAATCAAACGATGGGAGGCGAGCCGGAGACATGCTACTCCGGCTCGCTGTGTTTATGGGGGAGGGCACATGCGCCAAAACGGATCCAACTTAAGCGGGCACTCGAGTGCGCGCCCGACGGCGCGCCGCGACTTGGGGCAGCTGCCCAGCGGTCAGCGCCGTCGTCGCCGTAAACCCGGCGCGATGTACCTCAACCATAGCCGCGGGTTTAGCGATCGCAGCGCGCGCATTGGCAACGGCCGCTCGCCCCGCCGTCCGTCCCGCCTGCCCTACGCGCTGATCGCCGTGGGCTGCGCGTTCGTGCTGTTTATCGCCGCCGTCGTGGGCTACGTCAACCGCAGCGTGGACGTCGTGCTCAACGGAGAGCAGACCGCGGTGCGCGTGGGTTCCACGCTGCAAAATCTCATCGACGACCAAAGCCTGACCGAAACGTACGATGCCGGCGATTTGCTGGCGGTCGACGACAGCGTGCTCAAGCGCCATGGAGGCGAAAAGCTGTCGGTGAAGGTCGACGGCAAGCGCGTGAAGCAGGCCAAGTGGGATAGTCGTGAGCTCACCGGCGGCGAGAAGGTGACGGTCAAGGACGGCCGCAACGTCTACGAGAAACACGAGGTCCAGGCCACGACCATCGAACCCAAGCTCAAAGTCGAGGGTACGGGCGCTATCGAGTATGTGCAGACGTGGGGCGTCCAGGGGCGCTCTGAGGTGTGGGTCGGCGAGCAGTCGGGCAAGACGCAGGACCGCGGCGAGGTCGTGCCTGCCACCGATTGCGTCGTTGCCTGCGCCAGCGTGGCTCCCAAGGGCAACGAGAAGGTCGTCGCCCTGACGTTTGACGAGGGGCCGAGCGGCGCCACCAAGCAGATCTTGCAGGTGCTCAAGGAAAAGGGCGTCACCGCCACGTTCTTCCTTTCGGGTGATGCCGCGGAGGCCTCGCCTGCCACCGCCAAGGCAATCGTCGATGCCGGCTGCGAGGTCGGCTCAAACAGCTATAGCGATGATTCGCTGAAGGGCGAGGACCGCGAGACGGTGCGCAAACAAATTTCGAAGGGCACCGATGCCATCAA
>CAKUHP010000056.1 GCA_934658705.1 uncultured Collinsella sp. | reverse complement strand
ATCGTCCAGAGCATGTCCAGAAAGGGCAACTGCATCGACAACGGCGCCACCGAGCAGGTCTTCGGCCACATGAAGGACGAGTTCTTCCGGGGAAGGACATGGCCCGACTTCGAGTCCTTCAAGGCGGACCTGGACGCATACGTCGCCCATTGGAACACGAGGCGAAGGCAGGTTAAACTGAAGGGGCTGACCCCGGAGGAGTTCCGGAGCCAGCCCCTTGCGGCGTAGTTCTTATTTAAGCCGTCCAAGTTTTGGGGTGCAGTTCAGCATCCGTTCGCGGGGCGTTTTTCGCATTTGGGGGTAGGCGCGGCGAGTGGACGAGCGATTTTGGGGTATCGTTAACCGTATTATCTATAAGCTACTTATCAATAACGGAGTAACTCCATGAGCGCTCGCGTAACCATGAAGGACATAGCCGCCGAGCTCGGCGTTTCCATCAATACCGTGCATAAAGCCCTGACGGGCAAGGCCGGCGTGAGCGAGTCCGTGCGCGCCAAAGTTAACGATAAGGCCGAGGAGATGGGCTATCACCGCAACACGAGTGCCTCGAGCCTGCGTCGTAAGGATATCAACCTGGTGTTTTGCCTGCCGTGCGCATCGCGCGAGGGCGCTTACTTCTATCGTTACCTGTGGGAAGGTTGCAATCGATTTGAGCAGGAGGTCATCGACCAGGGCATTAGCGTCGAACGCGTCGAGTTTGGCGTCGGCGGTTATGCCGATGCGCTCGAGCAAATCGATGAGCGCCTGCAAGTGGGCGAGAAGATCGACGGCCTGCTTGCCTACGTTCCGGGCGACGATCGCGCGACCCATCTGCTGGAGCAAATTGCCGAGGCGGGTGTGGCGATTGAGCTCGTCGATGGCGACCGTCCGCACCTCGACCGTCTGGGCGCCAGCTTGGCTGATTATTCAACAGCCGGTAGCCTGATGGCTGAGCAAGCGGCCAACCTGGTGCATGCCTCCGGCACCGATGCCCGCGTGCTGCTTTTGGCGGGCGACCCCTATACCGATTCGCACTACCTAACCGCCCGCGCCTTCCATAATTACCTGCGCGAGCACAACGTCCCCTGGCAGGTCGAGGATCTTACCGGCGCTCATGCTCAGATTAAGCAACTCGAGCGCGAGCTCAACAGTCGCCTCAACGGCCCGGATGCCCCCGAGCTGATCTGCAGCGTGTTCGCCGTGGGCTCCGAGCTGGTGGCCGATGCGCTCGTTTCGGCCGGCAAGGCGGGGGAGGTCATGGTGATCGGCAACGACCTGTTCCCCGAGAGCGTGCTTGCCCTGCACCACGGCATCTTTACCAATATCGTCTACAAGGACCCGGTGGGTTTGGCCTACCGCGGTGCCAAGACGCTGGGCGATTACCTGCTGTGGGGTAAAGCGCCTGCGGATCCTGTGCAAAAGGGCGCCGTGGAGATGGTATTTGCCAGCAACGTCGATCGTTACTGCAAGCTCGCGGGCATTTAGCCTGCCTGGGCGGGTACCCCCGGTAGCGACGTGCATTTTTGAGAGTATTCTGCAACGTTGAGTCCCGAAGAGGGACATAACGACTGTTTTGAGGGCCTTTGGTGGCGAGTCTCGCCATCAAAGGCCCTTATTTGTGCCAATCAAGCATGCCGCATGGGGCAAATGAGGTGCTTCGGGCTGTATTTGGGACCCTGCGCTGCAGAATACTCTCAAAAATGCACGTCGCATGGGGACCCACCCTGACGGAAGGCGCTATGAACCCATAGTTGGATGGCTTTGCGGGCCGCGATATGTGCGGCGCGATCCTTGTGACAACCGTTAAACCCCCAAAACCTACCGTTCACCCCGTGATGGTTAGGTGAACGTTCACCTAACGCGCCATTTTGCACTACTATAGTGAACGTTCACCTAGAGGATAACGGGCGCACGGTGCACCCGCTCCGCCAACAGAGGGGTTGTTTGATGAAAAACTTCATGGACGATCAGGATTTCTTGCTGAGCACCAAGACCGGCGAGGAGCTGTTCCACAACTTTGCCGAGGGTATGCCCATCGTCGACTACCACTGCCACATCTCTCCCAAGGAGATCTGGGACGACAAGCGTTTTGAGAACATCACCGAGGTTTGGCTGGGCGGCGACCACTACAAGTGGCGTCTGATGCGCGCCAACGGCGTCGACGAGCGCTTCATCACCGGCGATGCCCCTGCTCGCGAGAAGTTCCAGAAGTGGGCCGAGACCCTGGGTCGTTGCGTGGGCAACCCCGTCTTTGAGTGGAGCCACCTGGAGCTCAAGCGTTTCTTTGGCTACGAGGGCGTCCTCAACGGCAATACCGCCCAGGAGGTCTGGGACCTCGCCAACGCTAAGCTCGCCGAGGCCAGCTTCACCTGCCGCAACTTGATCAAGCAGTCCAACGTCCGCATGATCTGCACCACCGACGACCCCGCCGACAGCTTTGAGTGGCACAAGAAGATTGCCGCCGACGAGAGCTTTGACGTCCAGGTCGTCCCGGCCATGCGTCCCGACGCCGCTCTGCGCATCGAGCGTGGCCAGGAGTTCGCCGACTACTGCAAGCACCTCTCCGAGGTCGCTGGCGTTGAGGTCAACGACTTCGAGGGCATGAAGGCTGCCATCTCCAAGCGCTACGACGTTGCCCACGAGCTGGGCTGCCGCGCCTCCGACCACGCTCTCGACTACGTTATGTATGTCCCGGCTACCGCCGAGGAGATCGAGGCCATCTTTGCCAAGGGCCTGGCCGCCGAGCCGCTCACCGAGGAAGAGGTCCTCAAGTACAAGACCGCCTTTATGCAGTTTGTCGCCGGCGAGTATGTCCGCCTGGGTTGGGCCATGCAGCTGCACTTTGGCTGCAAGCGCGACAACAACCGCGCCATGTTCGCCAAGCTCGGTCCCGATACCGGTTACGACTGCATCTCCAACTACACGCCGTCTGACCAGCTCGCCGATTTCCTCAACTCCATTCAGGAGACCTGCGGCCTGCCCAAGACCATCCTGTACAGCCTGAACCCCATCGACAACACCATGATCGACACCGTTATGGGTTGCTTCCAGGAGGCCCCGACCGCCGGCAAGATCCAGAACGGTTCGGCCTGGTGGTTCAACGACAACGAGGTCGGCATGCGCGAGCAGCTCACCGCTCTTGCCAACGAGGGCGTTCTGGGCAACTTCGTCGGCATGCTCACCGACTCCCGTTCCTTCCTGTCCTATCCGCGTCACGAGTACTTCCGCCGCGTGCTGTGCAGTGTGATCGGCGAGTGGGTCGAGCAGGGCAAGTATCCCGCCGACATGGAGCTGCTGGGCACCATCGTGCGCGACATCAGCTACAACAACTCCGTCCGCTACTTCGGTTTTGACCT
>CAKUHP010000055.1 GCA_934658705.1 uncultured Collinsella sp. | reverse complement strand
GAAGTGCGCCGTGTGGCCCTGTCCGAGCTCGAGGGCTACCTGCAGGGTCACCCCGAGCAGCTGGCCCCCTGGCTCCGCGAGGCCCTAAAGACCCCATCTATCCGCGCGGCGCTCGTAATGTTGCAGAGGGGGCTGCCCCTGGAACACCCGTGCCCTGCTGGTCTTCCAAACCGTCCCAACATTCGATGAAAATCTCGAAATCGAGGAAAAGCGTCGAATGTTGGGACGGTTTTCCTGTCTGCGCCGGAGAGCTCCGACGCCGTCTGGGGGTATAAGGCTAGCAGTTGTTTATTTGCGAGGCTTAAGGGGCGCCCCGTATGGATATCGATAATTTTGAATGGTGGTATAGCGAGGGCGAGGTTCCGGACGAGGAGTGGGACGAGCCGTTGCCGAGTGACGTGTCGAGCGCCGATGCTGAAACCGGCAACGATGTCGCCGCCGAGCCTCTAACCTTCGAACAGGCCTGGGCCCAGGCCGAGGCCGACGAGGCTAAGGCCGATGCCACGGCCACGTTGAGTCAGCCGGCCGACATGTCGATCTCGCCGGCCAAGACGCCGCAGCCACGTCACACCATCGACCCTGGCAGCACGGCATCCTTCAGCATCCTCGACGTGCCCTCGCAGGGTGCCCAAGCACCCGTCCCCACGCATCGTCCCAATCTGGCTCGCGAGGAAGACGCGGGCCGCCGCTCGCCGCTCGGCCCCATCCTCATTGCCTTCATGGCCGGCGTCATCGCCTGCTCGGCGATCGGCAACGTCTGGGGACATGTCGAACAGCAGCGAGAAGATGCCGCCAAGGTCGAGATGTCTGTCGAGCAGTCGCTCAGCCGCACTCGTTCGGTGCATGTGTCGGTCGAGGTCAAGGACGGCGCGACGTGGGATACCGCGCGCGGCGACAGCCAGATGCTCATCCATATCGTGGGACGCACGCTCAAGGGGCAGGCGATTGACGAGTACCAATATGTCAACTCCGCTGGTGACGGCATCGAGCTCAAGCCCGGCGACTACGAGCTCACGGTTGATGAACCACCCGTCGCCACCGAAGGAACGCGCTTCCGCGCCTCGCAGCGCATGGTCCCCGTGAGCTTTAACTCGCAGGCGCCCGACATGGTCGATAGCACGCCGCAGGGCGGATTCGACCTTTACGTGGATACTCAATAATCGCCTGCCGCCCCGTCCTGCAGCCAAGAGTGGGACAATAGCCCCCGACACTGTTGTTTACTTTTGGAGGAAGTAGCATGTCAACCGTCATTACCATCAAGCGCGGTGGCCTCACCGCCACCATCGATTCCATGGGCGCCCAGCTCACGAGCCTTGCCCTCAACGGCAGCGAGTATCTGTGGCAGGGCGATTCGGCCTTTTGGGGCAAGCACGCGCCCATCCTGTTCCCCATCGTGGGCTCGCTGCGCAACAACACGGCGACGTCTGCCGCCGGTACCTGCGAGATGGCGCGCCACGGCCTCGCGCGCATCGTCGAGCACAAGCTGGTCGAGGTTTCGGAGGACGGCTCGTCTGTCACTTACGAGATTACCGACACGCCCGAGTCGCTCAAGGCCTTCCCCTTCCACTTTAAGCTCAACATGACCTACGCCCTGACCGGCGATGCCACGCTCACCCAGACCTTTGCCGTCACCAACACCGGCGACGTGGACCTGCCGTTCTCGGTGGGCGGCCACCCTGCGTTTAACGTGCCCGCTCCCGGTGCCCAGGACGAGGCATTCGAGGATTACGAGCTGGCGTTTACCGAGGCGTGGACCAACGAGGCCCCCATCATCACGCCCGATGGCCTTATGACGTTCGAGGGCAGCTACAAGGCCCCCGACAACTCGGACGTGCTGCCCATCACGCACCGCAGCTTCGATAACGATGCCATCATGTTCACCGACGTTCCCGGCTCCACGCTCACGCTGCGCGGCCGCAAGTCGGGCCATGGCGTCAAGATCGACTTTGAGGGCTTTAAGTACATCGGCGTGTGGTCTGCCGCCAACGACGCCCCGTTTGTGGCGCTCGAGCCCTGGACTGGTCACACCACCATGGACACCGAGGACGACGTCTTCGAGCACAAGGTCAACACCATCACCCTGGCCCCCGGCGAGACGGACAAGCGATCCTTTAGCGTCACCCTGCTTTAGAGGTTCCGCCGTTCTACCGAACGGCGGACCAGCCGACGCTGCGCGGGCCGCATTTGGACAATCTGACGTTCAACTTCAAGGGCGCGACCAGAAGGTCAGCGCCCTTTCGTTTCACGTCACCTTGCCTCAAATGCGACCCGCTCGCTGACGGCGACAAGACATCGGTTTTCTCGTAGTTGTCAAGTGATTGGTGCATTGGGGACAGGTTTCTTTGCACCAATCTCTCATTTTCTAGTTCGTTAACTGGTATATATGCATCATTGAAGGCGCGAAACGCTGTATCCTGTTTTGATATTCGCATACGATTCAACAGGGAAGGCAGATTATGCATTCTCCCCAACAAGGCGGCATGCAGACCCAGCCGGTATGCAGCCGTCGCATCTTCTTGGGTAGCGCGCTCGCTGCGAGCGCTACCGTCGTCGCCGGCGCGCTTGCCGGCTGTCAGCGCCCCTCCACGCTGGAAGTAGTTCAGCCCACGACGGGCGGCGGCCGCGACGACCTGTCCGATTCCGTGATCGGCAAGGACAAGATCCGCATTGGCATGGAGGCGGCCTACGCACCGTATAACTGGCAGGTCTCCAAGGCCAGCGAGTTCACGATCCCCATCGATAACGTGCAGGGCGCCTATGCCGACGGCTACGACGTGCAGATCGCCAAGATCGTCTGCAAGGCCCTCGGCGGCGAGCCCGTTGCCGTCAAGCAGAGCTTCTCGGGCCTCATTGATTCTCTCAACAACGGCCAGATCGACCTCATCATCGCCGGCATGAGCGCCACGCCCGAGCGCGAGGAGTCCGTCGGCTTTTCCGAGCCGTACTTTATCGGCTACTTTGGCCTGTTCGTAAAAGAGGGCTCGCCCTACCAAAACGCAACCAAGCTCAGCGACTTTAGCGGCGCCACGGTACTCGGCCAAAAGGACACCATGCTCGATACCGTCATCGACGAGATCCCGGGCGTCGTCCACAAAAACCCGGTCGATTCGGTCCCCACGGTGTTCTCGAACCTGCTGCAGGGTACGTGCGATGCTGTGACCTACAACACCGAGAACGAGAAGGGCTATATGGCCCAAAATCCGGGCATCGTGCCGATTCAATTTGCCGAGGGCGAGGGCTTTAAGCAGGAAGTCACGGCAAATGTCGGTTGCCGCAAGGGCTCGGACAAGCTGCTTAAGCTCATCGATAAGACGCTCAAGGGCGTCAGCCAGGAGGAGCGCGACCAAATGTGGGACGCGTGCCTCGACCGTCAGCCGGCATAGGG
>CAKUHP010000054.1 GCA_934658705.1 uncultured Collinsella sp. | reverse complement strand
CGGGGCTTAAAGCCCTCCATGAACTTGTCGCGGCCAAAGCTCTCGGGAATCGCCACGGGGTAGCGGCCGGTAAAGCACGCATCGCAGTAGCCGCCCTTGGGCATGACCTTCAGCAGGCCCTCGACCGAAAGGAAGGCCAGCGAATCGGCGCCGATGTACTCGCAAATCTCGTCAACCGTCTTATTGGCGCTGATGAGCTGCGACTGCACGTCGGTATCGATGCCGTAGAAGCACGGCCAGATGACCTCGGGCGAGTTGATGCGGATGTGGATCTCCTTGGCGCCGGCGTTGCGCAGCATCTTAACGAGCTGCACCATGGTGGTGCCGCGCACGATGGAGTCGTCGATGACGACCAGGCGCTTGCCCTCGATGTTGTCGCGCAGCGGGTTGAGCTTCATACGCACGCCCATGGCACGCAGCTCCTGCGTGGGCTCGATAAACGTGCGGCCCACGTAGCGGTTCTTGATGAGACCCTCGCCAAAGGGAATACCGCTCTCGTGCGAATAGCCTTCCGCAGGCGGCAGGCCGGAGTCGGGCACGCCGATGACCAGGTCGGCCTCGACGGGCTCCTCGTGCGCTAGCTGGCGACCCATGTCATAACGGCAGGCGTAGACGCTCTTGCCGTTCATGATGGAGTCGGGACGGGCGAAGTAGACCTGCTCAAAGATGCAGTTAGCGGGCTCTTCGGCGGCGGGCACGCCCTGCTCGGACACAAGGCCCTCGGCGCTGATGCGCAAAATCTCACCGGGACGGACGTCGCGGACGTACTCGGCGCCCACAATGTCGAGCGCGCAGGTCTCGGAAGCAACGACCCAGCCACCGGCGCGGGTGACATGGACGGCGGCGTCGACCGTCGCGGCGCCGTCCTGCGACGGCAGCTGCGAAACGGATGCGGCATCGGCCTGGTCCAGGCCCTCGTCCACAAGCTTGCCCAGCACGAGCGGGCGAATGCCGTGCGGGTCGCGGAAGGCGTAGAGCGCCTGCTCGTTGATGAGCGTCATGGCGTAGCCGCCGCGCACGAGCTCCATGGTCTTGCGGATGCCCTCGCGCAGATGGCCCGTACGCTGGGTAAAGTAGCCGATGAGCTTGGTCGCGACCTCGGAATCCGAATTGGAGAGGAACGGCACGCCCAGCTCGATCAGCTGGCGGCGCAGCTCGTCGGTGTTGACGAGGGTGCCGTTGTGCGCAAGCGCGATGATGACGCTATTGATGGTAGAGAGGTGCGGCTGAGAGGCTTCCCAGCTCTTGGCGCCGGCAGTGCCGTAGCGCACGTGGCCCACGGCCAGCTGACCGGAGAGCGTCGACAGGTCGGCGTTGGAGAACACGCGGTCGAGCAGGCCCAGGTCCTTGCGAACCATAACCGTGCCGCCGTCACCCACGGCGATTCCCGCCGATTCCTGGCCGCGGTGCTGCAGTGCACGCAGGCCAAAGTACGTCAGTCGAGCCACGTCGCGATCGGGCGCCCACACACCAAAAATGCCGCATTCCTCATGCAACTGGTCGGAGTCCGGATCATACGTCGACATGGCGTTCACCTGTCCCGCGGCACGCTCGGCCGCGCGGATGGTTTCTTGAGACATGGCATCCCCTCAGAGCCTCGTATTTTGGCGTTACCCGCCTTATTATACGCACGGCGCGACGCGCTCCCATGTGCATGAGCAGCGCTTTTTAAAAGCCCACCGAGCTAATAATCCGTTTTGCGGCCAAACATTTATTTGGCTACACGATACGGACGGCAACTCCGCTCCACTCCTCGCCACGGAATCTCTCGCCCACCGTTAGGGGTTACATTGTTGCAATTGGGACGTTCGTCCTGTCTTTTGGCTGGTCGGCAGCGTATCCTTGTAACCTACAACAAGACGAGAAAGGTTATGTATGGATCGAAACGAACTCGACCCCAGCGTCCCCAGCGCCACAGAGGTCAAGAAGATCCCACTTATCATTAAGGTATATGCCGTCCTGTGCATCCTGTCCGGCGTGGGTACGCTCCCGTCGGTCGGCGCCTTTATGTGGCAGGTCATCACCGCGCTCCTCAACGGCAACGCCGCCGAAAAGCTCGGCGACAATATGCTGGTCGCGGTCGGGCTCATCGTCGCCGGCATCATGCTCTCTGCGGCAAGTGCCGTCATCCTGATTATCTTTGGCCTGGACCTCATCAAAAACCAGCGCCGCAACGCCGCCCGCCTGTCCTACATCCTTATTGCATTCACCGTCGTCGAGCTTTTGGTCGACGTGATGCTCCAGGGCATCGGCCTTTTCCTGCTGCGCCCCGCCGTTCAGCTCGCGATTCTCGTCGCCCTTTCGGCTACCATCGACCCCACGCTGCGTCAGGAGCGCGAGCTGCAGCGCCGCCTGCAGGAGATGCTCGATCGCGACGCCGCCGCCGCGGGCATGCTCGGCCGCGACGAGACCGGCGAGGGTTATATCAAGCTCAACTACTTCAACCTGTTCTGGGTGTTTTTCGTCTGCTGCGTACTTGGCCTGATCGCCGAGGACATCTGGCACATGACGGTCGACGACCCCGGTGTGTACCAAAATCGCGCCGGTATGCTGTTTGGCCCCTTCAGCCCCATCTACGGCTTTGGCGCCGTGCTCATGACCATGGTGCTCAACCGCTTCTATAAAAAGAACCCCGTCATCATTTTCCTGGTGAGCGCCCTGCTTGGCGCCAGCTTTGAGGTGTTCGTCGGCTGGTTTATGCAGACCTCGTTTGGCGTGGTCTCGTGGAGCTATTCGCACATCACGCTGTTCGGCATGCCCGACCCGCTCGTCGTCCTTACGGGCGGACGCACCTGCACGGAGTTCGCCTGCCTATGGGGTCTGGGCGGCCTTATCTGGATCAAGCTGCTGTTGCCGAGGCTGCTTAAGCTCATCAACATGATCCCGTGGAAGAGTCGCTACTCGGCCACCGTCATCTTTACCGTCATCATGCTGGTCGACGGCGTTATGACGCTGCAGTCGCTCGACTACTGGTACCAGCGCGTAAACGGTACGGTTCAGGATATCCCCGTTGCGCAGTTCTATGGCGAGTACTTCGACAACGAGTACATGGAGAACCGCTTCCAGAGCATGACCATGAGTCCCAAGGACGCCACCCGCGTGTAGCGCCCAGCGCACCCAAAACGCAAATTGCCCGCCGGTATCACACGTACCGGCGGGCAATTTTTGTAAACGAGCCTTTCATCGACGCAAAGTCTACGCCTCGCGCTCGACCTCGCTCACGCACTCATTTTTGATAGTACCGACGAGTGCCTGCAGCGCATCGACCACGTGCGGGCGAATGTCTCCGCCGATGAGCACGAGCATGATGTCGTCACCCACGGCCAGCTCGCCGCTCGCCAGCCACACGCGCACATAGCCGATACCCGGCATTTCACGCGTAGCCTCGATGGCGCCTCGCACCTTATCGGCATCGAATCCAAACACCATGCCGCCCACCTTATGCCCGGGCGCCACGCCATCGGTCTCGATGCCGCGTGCCTCGGACTTAGGCGTCGCGCGCACCACGCCGTTGTGCGTCAGGTACATACCGCAGCCAGCCGCCGAAGCATCGGC
>CAKUHP010000053.1 GCA_934658705.1 uncultured Collinsella sp. | reverse complement strand
CTCATCCCCGAGTCCGAGCAGTTCGCCAACCGCCTGCGCAAGAACGCCCGCCTGCGCCGCAAGTGGGCCAAGCGCGAGGGCGTGAGCTGCTACCGCGTCTACGATGCCGACCTGCCCGATTACTCCGCCGCCATCGACCTGTACGAGGGCTGCCCGCAGACGCCGGGCCGCTGGCTCGTCATCGCCGAATACGCCGCGCCCAAGACCATCGATCCCGCGCTGGCCCAGGCCCGCATGCTCGACATTTTGGCCATCGCGCCGCGTATCCTGGATGTTCCGGCCGAGCACGTGCACGCCAAGGCCCGCATGCGTTCGCGCGGCGGCTCGCAGTACGGCAAGCAGGGCGCCGGCAAGGGCGGCTCGGGCGAACGTGCCAACATCGCACGTCGCCGTCTGCCGCTCATCGAGGAGGGCGGCCTTACCTTTGCCGTCAACTTTGACGACTACCTGGACGTGGGCATCTTCCTGGACCACCGCGTCACCCGCAACCTGGTGCGCGAGCACGCCAAGCAGGCGCGCCGCTTCCTCAACCTGTTTGCCTACACCGGCACCGCCACCTGCTACGCGGCCGATGGCGGCGTCGAGGAGACTGTGACGGTCGACCTCTCCAACACCTACCTGGACTGGGCCGAGCGCAACATGCGCCAGAACGGCTTTGTGGGCCCGCAGCATCACTTTGTGCGCGACGACGTGCTCGCCTGGATTCGCGACCAGCGCCAGACGCGCAACCGCTGGGACCTGATCTTTGTCGATCCGCCCACGTTCTCGAACTCGTCCAAGATGGGCCGCCGCACCTGGGATGTCCAGCGCGACCACGTTGAGCTGCTGGCCGGCGTGTCGCGCCTGCTCACGCAGGGCGGCCATGCCATCTTTAGCTGCAACCTGCGCGGTTTCCGTCCCGAGACGCGCAAGCTCGCACGCGCGGGCGTCGTGCTAGAGGACATTACGGCACAAACCATCCCCGAGGATTTCGCACGCAACCAGAAGGTGCACCACTGCTACATCGTGCGTCGCCTGCCCATCGAGGACGCCATGGCCGAGGTCGGCTTTAGTGCCGAGGAAATTGCCGAGCGTGTCGAGGAGCTGCGCAACCCCGAGGCCCGTAAGCCCCGTGCGACAGCACCTGCCGGCGACGGCAAGTCCAACTTTGCCGGCAAACCCTCCCCCGCCGGCAAACCTAAAAAGAAGAAGTTCTACGCCAGCAAGCCCAAGGGCAAATAACAAAGTTGCGGTGGAATAGTTCCTAGAAGGGCTTGATAACGGCATAAACAGGAACTATTTCACCGCAACTCATATTGGGATAGTGGTTGGCGATCTAGCCTTGGGTGACTAGGCGGTAGCCGATGCCTACGTGGGTTTGGATGTAGCGCGGATGCGCGGGGTCGGACTCGATCTTTTTGCGCAGCGTGCCCATAAAGACGCGCAGGCTCGCCAGGTCGCTCTTGGTCGCGGTGCCCCAGATCTCGTGCAGGATAAACTGGTGCGTGAGCACCTTATCGGCGTTGTGGGCCAGCAGGCACAACAGCTTGTATTCGATCGGCGTCAGATGCAACTCCTCGCCGGCCATCGTGGCGATACCGGCATCGTAATCGATGTGCAGCTCACCCGTATCGAACGTGCCCTCGGACGCCACGCTGCCCGTCTGCTCATATGACAGGCGCCTGAGCGTGGTGCGGATGCGCGCCAGCAATTCCTCGACCGAAAACGGCTTGGTCAGGTAATCGTCGGCACCGGCGTCGAGCGCACGGATTTTATCCGCGTCCTCGCTGCGCGCCGAGACCACAATGACCGGCATGCCCGACCACGCGCGTATCGACTCGACCACCTTGACGCCGTCCATATCGGGCAGGCCCAGATCGAGCAGCACGATGCTCGGCGCTTGCGACGATGCGGCGGCAATAGCAGCATGGGCGGTCTCCACGGCCATATGGCGCAGACCATGCGCCTCGAGCGCGGCAACGATAAGGTTGCGAACGGCGGGATCGTCCTCAACAACCAAGATGAGCGGTTTCACGGCAGAGTTCGGCACGACGCTACTCCTTATCAAACGAAACATCGGCAGCGGGAAGCTCGATTGTAAAGACCGAGCCATGCGGATCCGCCGCGGCAACCTCTATGCTACCGCCATGCGCCAGCGCAATGGAGCGGCAGAGCGAAAGTCCCAGGCCCACGCTGCGATGGCTGTCGGCCAAGCCATGGTTGGCGGTGTAGAACGACTCAAAGATGCGGCCGCGGTCCTCGGGCGCAATGCCAGGGCCGTCATCGGCAACCGAGCACGTCACGCGCCCCTCGTCGACACCAATCGAAATCACGATATGCGAGCCCGCCGGCGTATACGTGATGGCGTTGTTCACCAGGTTCACCACGAGCTGCACCATCAGGCGCGCGTCGACGTTGACGAGTGCCGGCTCGTCGCACGCAACCACCTTGAGGTCGTGTTCGCGCACGGCGGGGTTCACGTGGCGCAGCGCCTCCTCGACGATGTCGTCCATGAGCTCGAGCGTGGTCGACAGGCGCACACCGCCGCCCTCGAGCTTGGTGGTGGCGAGCAGGTTCTCGACGGTGGCGTTGAGCCACAGCGCATCCGAGCGAATGGACAGCAGCATGTTGCGACGCGTCCGGGCGTCGAGCACCGCCGTGCCGGTCGAGCCCTGGTCGAGCAGCACGTCGGCATTGCCCGAGATGCTCGTGAGCGGCGTGCGCAGGTCATGCGAAATGGAGCGCAGCAGATTGGCGCGCAGCTGCTCGTTTTTGGCGAGCACGGCAGCCTCCTCGCGCGCCTCCATAGCACGGGCGCGGTCGAGCGCCAGCTCGCCTTCGCTCACGATGGCATCGGCCAGCATCCGCTCTTCGTGCGTCAGCGCATCGGGCTCGGCGACAATGGCCAGCACACCCATCACCGAGGAAGGCTTACCTTCGCGCACCATGGCATCACCTGAGCGTACGGTGAGGTAGATGCCGTAAAACGCCGAGCCGCCATAGGTGGCATCGAGCGGCGTTCCCACGTAAGCCGAAGCCGAGAGCAGCGGCGGCATCTGGGGCGCCAGCTGATGTATCGACGCGGCATCGCCCACGGCCGTATACGTCGCGTGGGGCAGCAGGTCATCGCTCTCTTCATCGGCGCTGTACCACACGACCGGACAGCCCGAAAGACGCGCCAGTTGCGTGGCCATGGCGTGCACGATCTGCTGTTGATCGGCACAGCGCTGCAGCATGCGATTGGTCTCGAGCACCATCTGCGTGCGACGGTCGCTAGCCGCAGCCTGTGCCAGCGCACGGCGCAGCGCCAGGGAGATGGAGCTCGACACGAGCGAGACCAAAAACATGATTACGAACATGCCGGGATAGATGCGGTCGATAAACGTCAGCGAATACCGGGGGTCGATAAACAAAAAGTTGTAGAGCGCCACGGCGGCGGCAGACGTGAGCAAGCAGTACAGGCGGCTCCAGGTAAAAAACGCGCACAGCTGCACGGCAAGCACGTAGACGATCATAATGCTAGGGGCAATTCCGGGGTGGTCGAGCAGCGCGCCGATAACCGTCGCCGCCAGCAACAACCCCGCCGAGACGCCAAGATCGTACAGGGGACCGCGCCGCGTCAGCGTCGTGCGTCGCCACCAAAAGTTATCGGCAAGATCGCTATCCACCCGAGCGTCCATGCGCACCGCGCCCTCCCTCAAAACAAAAACCACCACGAAGGGGACAG
>CAKUHP010000052.1 GCA_934658705.1 uncultured Collinsella sp. | reverse complement strand
TTCATGGACCCTCCTAGTTCTCGTCCTCAAACATACCACCCGCGACGACCTCGTACATATGCTCGAGCTCCACACGGTCCATCAAAAGCGGAACGGGGTACAGCGGATTGGCCTCGGCATCGGCATGGGCCGCCATTTGCGGAATATCGGAGCGGCGAATGCCCGAGACATATTTAGGGATTCCCAAGGCCTCGTTCATGCGATCGACCCAATCGATAAAGGCCTCTGCGGCAAGACTGTCCTGCGCAGCAGCCGGCGCAATACCCGCCATGCGAGCAAGATCGGCAAGCTTGGGAGCTGCAGTTTCGCCATAAGCACGAAGCATGTGCGGCAGGATGATGGCGTTGGCCAAACCGTGCGGAATGCCGTATCGGCCGCCCAGGCTGTGCGCGATGGCATGCACATATCCAACATAGGAGCGCGTAAATGCGACGCCCGCCTTATACGCCGCCGAAAGCATATTGCGGCGCGCACGCATGTTGTCGCCGTGCTCATAGGCCTCGAGCAAATTGTCGTGGATGAGCTGAACCGCCTGGCGCGCCATCTTGCGCGTGTAGGGCGTGGTGCTACGGCCGATAAAAGCCTCGACGGCATGCGTCAGAGCATCCATACCCGTCTGCCCCGTAATGGATGCCGGCAGCCCACGCGTAAACTCGGGGTCGTGCACCGCAAAGCGCGGAATGAGCACAAAGTCGTTAATAGGGTACTTATAGTGCGTCTCGTCATCGGTGATAACCGCCGCGAGCGTGACTTCGCTTCCCGTACCGGCGGTAGTGGGAACCGCGATAAGCAGCGGCAGAAGACGGTGAACGCGCAACAGGCCGCGCATCTTGTTGATGGGCTTGTTTGGCTGCGCAATGCGCGCGCCCACGCCCTTGGCGCAGTCCATGGCCGAACCGCCACCAAAGCCGATAATGGCCCGGCAGTCGTTCTCGCGATACAGCGCCGCCGCTTGCTCCACATTCGAGACCGTGGGGTTCGCACGCGTTTCGGCATAGACCGTAACGCCAATCCCCTTTGACGCGAGCGCGCGCTCGAGCGGCGCCGTGAGCCCCAAACGGGCAATGCCAGGGTCTGTCACGATGAGCACACGCTGAATCGAACGCTTTTGAAGCACCGCGGGCACATCCTCGGCATGCTCCAAAATACGCGGCTCGGTATAGGGCAGGATCGGCAATGCGATGCGAAAAACTGTCTGATATGTTCGGCACCAGGCACGACGGGCTAGATGCATAAAGGAAACTCCTTCATTTGTTGATGGGTCAACATTTGCTCGACCGATTGTACTCATCGATGGTCGCCGGCGACGTGCCAATCGTTAATCAATCAACATCTTCATATTGTTCGGGGCCATCGCGCTCATCTGCCGGTGTTAATCTTTCAGAGTCCATCAGACGCGCATCTACTGCAAAGGAGGCATAAAGATGCATGACATCTGGAACCCCTGGCATGGCTGCACGCGCGTCAGCGAGGGATGCGACAACTGCTACATGTATTACATGGACGGACAACGCGGTATCGACCCCTCCGTGATTAGCAAAAGCAAGTCGGGCTTTACTTATCCCCTCCAACGCCGCCGGGACGGCAGCTACAAAGTTCGCGCCGGCGAGCTTATCCGCATCTGCATGACAAGCGATTTCCTATTGCCCGAGGCCGATCCCTGGCGACCAGAGGTATGGGATATCATCCGCCAGAGACCCGACGTAAAGTTCTTCATTCTGACCAAACGTCCCGAGCGCTTTAGCGACTGTCTGCCCAGCGACTGGGGCGATGGCTGGCAAAACGTCATGCTCAACGTAACCTGCGAAAACCAGCGCAGGGCAAATGAGCGGATTCCCCTCCTGCTCGCCACGCCGGCAGCACACCGCGGCATCATGTGTGCGCCGTTCATCGGAAGCGTATCGGTCGAGAAAGCCGCCCCCGGTAGCCTTGGAAAACCCGATGGAATCGAGCAGGTCATCGCGGGCGGAGAAAACTACGCGGGAGCACGCCCCTGCCATTACGAATGGGTGCGCCAGCTGCATGCCGAATGCGTGGCGGCAGATGCAACGCTTGCTTTCATCGAAACCGGAAGCACCTTCGTTAAGGACGGGCGAACATATCACCTTCGTGGCAAAAATCTGCAAAGCGAGCAGGCGTGGAAATCAGGCCTTCAACACCGCGGCCGCCAAATCGAATGGGACCTAAGGGATCCGCTCGGCTTGGAAATCCCCAGCTCGGAGCTTTGGGATCCACCGTATTATGAGTGGTGCGAAACCTGCGGAAGCAAGTTCATCTGCAACGGCTGCGTCCGCTGCGGACTATGTGGACGCTGCTAGATGACAGCCGCTTAATTGTTTTATTAAAAATCATTCCTAATAGGCTTCACATTCGGTCTCATTTATGGATAATAGAACTCGTCAAGACGCGCGTCCGGAGAGGGCCCTTACGGGACCGGACAAGCGCCCCATCGCCATCGATCGAAAGGATCGAATCATGAAGTTTGTTTGCCCCGTTTGCGGTTATGTGGAAGAGTTCGACGGCGACCAGCTGCCCGAGGACTTCAAGTGCCCCCAGTGCGGCGTCCCTGGTTCTCGTTTCCTGAAGCAGGAGGAGGGCCAGCTTGAGTGGGCCGCCGAGCACGTCGTGGGCGTCGCCAAGATGGAGGGCGTCTCCGAGGATATCGTTGCCGACCTGCGTGCCAACTTTGAGGGCGAGTGCTCCGAGGTCGGTATGTACCTGGCCATGGCTCGCGTCGCTCATCGCGAGGGCTATCCCGAGATCGGCCTGTACTGGGAGAAGGCTGCCTACGAGGAGGCCGAGCATGCCGCCAAGTTCGCTGAGCTGCTGGGCGAGGTCGTGACCGACTCCACCAAGAAGAACCTCGAGATGCGCGTTGAGGCCGAGAACGGCGCTACCGCCGGCAAGACCGACCTCGCCAAGCGCGCCAAGGCCGCTGGCCTCGATGCCATCCACGACACCGTGCACGAGATGGCTCGCGACGAGGCTCGCCACGGCAAGGCTTTCGCCGGTCTGCTCAAGCGCTACTTTGGCTAAGCCAGCTGTCTGAGACATAATCTTAAGCTTGATAAGGCCCGGACCGCATGGTTCGGGCTTTTTTGTGTCTCGAAGACTCGTTAACGCCCTGAAATAGGACCGCCTTAGGCATCGGCTTCTCGTCAAATACTAAGTGAGTAGACTTTTTGGAACTTGCCGAGCACGCCATCCATATTGCTTTATAAAGCCGCAGGTAAATGACTTGTTGCAAAACAGCCTGGTCGCCAAAGTGCTAAAAGTCTACTCACTTAGAACCGCAGCCGTCCACGATCGAGCTGTTTTGTGTCTAACGGGCATCTTTCCGTCGATTACTCCCAATTTTGTCCAGTCAACGAATAGTTCAGACCGAAGTAATGTCTCAGCCCTTTGCTCGTCTGAGCTTTTATCACGATATTCAGCATCGAGCATCCTGCATACGGCCTTAACGATCGCGCGGAATCTACCCTCATCGGATATCTGTCTGTGTGTCAGGAGAAGTACATCGTAGCCCATGGCCTGAAGGGCCGTCATGCGGTCAGCGTCACGCAAGCCATCCCCTGCGCGTCCGTGTGAGGCCTTCCCCTGACATTCAATGGCCACCTGTCGCCTGCCGTCCGGCGAAGAAAGAAGTAGGTCGATAGGGACCTCGGACGTTTTTCCGGACCATGCCTCGGCGCTATGCCGCATGGCCCCTCTCCTCGCGATACTCCCTAATGG
>CAKUHP010000051.1 GCA_934658705.1 uncultured Collinsella sp. | reverse complement strand
TCGCTGTATGCGGTGCTGGCCGCCTGCGTCTTCACCACGTTGGAGACATACTTCTTGATGGCCTTGGGCACCTGCTTAATGTCATCGACCTGGTTGTCGACATGGAAGTAGTCGGTGCACTTGATGATGTGATAGCCGTAGGTCGACTCGACCACGTCGCTCACGTCGCCCTTGTTAAGGCCCTCGAGTGCCGTCTGATAGCTGTCGACGAAGGTGGTGAGTTTGTCCCAGCCCACATCGCCCTTCTTCTCCTTGGAACCGGTGTCGTCGGAGTACTGCTCCACGGCGTCCTCAAAGCTCAGCTCGCCGGAGTTGATCTTGTCCAGGCACTCCTGCGCCTTGGCCTTGGCGGCAGCCTTGTCCTCGTCAGACGCGTCGGAATCGACCTTGATCAGGATGTTCGACGAACGACGGGCGTCGTTGTAGTTGGACAGGTTCTCGTTGATGTAATCGACGATCTCGCTGTCCTTGGGCTTACTCGTGGGCGCCACGGCATCCTTGAGCTTCTGCTGCGCCAGGCTCTCCTTGAGCGAATCCTTGTAGGTGTCCTCGGTGTAACCGTAGGTCTTGAGGGTCTCCTTAAAGGTCTTGGCGCCGCCCGCGCTCTTGCAGGCGTCCTTCCAGGCCTTCTCGACCTCCTCGTCCGAGACGGTCACGCCGTTTTCCTTCTGCGCTTGCTGAAGCAGAATCTGCTGCGTGTAGGAGTCGATGAGCTGCTTGCGATACTTCTTGGGCGTGAGGTCGTTGTCGACCAGGTACTGCGCCCAGTCCTTGTCCTTGGTGTAGCCGTAGGACGTACGCATGCTCATGATCTGCTTGGTCACGGTGTCCTCGGTGAGGTTGGTGCCATTGATGGTAGCAGCCACGCCACCAGTGAGCTTATAGCCCGAGCTGGTGCTTTCGGTCTGCGACATCAAGCCGGAGCACGCCATGGCCGAGACGGAAAGCAGCATCGCCAGCACGCCGATGACCACCAGGATGATCTTGACGGTCTTGGACACATAGGTCTTGCGCTGCTTCTTACGAGAGCTGGAGGCGGCGCGAGCCTGTTGCTCGGGCGTCGGCGCGGCCTCGGGGTTCTTTTTCTTATTTGCCATGTTTGGCCTTTCGCATCACGAATCGAACAAACGCCATTGTGTCACAACGCAGCCCCCGCGGCACACCTGGTGCATGGGACACAGGTTAATCTGCACCATTTTGGTGCAAAGGGAACATGCCCGGCAGCCGGCACAAAAGGAACGCCCCCAGGTGCCGGCTTGGCTCCACCTTAGAAGTGGCGGCGGATGGCGTCGACCATGCCCTGGGGTGTGGCCTGGCCGAGTACATCGGCTGCAGCGTCGGCATCCATAAAGATATTCATGAGCGCTTGCAGGGCCTCGACCTGACCGCCCGGCTCGGCAATGCCCAGATTGATGATAATCTGCGCCGGCACGGGGGCGCCCATGCCCGCCATAGCATTGAATGTCACGGGCGTAGCAGGCTTTACCACCGCGATATAGGGCTTAGCCACAAATCCGGGATCAGTATGTGGGATGGCGATATTGGCCGCCGGCATGGCAAGGCCCGTGGGATAGGCGTCCTCGCGTGCGCGAACGGCGTCAAGCCAGCCATCGGCAATGTTGCCGCGCGGGGCGAGCTCGCTCTCGAGCTGCGCAAACACCTCGCCCGGCGTCGCACACCCCCAATCAAAAAACACCAGCTCAGGCGTAAACAGTGCTTCGTTATCCACCATGCGCTCACCTCTCTCGCCTAGTCACCTGCGACGTTCTTAAACGACTAGTCATTCAAGAACGTCGCAGGTGACTACCAAAAACAAAAGGTGGCCACACGCGCCTTGGCGCCAATGACCACCCTAACCACTCAACTTAATTTTACTGTGCACCGCTAGCCGCGGGGCGCATCAATTGCGACCTTGCCGCTCTCCAGCACGTGAACGCGACCGTCGGCGAGCATCTGCACGACCTCGGGATACAGCACGTGCTCAATCGCATGGATGTGCTCCTCGAGCGTATCGACATCCCAGCCCTCCTCGACGGCCAGCGCACGCTGGGCGATGATGGGGCCGTTGTCGTAGATCTCGTTGGCAAAGTGCACGGTCACGCCGGTCACCTTGACGCCGCGCGCAAACGCATCGTCGATCGCATGCGCACCGGTAAAGCTCGGCAGCAGTGCCGGGTGCAGATTGACCACGCGATTGGGGAACGCTGCCAGCAGGGGCGTGTGCACCATGCGCATATAGCCGGCCATGACCACGTACTCGCAGCCGCGCTCGAGCAGCTCGTGCGCGATGACCTCGTCGGCGGCGATGGGGTCGGCGTAGACATCCTTGGACAGCGTGAGCGTCTGGATGCCCGCACGCTCGGCACGCTGCAGGCCCTTGGCCGAAGGACGGCTCGACACCACAAGCTCAATCGAAGCGTTGAGCTTGCCGGCGGCGATCAGGTCGATCAACGCCTGCAGATTGGTACCAGAACCACTGATGAGCACGCCGATCTTGAGCGGCTCGGCCGTATCGGTGCCAGTCGGGCGGGTGTAGGGCACAAAGCCCAGGCCTTCGGCAGCAGCCATCTGCTCGTTAGCGCTCATCGGAGTACACGACCTTACCGGAACCCTCGACGCACTCGCCCACGCGGAACGGCTTCTCACCCAGCGCGACCAGAGCCTCGGTCACGGCAGCCTCGTCCTCGGGGGCGACGATCAAGCACAGGCCAACGCCCATGTTGAAGGTCTTGCATGCCTCGTTGGGCGCAAGCTCGGCCTGGCGCGACACATAGGTGATGACGGGCGGAACATCCCAGCCCATCTCGGCGCCGTTGCGGGTGACCACGGCGTCGACATCGTCGGCGAGCGCGCGGTTGAGGTTCTCGGTGATGCCACCGCCGGTGATGTGAGCAATGGCGTGCACCGGAGCGCCGCCACGCAGCAGCTCCAGAATCGGCTTGACATAAATGCGCGTGGGAGCCAGCAGAGCGTCGGCCAGCGAAGCACCGCCGAGCTCCTCGAGCGGACGGCTGAGCTCCTCGGCCTTAGCGGCGGCCTCGGGCGTGCCCGGTTTGATGCCGTCGACGCCGATAACCTTGCGCACGAGCGAGTAGCCGTTGGAGTGCACGCCGGTGGAAGGCAGGCCCAGGATCACATCGCCGGGGCGAACGTTCGCGGGGTCAAGCATCTTGGGACGGTCGACGACGCCCACGGTAAAGCCGGCGAGGTCGTAGTCGGCCGGAGCCATGACGCCCGGGTGCTCGGCCATCTCGCCGCCCACGAGCGCGCAGCCCGCGAGCTTGCAGCCGTCGGCCACGCCCTTGATGATCTTTGCCATGTGCTCGGCCTCGATATGGCCGATGGCGACGTAATCCAGGAAGAACAGCGGCTCGGCGCCCGAAGCCAGAATGTCGTTGACGCACATGGCGACCAGGTCCTGGCCCACCGTCTCGTGACGGTCCATGATCTGGGCGAGCACGAGCTTGGTGCCCACGCCGTCGGTGCCGCTGATCAGGATCGGGTCTTCCATATCCTTAAGCGCGGCGGCCGAGAACAGGCCACCAAAGCCACCGATGCCGCCGATGACCTCGGGGCGATTGGTGTCCTTGACCATCTGCTTAATCGCGTCGACGGCGCGGCCGCCCTCGGCGGTATCGACGCCGGCGTCCTCGTACGTCACATGCTTGCTGTCGCTCATCTGAGCCTTCCTCTCCCACTACCGTCCGCCGCCCGGGCGCCAAACGGTGCTCATAGTTGCGTTCATCTCGGCGCGTGCCACAACAGCACGCGCCGTCATATCAACAAAACAGCAGATAAAACCTGCCAAAATAAACCTGTCCCTAAATGGCAGGTTCGGCGCGCGTCATAACAGCACGCGCCGTCATATCAACAAAACAGCAGATAAAACCTGCCAAAATAAACCTGTCCCTAAATGGCAGGTTTT
>CAKUHP010000050.1 GCA_934658705.1 uncultured Collinsella sp. | reverse complement strand
GCGTTCGATCTTCCGGGCGTATATCTGGAGACTAACGTGCGCACGGTCTTTCTGCATCACTTTTTTCCCGATGTGCCGGCTGTCCCCGATCGCGAGCTGGTGCCACTGATTCAGGCGGCTTGTCCGGCTGCCCCCGGTGCGGCGGCAGACGAGATCGCTCCCTTTGCCGTGCCTCAAGACGATGCCGATACACCGCGCGCGTGGTATTACGCGCTGCTGGATTACGGCGCGTATCTTAAGAAGACGCTGCCCAATCCGTCCAGGCGCTCGGCGGGCTATAGCCGTCAGTCCAAGTTTGAGGGCTCGCGCCGCCAAAAGCGTGCCCACATTGTGCGCATGCTGCTGGCTGCGCGTGATGGACAGCCGGCGGGCATTACGCTCGATGCGGCCATGGCAGGCGTCAACGAGATGGAAGCGGCAGCGGGCCGCGTGCCGGTTGAGCGCGATGTGATTGCAAGCATTTTGGCCGATCTGGAACGTGAGGGCTTTTGCCGTGCCGAGGGCGACCGTTGGCTGAGCGTGTAGTCTGCTCGAATCTGGAAAACAGGATTGTAAGGTTTAGATTCTCGGCATGAGGGCATCTTAGATATAGGGTCGTCCGAAGCCTACGGACGGCACGTATCGAAGGGAAGTACACCTATGGATTTTGAGAACTCCCAAACCAAGAAGAACCTCGAGGCCGCTTTTGCCGGCGAGTCGCAGGCGCACACCAAGTATCGCTACTATGCATCCAAGGCCAAGAAGGACGGCTACGTCCAGATTTCGAATATCTTTGCCGAGACTGCAGGCAACGAGTCCGAGCACGCCAAGCTGTGGTTTAAGTATCTGCACGACGGCGCCGTTCCTGACACCCTGGACAACCTGCGCGATGCCGCAGCAGGCGAGAACTACGAGTGGACCACGATGTACGACGAGTTTGCCAAGACCGCCGAGGAGGAGGGCTTTGCCGAGATCGCCGCGAAGTTCCGTGGCGTCGGCGCTGTCGAGAAGGCCCACGAGGAACGCTATAACAAGCTTGTTGAGCGCATCGAGTCGGGCGAGGTGTTTGAGCGCGAGGGCGTAAAGGTATGGAAGTGCCTGAACTGCGGGCACCTGCATGTGGGTGCCGAGGCGCCCGAGGTGTGCCCGGTGTGTAACCACCCCAAGGCGTACTTTGAGGAGCAGGTGGTGAACTACTAGCGTGCGTTGCGGGCGTGGCGCTGGATGCGGAGCGCGGGGGCGGGAAATACCTTTCCCTCTCGCTCACGGCTCCGCAGGGTCGCGCGAGGCAAAGGTATTTCCCGCCCCCGCGCTCCGGCGTTGGGTCGCCGCGTGCTCGCTACGAAAAAGCTGATATTAAAGTTTGTGTGCCGCCCCTTTTGGGGCGGCACTTTTTGTATGGGGTCCCTGTCTTCACAATTTCTGTCAAGCTTTTGGTCAGCTTTTGGTCAGTTGGTGGGGTGGCAGGAGGGCGAAAGATCGTAATCGAAAAAAGCTCAGAGAAAGTGCTGGTAGGGGAGTTGTTGAGCTTTTCGACAGCTTTTGGTCAAAAGATTCTTTGCGACTATTGCTGCGGATTGCGTTGTCTCGGCAGCGGTGGTGCGGGATGCTGGTCGTAAGCGTCGAATGCTCCGAATTTTGGAGGCCAGCATGGACCTGTTTCTTGAGACCCCGCAGCAACAAGCCGAGCGCATGTTGCGCCAGCAGCAACGACTCATGGAGATGCAAGTGCAAGGGGCGGCAGCCCAGCCCTTTGCGCAAAATGCCGCGCCCGCTGCTGTATCTGCAGCTGTGCCCGGCCGCGAATCGGCGCCAGAGGCCTATTCCGTACAGCAAGATTCATATGCGCAGGAGCTCGCGTTCGACAAGCGCCGTGCGCGTCACCGCCGCATGGGCCAGCGTTTGCGCACGCTGGCGATGATCGTGCTCATTCCGTTAGGACTTGCGGCGATCTTCCTGATGTCGTACGCCCTCACGTGCATCCTCAACGGCGCTTCGCCCAACGAGGTGCTCCAGCATCTGGCGGCCCTGGGCCAGCGCCTAGGCGACGTCATAGCAACCGTCCGCACCGGCTGGGAGAGCTAGCATCCCCCATAGGTCGTCTTAGATTTAAAGGGTCGCAGTCTCAAACAGAATCCTTCCCTCTGGGGGGTCTAGTCGTGTCACTTAATAGTATTATTGAAGATGAATAATAATAGGACATGCAATGTATAAGCAGGATTTAGAGAACACGCTTTTGGGCATTGACGAAGAAGCGGAGCTGGAAATAGGTCCAAGAGACGATAAGCCGAGCGTTGTGCTGGTGGGAGGGAGCGCCTTCATACTAAACGACGTGACGAAGCGGGCGGTTACGCATGACATTGATGTGTTTGAGGCGGATAGGTGTCTGCGCGATATCATCGCCAGATACCCCGAGGTGAACGGCATGGCGGTGGCATATTGCAACCAGATGCCATTCAATTACGAAGATCGCTTGATTCCCTTGGAGATCGGCGCGCGTTTTATCAGGTACTTCACGCCGTCGCTAGAGGATTTGGCGGTGATGAAGCTCTATTCCTATCGTCCGAACGACATCGTTGATCTTCATAGCCAAGCATTTGTCGATCGAATTGATTGGGACTTGCTCGAGCGGCTTATATTCGATGAGGGAGAGGCGTTGGCATCGTCGCCTTCGGAGCGGAGTTATCAGGAGATGGTCTGTGCATACAGGCAATACAAAAAGGAGGTGCGTGGTTGAATCTGACTTTTGAGGGGTTCTTGAAAGGTTATTGCCGGGAGCTGTCCGGACAGCAGTCGCTGAGTTTTAGGAAACTCGTAAAACAGGCAATGACGGTTGAGCCGCGTGTGGCAGAGCCGCTGTTTTTGCTTGCTTTGGCGCAGGGTAAGGCCGACTACGTTTTGGGTTTATCCGAGGGCTCGTGGATGGAAGAGGGCTATCGAGGCGTTTTGTCTCTGTACGGCCAAACGGGTAGCTTGGCCTCTCTATGCGCCGAGGATAAGCTCCCCAATCGCTATGCCAACGTTTGGCGTGCGTATCGAGGTGTAAAGGAAAAGCCGGCGGCCGATAGAAGGGTTAACGCCCTGATGAGAAAGAGAACGCTGGAAGCGCTGAAGGAATCGGGTGTAACGCGCTATGGTCTCTGCCGTGCCCTGCACCTGAATAAAGGAAACGTATACGCATACTTGGCCGGCGACGACTCAAAGGTAAGCAGAGAGACGGCGCGTCGCATTATGGAATATGCGGAAGAGAAGGGTGCGGGAGAGCGGGACGAGTGCTCCGCGCGTGTGGCGGGGTAAGATTGATCGCGGTTTTGATTGGTGTTCGATTGGGTTTGTTGGGCGGAATGTATGTCTGCTATTGATATTGCGCTTGTTGTGATCGCCTTAGTGGCGGTGGGGGTCGCCGTGGTCTGCGCGCTACAGCTTAAGAGCCTTCGTGCCGAGCTGCGGGAACGTGGCGACAACGGTGCGGAGACGCTGGCGGCGCTTGAACAGGCCAACAATGCGCTCGACACCCTTAATGTGGCGTTGGCAGAAACCCGGCGCACGGCAAATGCCATCGCGCAGCAGCAGGCGACCGATGCGGCGGTGGAACAGCAGCGCTACCTGGCCGTCGCGCGTGAGTTCTCGCAGGCGGGCGACCGCATGGACGACCTGCGTCGCGAGACGGTCCAGCAGCTCGGCGCCAACCGCGAGGGCATCGAGCATCGTCTGGACAAGGTGCGCGAGACGGTCGATGCTCAGTTGGGCGCCATCCGCAAGGACAACAACGTGCAGCTCGACCAGATGCGTGCGACGGTGGACGAGAAGCTCTCACGCACGCTCAACGACCGTCTGTCCGCATCGTTTAAGCAGGTGAGTGACCAGCTCGAGGCCGTGTACAAGGGTCTGGGCGACATGCAATCCATCGCCACCGGCGTGGGCGACCTTAAGCGCGTATTGGGCAATGTAAAGGCTCGCGGCATTTTGGGCGAGGTGCAGCTGGGCGCGATCTTGGCAGACATTCTCACGCCCGACCAGTACCTGGAAAACGTTGCCACCAAGCCCGGTGCCTCGGAGCGCGTGGAGTTTGCCGTCAAGCTGCCAGTTGACGAGGGCGATCCCGTGCTGCTGCCGATCGACTCCAAGTTTCCGGGCGATGCGTACGAGCACCTGCTCGACGCGCAGGAGTCGGGTGACGCCGATGCCGTGGCGGCCGCGCGCAAGACGCTCGACATGATGGTCAAGCGCGAGGCTAAGGACATCTGCGAAAAGTATCTGAGCGTGCCGGCGACCACCAACTTTGGCATCATGTTCGTGCCGTTTGAGGGCCTGTACGCCGAGATCGTCAGCCGCCCCGGGCTTATCGAGACCCTGGGCCGCGACTATCACGTCAACGTGGCCGGTCCCAGCACCATGGC
>CAKUHP010000049.1 GCA_934658705.1 uncultured Collinsella sp. | reverse complement strand
TGGGCCCTCCGGGATTCGAACCCAGAACCCAGGGATTATGAGTCCCCTGCGCTAACCGTTGCGCCAAGAGCCCTTATTTGCTGTGACCAAAATTCCAGCAATGGCAATACGATCTCCATCGCTTTAAATCACGATTTGAAATACTACCATGCGCAAGCACGTCGCACAACGCACGATCGAGCCATGTATTTAACACTCGGTATTCACTGATAATTAAGATGCATCGCAAAAAATAACACTGGACGGGAATGATTCAAGCCATTATCCCAAGACTGCAAATAGATATAACCATCAGCGTTCTGGTGCCATTTCATAACTATGCCGGATTACGGGGCTGAACCCAGACCGGCCGTCCATACCCTGCATTTAACGGAATGTGCAAGCCTTCTACCTGCGGTTTTGTTTCCACTGATTCCGGCGTGCTCGGGGGTTCCCGGCCTGGCCCCGTAATCCGGCATGGTTTTGAAGTGGCCGGGTGGGCGGAAGCGCGACCGGGCCCGATAATGGGACCGTCGCCGGCGGAACGGCCGCCGGGCGCATGGCGGGCCGCGCCCCGGAGGCGGGAAACGGTGGACGGCGGGTCTCGAGACCTCGTTAGGGCGCCTGAAAGGCGGGCGGCGCTGCCGCCGCCCGCCCGCGGGGCGCGCCCTGCGGGCACCTCGGGCCCGAACGGACGCCCCGGCCCTGCGCCGGCGAAAGTTTTTCCGAAAATGCCCTTGCATCGGCGGGGGAGTTCCCGTATAGTACTTTTTCGCACGGGGGCGTAGCTCAGCTGGGAGAGCGCTTGACTGGCAGTCAAGAGGTCAGGGGTTCGATCCCCCTCGTCTCCACCCGAGCATTGAATGAGGCTCCAACGCAAGTTGGGGCCTTTTTTCATATAGGCACACAAGGTCAAAGGCGGCACCATGATCCTTCTGGTCGACAAGATCGAAAAAAGCTTCGGCGCGCGCGTCCTCTTTAGCGGCGCGTCCTTCCAGATCAACCCCGGCGAGCGCTTCGCGCTCGTTGGCCCTAACGGCGCCGGCAAAACCACCATGCTCAAGATCATCATGGGCATCGACAGCCCCGACGCCGGCCAGGTCCAGTACGCCAAGGACTGCCAGGTGGGCTACCTGGAGCAGGAAACCAACCTGGAGCACAAGGACACAACCATCCTCGCCGAGGTCATGGCCGCCGCCAAGGAAATCCGCCGCATGGGCGAGCGCGCCAACGAGCTGCAGGCCCAGATCACCGAGCTCTCCGAGCAGGGCAAGGATGTCGACGCCCTTCTTAACGAGTACGGCCAGGTCCAGGACCGCTTTGAGCACCTGGGCGGCTACGAGCTCGAGAGCAACGCCCGCAAGATCCTGTCCGGCCTGGGCTTTAAGGTCACCGACTTTGAGCGCCCGTGCTCCGAGTTCTCGGGCGGCTGGCAGATGCGCATCGCGCTCGCCAAGCTCTTCCTGCGCCACCCCGACCTGCTACTCCTGGACGAGCCCACCAACCACCTGGACCTCGAGAGCGTCCAGTGGCTGCGCGGCTTTATCGCCAGCTACGACGGCGCCGTCCTCATCGTCAGCCACGACCGCGCCTTCATGGACGCCTGCGTCGACCACGTGGCCGCCCTCGAGAATCGCCGCGTGACCACCTACACCGGCAACTACAGCAGCTACCTCAAGCAGCGCGAGGACAACCTGGAGCAGATGCGCGCCAAGCGCGCCGCCCAGGAGCGCGACATCGCCCACATGCAGGTCTTTGTCGACAAGTTCCGCTACAAGCCCACCAAGGCCGCCCAGGCCCAGGAACGCATCCGCAAGATCGAGCAGATCAAAAAGGAGCTCGTCATCCTGCCCGAGGGCCACAAACACATCGACTTTAAGTTCCCCGACCCGCCGCGCTCCGGCGACATGGTCGTGGGCCTGGAGGGCGTCTCCAAGTCCTACGGCGACAAGCACATCTACAGCGACATCGACCTCAAACTCTACCGCGGTGAGCACGTGGCACTCGTCGGCCCCAACGGCGCCGGCAAGTCAACCCTCATGAAAATCCTCGCCGGCCTGGAGCCGCCCACTACCGGCACCCGCGACCTGGGCACCAACGTGGGTGTGGCCTACTACGCCCAGCACGCGCTCGAGGGCATGACCGAGTCAAACACCGTCCTGCAAGAGATCGACACCGTCACGCCCAAGTGGACCGTGCCGCAGCAGCGCAGCCTGCTGGGCGCCTTCCTGTTTAGCGACAACGACGCAATCGAAAAGCAGGTTCGCGTCCTCTCCGGCGGCGAAAAGGCGCGTCTGGCCCTTGCCAAGATGCTCGTGGCACCCGAAGCGCTCCTGTGCCTGGACGAGCCCACCAACCACCTGGACATCGACTCGGTGGACATGCTCGAGAACGCTCTGCAAAACTTCCCCGGCACCATCGTGCTGATCAGCCACGACGAGCACCTGGTCCGCGCTGTGGCCAACCGCGTGATCGACATCCGCGACGGTAAGGTCACGGTCTACGACGGCGACTACGACTACTACCTCTACAAGCGCGAGGACCTTGCAGCCCGCGCCGCCGCCGAGGCGGCAGGGGAGAGCGCGCCGGCCGCAGCCAAGAACGCCAGCGCCGCCCAGGCCAGCACCCCCGCCGCGGCACCCAAACCGGCCGAGGGCAAAAAGACCAAGGAGCAAAAGCGTGCCGAGGCCCAGGCCCGCGCCGCGCTCAACAAAAAGCTCAAGGGCGTGCGCAACCAGCTCAAGAAGATCGAGGCCGAGCTCGACAAGAAGCGCGCCCGCTATGACGAGCTTATGGAATTGATGGCAAGCGAAGAGCTTTATGCCGATCAGGATAAGTTCAACGCCGCGCTGGGGGAATATAACGGCCTTAAGCAAGAGCTGCCCAAGCTTGAGGACGAATGGCTCGAGCTTTCCACCCAGATCGAGGAGGAGACCGCGCGTGAACTCTCGTAAGGCCGCTGCCGTGGCGATGAGCATCATCGCCATCGCGTGCCGCATCTGCGGCATCTTTATGAGCGCGATGACCGTGCTGCTGTGCTTTAGCGGGCTGACCGCCAAGCTACAGATCGTCGGTTTTGTCGTCGAGCTCTCTCGCGCGCTGCCGAGCGCCATCGCCGGCTACGGTGTTATCACGTCGCCCTTTGGCGGCGTGTTCCGCCTGGATTACGCCATCGTTGCCGTCATCCTGTTCGTAGCCGACTACCTGCTCACGCGCGCCTCGCGCCGCGTCCGCTAGGGGAGCGCCATGTCCAGCAGTTACTTCATGAACCTGCTCGCCAGCGCCGTCGCCGTCATCGTGGGTATCGTCATCCATGAGAGCGCGCATGCCGCCGCTGCCTGGGCGCTCGGCGACAAGACGGCTCGTTCGCGCGGCCGCGTCTCGCTCAACCCGCTCAACCACATCGACCCGTTTGGCACCATCATCCTGCCACTGCTCATGCTCGCTGCCGGCGGCCCGGTGTTCGCCTTTGCCAAGCCGGTGCCCGTCTACCTCAACAACCTCAAGCATCCCAAGCGCGACGAGGTCCTGGTGAGCGCAGCCGGCCCCGCATCGAACATCGCGCTGGCATGCCTGGCCGCGGCCCTCATGCACCTGACCTATGGCAACCTTTACGCCAGCATGTCCTTTGCCGTGGCGTCCCAAATCATGAACTTCGGCGCCACCTTTATCGTGGTCAACCTGTCGCTGGCATTTTTTAACCTCATCCCGATCCCGCCGCTCGACGGCTCGTCGATCATCGTCCCGTTCCTCAAAGGCAAGGCGCTCGCCAATTACTACCGCTTGCAGCAATACGCTATGCCCATCCTCATCATCGTGCTGTACCTGCTGCCCATGTGGACCGGCATCGACGTGATCGGGCGCTATTTCGACGTTACCGTGTATCCGCTGGCAGAGCAGCTGCTCACCTTCGCAATCGCCGGCATCTAGGGTAAACTTACAGGTCGACCGTGCAAAACGGTCGCAACATGCACCCAAACCGCGCCGCGAAGGCGCCGTCAAAGGAGGTCGAAGATGTCGTATCGCGTGTCGACGCAGGTCTACAGCGGACCGTTCGACCTGCTGCTGCAGCTGGTAACCCGCCAAAAAGTAGATATCGGCGCCATTTCCATTAGCGAAGTGGCCGAGCAATACCTCGCCGAGGCCGAGCGCATCGAGGCGCTGGACCTGGACGTGGCGAGCGACTTTTTGCTGGTCGCGGCAACTCTTTTGGACATTAAGGCCGCCTCGCTGGTGCCCCAGGAAGCCCCGCGCAAAGCCGATGACGACGATGACGAGTTCGACGAGGACCTCGAGGAGCTGAGTGCGCTCGACGGCGACGCCCTGCGCGAGGTCCTGATCCAGCGTCTGATCGCCTACAAGCAGTTTAAGGGCGCGGCGGCAGCCCTCGGCGCCCGCATGCAGGCCGAAAGCCGCATGCACCCGCGCGTCGCCGGCCCCGATCCCGAGTTCTTAGGCCTTATGCCCGACTACCTGGCTGGCATCACCCTGCGCGGCCTGGCTGTCATCTGCGCCGACTTGGACGGCAAGCGCCAGACCTTCCTGCTGGAGGCCGAGCACGTAGCGCCGCATCGCGTGCCACTCGACCTGACCGTGGCCTCGGTCGACCGCTTTACCATGGCGCACCAAACCTGCACCTTCCGCGAGCTGCTGGACGG
>CAKUHP010000048.1 GCA_934658705.1 uncultured Collinsella sp. | reverse complement strand
CAAGGTCGCCGATAGGCGACCGCAGCCGGTGCGGATTTGCGAAGCAAATACGCGGACGTCCCGTTGCCCGCTCCATCGAGTATGGCGGATTTCGGGAATGGCGGATTCAACCGGCTTTACCCTTGCGCTTTTACGAACCCGGACTCGCCGACCGTAGCCGGTGCGGATTTGCGAAGCAAATACGCGGACGTCTTCATGACCGCCCCACAAAATGTTAGGTTGATGCCCGTAGCTCATACTGACACCTGCGCACGGTACAATAGTCGAGTTACGACCAACGTGCCAATAACCAAAAAGGAGCCGCTATGATCGATCGCTATACCCGCCCGGAGATGGGACACATCTTCTCCCTCGAGAACAAGTACGCCATTTGGCAGGAGATCGAGGTCCTGGCCTGCGAGGCCCAGGCGGAGCTCGGCAAGATCGGTATTTCCAAAGACGAGGCCCAGTGGATCCGCGACCACGCCAACTTTGAGAAGGCAAAGGTCGACGAGATCGAGGAGGTCACGCGCCACGACGTCATCGCCTTCCTGACCAACATGAAGGAGTATATCGACGCCGACGTTCCCGAAGGCGAGCCCAAGCCCAGCCGCTGGGTTCATTACGGTATGACCAGTTCCGACCTGGGCGATACGGCTCTGTGTTATCAACTCACCCAGGCCTGCGACCTGATTATCGAGGACGTCAAGAAGCTCGGCGTGATCTGCAAGCGCCGTGCCTTCGAGGAGCGCAATACGCTCTGCGCCGGTCGCACCCACGGCATCCATGCCGAGCCGATGACCTTCGGTATGAAGTTTGGCTCCTGGGCATGGGAGCTCAAGCGCGACCTCGACCGTCTTGAGGACGCCCGCAAGAACGTTGCTTTCGGTGCCATCTCCGGTGCTGTCGGCACCTACAGCTCTATCGAGCCGTTCGTCGAGGAGTATGTCTGCGAGCATCTGGGTCTGGTTCACGATCCACTGTCCACGCAGGTTATCAGCCGCGACCACCACGCCTACCTCGCCGGCGTCCTTGCTACCACGGCAGCCACCTGCGAGCGCATTGCGACCGAGGTACGCAACCTGCAGAAGACCGATACGCTCGAGGCCGAGGAGCCGTTCCGCAAGGGACAAAAGGGCAGCTCCGCCATGCCGCACAAGCGCAACCCCATTACCATGGAGAAGGTCTGCGGCCTGTCGCGCGTCGTGAAGTCCAACGCCCAGGTCGCCTTCGACAACGTTGCCCTGTGGCATGAGCGCGACATTTCGCACTCTTCTGCCGAGCGTGTCGCCCAGGCCGATAGCTTTATCGCACTCGACCACATGTTCCAGTGCCTCATCCGCGTCATCGACGGCCTGCAGCTGTACCCTGCACGCATGATGGCCAACCTCAACAAGACCCGCGGCCTCATCTTCTCCTCTAAGGTGCTGCTGGCCCTCGTCGATACGGGTATCACCCGCGAGGACGCCTATGCCATCGTTCAGGAAAACGCCATGGCCACCTGGCACGAGGTTCAGGATTGCGTCTCCGGCCCCACCTTTAAGGAGCGCCTCGAGGCCGATCCGCGCTGCACCGTCAGCCAGGAGAAGCTCGACGAGATCTTTGACCCGTGGGACTTCCTCACCCGCATCGATACGGTCTTCGATCGTCTGGAGCAGCTGAGCTTCGAGTAGGCTCTGTCGCGACATTTACTGGTTCGGGCGCTTTGCTGGTAATGTGTGTTGCCGGCAAAGCGCCTTGTTGTATCCGAGAATAGACAGCGATAATAAGTGACTTACTGTGTATTTGAGAGGGGATCGTAATGATTAGTTTTGACTACAAGCCGCAGGGTGTGTGTGCTCGCAATATTCACCTCAATCTCTCTGACGACGGCAGCAAGGTGCTGGGCGTCGAGTTTACCGGCGGGTGCGACGGCAACCTCAAGGCCATCTCCAAACTGGTCGAGGGCGCTCCTTCCGATCGCGTGATTGAGGTTCTCGCCGGCAACACCTGTGGCATGAAGAAGACTTCTTGCGCCGATCAGCTTACGCGCGCCATCGAGGCCGCCCGCGCCGAGAACGCCTAATGGGTATCGCTGATCGCTTTAAGAACGGAATAACGCGCCGAGGCTTTGTTTTGGGCGGCGCCGCCACGGGTGCCGCTACGCTGCTTGCGGGATGCTCGTCAAAACCTGGCACCAGCGACGACGCTGCAGGCGAGCCACAGGTCATCAAAGACGATTCCAAGATTGTCTCGATTACCGACGAGTATGAGGCCGTCGACATCGACCTAGAGCCTACGGCCTCGTGGACGCTGCCGCTTGGCACGTTGCTGTACTACTGCGACGGTGATCTGTCCGCGGCAATGATGGCGCCCGCCTCGGCGCAGCATGCCAATACGCTCGGTGTGCTCAGTCTGAGTGATGGTTCCCTGACGACGTTGGTCGAAGACCCCGTTGAGGGCACGGGCTATGCGTTTTATGATGTCCGTGCGACCGACAGTGTGTTTGCGTGGATTGAGATGGACTATGCGAACTCCGCGTGGAAACTCTACGCTCAGGGGCTTTCGGGGGTGTCGCTTTCCGGTAATGCCGTCGAGCTCGATCGCGGCGGCAAGGATTACGACCCGCCGCTCTTTACCGCATATGGGTCATCGGTTATCTGGTACAAAATGCCTGCGTCGGGCGGCTCCAAGACAAGTAGCGACTCGTTTTGCTATCGTCAGTCGGTCGACGAGTCCAAGCCCGAGGTTATTTGGAAGTCGACGGGTCGTTTTGCATCTGCACCGCGTGTGAGCGACGGCATCTTGACCATTTCACCGCGCGTGCGCAACGACGAGGGCGTCTATTACGGTATGACGGCGATTGATTTGACCGACGGCAATAACACCAAGCGCGCTCAGTTGGTGCTTCCCTCGTCGGTATCCCCCTTTGAGGCCGTCTACATGGGCGATACCTTCGTGTTTTCCATTGAGGCAACCTATAACGGCGTCGGCAGCTTGGGCAACATGGGCACGTATATCGGCAACGAGGGCGGTCCCTATCTCTTTTTGTCGCGCGAGCCGCTTGCATGCGCCGCGGGGAGAAAGAACAAGTACTTGGTTAAGGTTCAGGCGTCTCATTTTCTGATCAACACATCGGCGAAGACCTATGGGTCGCTACTGTCTCCCGATCGTGCCCTCGAGTATGGCGATTATCCTGCTACAGCGGGTGAATCGGATACATTTTTGACGTACGCCACGGTTCGAAATAGCCAAGGCGTTCCCGAGACGGTCACGGCCCGTCTGTTCTCACTTTAGGTTACGTGGGGTTAAAAAGGCGCCGACGGGGGAATAAGCGCGTTGTAACTATGAGTACCGCCCGCCGAGCTGTCGCGTCCATGCGATACCCGGCGGGCTCAGGTGCGTTAAAATGGGCTTGTTCTTAGCTAATTGAGACAGGGGGGCCGTGTTATGGCTTCAGATGCAAAAAAGATTCTGCTGGTCGAGGATGAGAAGGCAATCCGTGACGCCGTCGCAGCCTATCTCGAGCGTGAGGGATACTGGGTCGTGGGCGTTGGCGATGGCCAGTCTGCGATCGAGGAGTTCGAGAAGCACCAGTTCGATCTGGTCGTGCTCGACCTCATGCTCCCCAAGATTCCCGGCGAGCGCGTCTGCCGCACTATTCGCGATACCTCCGATGTGCCCATTATCATGCTTACGGCCAAGGGTGAAATCGAGGACCGCATTATCGGTCTTGAGCTGGGCGCCGATGACTACCTGATCAAGCCCTTCTCGCCGCGCGAGCTCGTCGCCCGCGTGCGCGCTCTGTTCCGCCGTGCCCATCAGGCCGACGAGCCGGCAGTCGAGGTACTCGACTTCGGCGACCTGGTCATTGATATTTCGGGCCACAAGATTTTGGTCGAGAACAAGGAAGTCGATCTGACCGCTTCCGAGTTTAAGCTGCTCACCACGCTTGCCCGTCATCCCGGTCGCGTCTATAACCGTATGGAGCTGGTCGAGAAAGTGCTCGGCTATGACTTTGAGGGCTATGAGCGCACCATCGACAGCCACGTGAAGAACCTTCGCGCCAAGCTGGGCGACGACCCCAAGAAGCCCAAGTGGCTCTACACCGTCCACGGCGTTGGCTATCGTTTTGAGGCTCCTGCCAAGACTGACAAGTCGGACGAGAAATAGGGAAATCACATATGACACCTGCCCGCTTTGAAATTGGACAAAAGCACAAGCAGGAGAACGAGGCGGGTTCCAAGGCAAGTTGGAACACGCCTCGTTCCGATTCGCGGCCGACGATGAGCTATCCCTCTCGAATGGCCCTGGCTTTTGCATTGACGTCGCTTATGACGGTGCTGGTGTTGGTGGGCGTTGTCTCGGTCGTGTGGGGTACGGTGTTTTCTGATTACACGCGTTCCAACATCGTCGAGATTGCCAACTCCGCTGCCGAAAAACTGGCGACATCCTATGATGAAAACGGCAGCTGGACGGCCGAGGAACTGCGCACCGTTGCCACATCGAGCCTGGTGTCCGATGACCTGGGTATGCAGGTCGTCAATAAAAAGGGCGTGATCGTCTACGACGATTCCTGGCCTTCGGCAAGCGCCACTGCCGACGTACGCGAAAACCAGGCGACGACTGATGGGTCGACCGGCAAAAGGGCTTCGCATAGCCCCGTTTCGTCGGCTCCCACCGGATCGGACAGCGTTGCCAACGTCGAGATCGTAACGTCTTCCGGCGAGCATGTCGGACAAGTAAAGCTGTGGGCCATCGGCTCCGATGCCCTACTCACCAAGGCAGACTCCGCGTTTAGAGAGAAGACCTTTAACGCCATGGCACTTGCCGCGGTTGTGGCCGTTTGCATCTCGGTCGTTATCGGAGCGCTCATGTCGCGCATGCTCACCAAGCCGATTCATCGTATTACCAGTACCGCCAAACAGATTCGCGACGGAGACCTGTCCGCTCGCACGGGCCTGCGCGGTGACGACGAGATCGATCAGCTGGGTGAGACCTTCGATGAGATGGCCACGTCGCTCGAGAAGGATATGAAGCACGAGAAGCGCTTGACTTCGGACGTCGCGCACGAGCTGCGCACACCTTTGATGGCGATGCTCGCGACGGTCGAGGCCATGCAGGACGGGGTGTATCCCACCGACGACGAACATCTGGAGACGGTTGCCTCCGAGACACGCCGTCTGGCACGCCTGGTGCAGCAGATGCTCGATCTGTCGCGTATGGAAAATAGCACCGCGCCGCTCAACCTGGAGCCGGTGGATATGGTGCCGTTCGTGCGATCGATTGTGAATGGCCAAGAGCGCCTGTTTGCCGACCGCGACCTTCGTCTTCGCTTTGCAGATGAAACCCAGGGCCACGACGATGTCGTCGAGGCAGATCCCGACATGATCACGCAATGTGTCATCAACCTCATGAGTAACGCCATGCGCTATACCCCCGAGGGCGGCTGGGTCGTGGTGTCGGTGCTCAGCGATCGCAAGCATGTTAGTATCGCCGTTTCGGATACGGGCATCGGTATCGCCAAGGACGACCTGTCGCGCATCTTCGGCCGCTTTTGGCGTGCCGACGCCAGCCGTGTCCGCGAGGCGGGCGGCCTAGGTGTGGGCCTTGCCGTGACCAAGCAGATTGTCGAGCGCCATCATGGCTACATTTCCGTGGAGTCGGAGCTTGGAAAGGGTACGACTTTTACGATTCATCTGCCTCGCGAGCACACGGCGGACGCGGCATC
>CAKUHP010000047.1 GCA_934658705.1 uncultured Collinsella sp. | reverse complement strand
GGCATCGCGCCCGAGCGCATTGCCACCGGTGACTTTGATGGCTACGACGAGGTCTTTCTGCTGCTCGATGACACGGACGATTACCTGGGGGACGTCGAGGTACGTCCCGCCGCACGCTGCCTGACCGTAAGCTTCCGCGGCACGCACGGACAGGCGGCCCCGCGCTATGAGCGTATTCTCGATTACATGTATGAGCATGGGCTGGCCCCCGCCGGCCCCTCACGCGAAATCGCCCTCGTCGACGACATTATCAGCGACGACCCGGCGACCTACGTGACGCAGATCACGGTGCCTGTGTCACTAGACTAAGCGGAGCTTCAACTCCAGTTCGGCCAACGCTTCAAATGCATCGCGAGACATGTCCGCCGCGCGTTCGCGCTCGGCAACGCGAATTCGCGCCATCAGGTGCTCTTTTGCCTGCGCCTGGGAGCCTTTCGCGTGTCCTTCGGCCTGCGAGCAATTGTGGTTCTCGATATCCATTACGCCTCCGGCACCTCGCCAGTAGCGAGGATCTGCTCGAGCGCGTCCTCATCCAGCACGGGCACACCCAGCTGCTCGGCCTTGGTGAGCTTGGAGCCCGCCTTGGGACCGGCGACCAGGTAGCTCGTCTTCTTCGACACGCTGCCCGAAACCTTAGCGCCGAGCACCTTGAGCGCAGCGCCCGCCTCGTCGCGCGTGCGGTTTACGAGCGTGCCGGTCAGGACAAACGTCAGGCCCACGAGCGGCTGCGCGTCGGCGAGCTCGCCCGCTACGCCGGCATCGGCTGCGGCCTGTGCATGTGCAGCTCCCAAGTCGACCTCGAGCGACAGCCCCGCCTGACGCAGGCGCTCCAGCACGGCGAGGTTCTCGGGCACGGCCAGGAATTGTTTGACGCTCGCCGCGATCTTGGGACCGATGCCCTCACACTCGGCGATGTCCTCTTCGCTCGCCAAGATGAGCTTGTCAATCGACAGGAATCGCTCGGCGATGACCTCGCCCACGCTTTTGCCCACATGGCGGATACCCAGGGCAAACAGTACGCGCCCGAGCGGCTGACTCTTGGACTTGTTAAGCTCGGCGATAATCTTCTCGGCCGTCTTGAGGCCAACCGGAATGGGATCGCCCTTCTTAACGCCCTTTTTGCTGTTGGAGCTGGCATACACGCGGCCCGTATCCAGGCCGGCGATGTCATCGACCGTAAGCTGATAGAAATCGGCAACGTCATGAATCAGACCGGCGGCGATCATCTTGTCGACGATCTCGTCGCCCAGGCCGTCGACGTCCATGCAGCCGCGGCTCACCCAGTGGAGCAGGCGCTCCTTGAGCTGCGCGGGGCAGTCGATGGAGACGCAGCGGTAGGCGACCTCGCCGTCCTCGTGCACGACCGGGCTGCCGCACACGGGGCAGACCTCGGGCATGTGCCAGTCGACCGAATCGGTCGGGCGCTTGTCGAGCACCGGACCCACGACCTCCGGAATGACGTCGCCCGCCTTGTGCACGATGATGGTGTCGCCCTCGCGCACGTTTTTGCGGCGGATCTCGTCGATATTGTGCAGCGTGGCGCGCGCGATAGTGGAGCCGGCAACCGTCACCGGATCGAACTCCGCGACCGGCGTGAGCACGCCGGTGCGGCCCACCTGAATGCGAATCTCGCGCAGGATGGTCTGCTTTTCCTCGGGCGGGAACTTAAAGGCGATGGCCCAGCGCGGCGCACGCGCGGTAAAGCCCAGGTCGAGCTGCTGCTGGAAGCTGTCGACCTTTACGACCACGCCGTCGATGTCGTAGTCCAAATCGCCGCGATGCTCGAGCGCCTGGGCGCAGAACTCGTGGACCTCGGCCGGCGTGGCGCAACGGGCCACGTTGGGGTTGACGCTAAAGCCGGCGCTGCGCAGCCAGTCGAGGAACTCACGCTGGCTATGGACGTGCAACGGATCGGTATCGGCGATGGCATAGATAAAGGTGGCCAGGTCGCGGCGCGCCGTAACCTTGGGATCCTTTTGGCGCAGGGATCCGGCGGCGGCGTTACGCGGGTTGGCGAAGGGGTCGCGGCCCTCGGCATCGGCCTCATCGTTCAGGCGCACAAAGCTGCCCTTGGGCATGTAGACCTCGCCACGCACCTCGATGGCACGCTCGCGGTCGGCGCCCATGTGGGCGAGCGCCGGCTCGGACAGGTGCATGGGCACGTCCTTGATGGTGCGCACGTTGAGCGACACATCCTCGCCCGTGGTACCGTCGCCGCGCGTCGCTGCGCGCACGAAGGTGCCATTCTGGTAGGTAAGCGCCACGCCCAGGCCGTCGATCTTGAGCTCGCAGGTATAGGTGACGCTGCCGGCACCGAGTGCGTCCTCGGTACGCTGGAGCCACGCGTCAAGCTCATCAAGATCCATAGCGTCGTCCATGGAATACATACGCGCCATGTGCGTGACCGGCGTAAACTGCTCGCTCACGTAGCCACCCACGCGCTGGGTATAGCTGTCGGGCGTCACAAGGTCAGGGTAGGTAGCCTCGATTTCCTGCAGCTCAACAAGCATTTTGTCAAAGGCGGCGTCCGTAATCTCGGGCGCGTCGAGCATGTAGTATCGGTAGGCATGGTAGTCGAGCTCGTGGCGCAGCTCAGCCGCGCGCGCTGCCGCCTTGGCGCGGGCATCAGTCGGTGCAGCGGCATCCGCGCTCGCAGGCGTTTCGGTATCGATGTCCACGCCGTCACCAAACAGGCTCGATTGCTCCATAGCGGCACTCCTTCGCTCGATTTCAAACGGATACAAGAGTACCACCGGTCGCGATGGGGCCGAATAGTGGTCTCAAACCGCACCGAATCGGCAGCCGTCGGACCGGGGTGGACAGTTAGTTCAGATACGTATAAATCTGCGAACCGAATCGAGCTCAAATGGCACCATTTCACCCCATTTGGTCGTCCCGGAGCGGCACGATCGGCTTATTTCTCCTTCCGAGCACCCATCAGAGCCCCATTTCCATCCCAAAACAGCTCAAAACGCATCCCGGACTGCCCCAGATTTATACGTATCTGAACTAACTGTCCAGACCATTCCGAACCGAGCTCCTCGCCAGCTCAAAGTGATCCGTTTTCCTCCGTCCCTGGGGGATCATTATGGAAAGAGGGGCTGTCCCGCGCTTGGCGGGACAGCCCCCTCTGGCTTCGATATGCGTGAAGTGGCTCGTTAGTAGCCCTGGCCGTAGCCTTGGCCCTGGCCCTGCTGGCCCAGCAGCTCCTCCAGGTACTGGCGCAGCTGCTCGTCGGTGATGCCGCCGTTGCCGGTGTCAGTCGAGCTGTCGTCCTGCTGCTGGTTCTGCAGCTCCTCGTCGGAGCCCAGCTCAACAGTGACCTTCTTCTCTTCCTTGCCGCGCACGAGCGTGATCTCGACCTTCTCGCCCACCTCGTGGCTGCGCAGCGCGATGATCAGGCCGTCGGCGCTCGTGATCTCGTCGTCACCCAGCTTGGTGATGACGTCGCCCTCCTGAATGCCGGCCTTGGCAGCAGGGCCGTCCTCCACAACGCTCGCCACATACGCGCCGCTATCGGTGCTCAGCTTGTTGGTGCGGGCGTTGAGCGCATTGACGCTCGAGAGCGTGGCGCCCAGGTACGGATGAACCGGCGTCTTGCCGTCGATGATCTGGTCGGCGATATTCTTGGCGTAGTTGACCGGAATGGCAAAGCCAACGCCCGAGCTGGAGCCCGAGTAGCTCTCGATGAGTGAGTTGATACCCACGAGCTCGCCGTTATCGTTGACGAGCGCGCCGCCGGAGTTACCCGGGTTGATGGCGGCATCGGTCTGGATCATGTTGGCATAGATGGTGTTACCGCTGGTAGAACTCATGGCCGTGGAGCGATACAGCGCCGAGACGATACCCGTGGAGACAGACTGCTCGTTGCCGAACGGCGAGCCGATCGCCATGACCCACTCGCCCACGTTGAGCTTGGAGGAGTCGCCGATCTCAATCGGGGTGAGCTTGGAGGCGTCGGCATCCTTGAGCTTAATGACGGCCAGGTCGCTCGAGGCATCGTTGCCCACGAACTCAGCCTCGTAGGTGGTGCCGTCGTCCATGGTCACCACGTACTGGTCGTAGCCGTCGACCACGTGGTTGTTGGTGAGGATATGGCCCTCGGTGTCGAGCACCACGCCCGAGCCAACGCTGCCCGAGCTGTCCGACTCGTCAGCGGACTGCGAAAGCGAGCTGCCCTGGCTGCCGCTCGAAGTGGCGGTAATGGAAACAACGGAGGGCAGCG
Source organism: uncultured Collinsella sp. (assembly GCA_934658705.1). Taxonomy (GTDB): domain Bacteria; phylum Actinomycetota; class Coriobacteriia; order Coriobacteriales; family Coriobacteriaceae; genus Collinsella. The sequence goes on along the minus strand of CAKUHP010000047.1, from coordinate 1,738 downwards.
CCTTGGCAGAGACGGCCTCGGCCAGCGTGGTGTCCTCGGAGTCGATGGTGATCTTTTGCGTGCTGGAGCCACCGGTGGCGCCCGCCGTCACGGCGTTCTTGCCGCCGCCGATATCGAGCGTGCCACTCATAATGAGCGCGATGACCAGCAGGGCGCCGCAGGCGCAGCCGGCGAGCGCTGTGATGAAGATCGGCAGCTTTTTGGTCTTGGTCTTGACCACCGTGTGCTTGTTCACGACCTGCTGGCCACCCAGCGGCTGGCCGGTCTGCGTGTCGTAGGCCTGCACATAGGGAATGTTGTTGCCACCGGCAGGCGTCGACTCCACCTGCACGCGCGGCTGCTGCTGGGTCTCACCGGCGTTGCCCACATCCTGGGGACGCTGGGAATCGTACTCGCTCATAGCTGCGATCCTTTCGTCGAATAACCAAAGGCCCGCCAAACATGTGGCGGGCCATCATTGTTCACGTTGAGTTGTACCCCAATATGCGGGCGCACGTGTATGAGAACGCAATCTTTTAGGAAGGCTTAAGTTCTGTTGCGGTCCCGAAAGGAACCGGCGCCTGCGGCAAAACCACCACAAAGGTGCCTGTCCCCTTTGTGGTGGAAATCTAGTCCTTAAACAGATAGCCCACGCCGCGGACGGTGGTGATGTGCGCCGCGATCTGCGGGCCCACCTTGGAGCGGATGCGTCGGATGTGCACGTCAACGGTACGCGTGCCGCCGCAGTACTCAAAGCCCCACACGCGGTGCAGCAGCACCTCGCGGCTGTAGGCGCGGTTGGGGTGCGTCGCCAAAAAGCTCAGCAGCGAGTACTCCATCAGCGTCAGATCGATGGGCTCATCGTCGAGCGTCACCTGGTAGGTAGCCAGGTTGATCTCGAGGTTATCGATGTTAAGCACGTCGTCGGCGGTGACGGTCTCCTCCTCGCCCATCAGGCGCTGCGCGCGAGCTTTGAGCTCGTTGGGCGTCGCCGTGGGACATACGAAGTCGGCATGCGCATGGTTCGGCAGGCGCAGGGTGCCGAGCGCCTCGTCGTCGACGATCACCAGCATGGGAACGCCGCCGCGATCATCGAGCCACTTGGCAATCTGATCGATACGGTCGCTGCGGATGCCATCGGAATCGAGGATCAGCAGGTCAAAATCGTGCGCCGCAGTCGGCGAATCGGGGGTGGCCAGGCTCACCTCGACACCCAGGGTGGTCGTCAGGCTGCGGGCAAACTCGTGGAAGCGCGTCGTGCGCGCCATGAACAGGGCACTCTTTTCGGACATATCGGCCTCCAAGGAAATGAGCTCAATCGTACTGGAACAAACCGGCGCGATTAGGAGTTCGCCAGGTAGTGCTTGATCTCCCACTCGGTGATCGTGGACTCGAACTTATGCCACTCGGCGCGCTTCTTTTTGAGGAAGAAGCTGTGGATGTGCTCGCCAAGGGCATCCTTCATAAACTGTGAGTCCTCAAACACGTCGAGTGCCTCTTTGAGCGAGCGCGGCAACGGCGTGTAGCCGGCCTCGAGCATCTGACGACCGTTGAGCTTGAGCGTCTCGGCCGTGGCCTCGGGCGGGAGCTCCAGCTTGCGCTCGATGCCGTCGAGACCAGCCGCCAGCGTGACGGCGTTGACCAGGTACGGGTTGGCCATGGGGTCGGGGCTGCGGAGCTCAATGCGCGTGGACAGCTGCTTGCCGGGCTTGTAGACCGGGATGCGGACCATGCTCGCACGGTTGCGCAGGCCCCACGT
>CAKUHP010000046.1 GCA_934658705.1 uncultured Collinsella sp. | reverse complement strand
CATTGTGGCACCCCGAGCCCGCGGAAAGAAGCTGCGCCGCGGGGGAGGCGACCCCAATGGCTTTCTCATATCGTCTTTTTTGTGGCTCCCGCACGGAATCGAACCCCGTGAGGGCGCGGAGCTGAGGAAACGCGATAGCGTTTGCCAGCGGAGCTCGCAAGGCGCGGGAGCGCCACAGCGGTCCGCACGCGCGCAGCGCGGGCGCGATTCCCTTCCCCGCCACCTTGAATTGACTAGGACCTCTGCAAAGGGGTCCTTTTCTTTTATGTGTGCCTCTGTGGAAAATGCGTCCCGGAATTTTGATCCAGAGCGGGACGCACTTTCCGCTTCGGGCCTGTTTGGGAAAGCGCGGCCCGGAATTACGCGAAATTGCGGGATGCGCTTTCCGGCTGGGCCTGCTAACGGAAACTGCATCCCATTGCTGAGCGGATAAACGGGACAAGCTTTCCGGCGCACGCGTGCATCCCGGCGCGCCAGCTCGAGCCCGTCTGCCCGGACATTCCTCCCACTTTTGCGCCACTTTGTTGGCCGTTCGTTCGCCTGTCTGCACGCGCGGGTATACTCAAAACGATAGTTATGTCATGCAAGAACGATGCGGGCTCAGCCCGTGTGATCCAAAAGGGGGCAGTGATGGAGAGGATACTCGGCGTTAATCTCTCTGGCTGGTTTATTCCCGAGCCCTGGGTGACCCCGTCGCTGTACGCGGCGACCGGTGCATCCAACGCGGCCGAGCTGCAGGAGGCCATGGGCACCGCCGCTTATAACGAGCGCATGCGCCGTCATTACGAGACGTTTGTGAGCGAGGACGATTTTCGCCGTATGGCGCAGATCGGTCTCAACGCCGTGCGTCTACCGGTGCCCTGGTATGCCTTTGGCTCGCAGGAGTCCGATGCCTCCTACATCTCGGTTGTCGACTATATCGATCGCGCGATTGAGTGGGCTGCCAAGTACGACATCCGCGTGCTGCTCGATCTGGCGACCGTGCCCGGCGGCCAGGGCGATTCCAACGATTCGCCCACCACGCCAGAGACGGTCGCCGAGTGGCATTCGTCCACCAACGGCAGGCACGTTGCGCTCGATGTCCTCGAGCGCTTGGCCGATCGTTACGGCGAGGCCGAGAGCCTGCTGGGAATCGAGCTGCTTGACACGCCGCAGATGAGCGTTCGCAAGAGCCTCTTTACCATGACGGATGGCATTCCGGCGCACTATCTGCGCAACTTCTATCGTGATGCGTACGAGATCGTTCGCTCGTATATGCCCGAGGACAAGATCGTCGTCTTTTCCTCTTCGGGGCACCCCGGCGAGTGGAAGCACTTTATGCGCGGTGCCAAGTACAAGAATGTCTATATGGACCTCCACCTGTACCATTACCGCGACGAGTATGCCCTCGATATCACAAGCCCCCGCGGCCTCGTGACCGCCATCTCGCGCAACAAGCGCGAGCTCAAAGAGGCAATCGCGACCGGATTCCCCGTCTTGGTGGGCGAATGGTCGGGTGCGGCGATTTTTGCCAACTCGTCGGTTACGCCCGAGGGCCGCAACGCCTACGAGCGCGTGTTTATCGCCAACCAGCTGGCTTCGTTTGCGCCGGCTGCCGGATGGTTCTTCCAAACCTGGAAGACCGAGAAGCGTATTGCAGCATGGGATGCCCGCGCAGCACTCGGCACGCTCGAGCGCGGCATGATTGAATAGGTTGATATGACGCAAAATGGCGCCCGTACGGGCAAACTCTATGTGGTCGGTACGCCCATCGGTAACCTGGGCGATCTGTCCCCACGCGTCGGCGAGGCGTTTGCCGCCGCCGATGCCATCTGCTGCGAGGACACTCGCGTGACCTCAAAGCTCTTGATGCATCTGGGCATTTCCAAACCGCTTGTCCGTTGCGATGAGAACGTGATCGCAAGTCGAGCCGCTGGCTTGGTCGATCGCCTGCTGGCGGGGGAGACCCTTGCCTTTGCCTCGGACGCCGGTATGCCGAGCGTGTCCGACCCGGGCCAGGCACTGGTCGAGGCTGCGCGCGAGGCGGATGTGCCTGTCGAGGTTATCCCCGGGCCCTCTGCTTGCGTCACGGCGCTCGTGTCGTCCGGCATTCCCTGCGAGCATTTCTTCTTTGAGGGCTTTTTGGGCCGCAAGCATGGCGAGCGCGTGCGTCGGCTGCAGCGCCTCGCCGTGGTGCCCGGCGCGCTCATCTTCTACGAGTCTCCACATCGCATCGCGGCGACGCTCGAGGCCGTGGCCGAGGTCTTCCCCCAGCGCGAGGTCGCCGTCTGCCGCGAGCTTACCAAGCTGCACGAGGAGGTCCTGCGCGGGTCCGCCGCCCAGCTTGCCGAGGAGCTGCGCGGCCGCGGTGAGGTAAAGGGCGAGATTGCGCTGGTCATCGCGCCGCCAAGCGAGGACGAGGAGGCCGGCATCGCACCGGTTGGCATCGCGGCGGCAGACCCCGATGAGGCTCTGCGCGAGGACATCCGCGCCGCGCTCGAGGAGGGAGAGCCCGCCTCCGCGGTTGCCAAGCGCCTGTCGCAGAAGTACTCGCGCCGCAAGCGCGATGTCTATGCCATGGTGCTCGATATGCAATAGATGGAGGATATCCAGCCCTTGCGCTAGAATCATCCTCTGTATGCAACGTTTTTCTGGAGGACAGACCCCATGGATCAAACCAAGCCTTCGTTCTTTATCACGACGCCTATCTACTACGTCAACGCCGATCCGCACCTGGGCACGGCTTATTCCACCATCATCGCCGACGTTCAGGCCCGTTATCGTCGCTCCGCCGGCTATAACGTCAAGTTCCTGACCGGCATGGACGAGCACGGCGAGAAGGTCGCCGAGGCCGCAGCCAAGCACGACATGACGCCGCAGGAGTGGACCGACAGCCAGGCTCCGCACTTCAAGGAGCTTTGGAGCAAGCTCGAGATCTCCAACGACGACTTCATCCGCACCACCGAGCCGCGCCAGCATCATGCCGTTCAGTATCTGTGGGAGCGCATGAAGGAGTCCGGCTACCTGTATAAGGGCAGCTATGACGGCTGGTACTGCGTGCCCGACGAGACCTACTTCACCGACACGCAGGTCCAGAAGGGCGACGAGGAGTACGGCAGCGTCGGTCAGCACCTCTGCCCCGATTGCCACCGTCCGCTCGAGCGCGTGCAGGAGGAGTCCTACTTCTTTAAGCTTTCCGCCTTCCAGGACAAGCTGCTCAAGCTCTATGACGAGCATCCCGATTTTGTTGAGCCCGCGTTCCGCATGAACGAGGTGCGCAGCTTTGTCGAGGGCGGCCTCAACGACCTTTCCGTGAGCCGCACCAGCTTTGACTGGGGCATTCAGGTCCCGTTTGACGAGGGCCACGTGACTTACGTGTGGTTCGACGCGCTGCTCAACTATATGACGGCCGTCGGCTACGGCGTCGACACCGATGAGGCCCGCGCCGAACTTGCCTATCGCTGGCCTGCGCAGTTCCACATCGTGGGCAAGGACATCATCCGCTTCCACTGCGTTATTTGGCCGGCCATGCTCATGGCTATCGGCGAGGCCCTGCCCGAGCACGTCTTTGCCCACGGCTTCCTGACCGTGCGCAATGCCGAGACCGGCAAGGCCGAGAAGATGTCTAAGAGCCGTGGCAACGCTATCGCCCCGCAGGAAGTTATCGACATGCTGGGCGTCGAGGGCTATCGCTACTACTTTATGACCGACGTGGTTCCCGGCACCGACGGTGCCATCAGCTTCGATCGCATGGAACAGGTCTACAACGCCGACCTGGCCAACAGCTGGGGCAACCTCATCTCGCGTTCGCTCAACATGAGCGGCAAGTACTTTGATGGTTGCGCGCCGGCTAAGCCGGCGTCTGCCGATGCGTTCGATAACCCGCTGGCAAAGATCGCCGACGGCCTGGTTGAGCGCTACATGGCCAAGATGGACGTGCTCGATTACGGCGGAGCAAAGGACGAGGTCATGGAACTCATCCACGCCGCCAACCACTACATCGAGGACTCCGAGCCCTGGGCGCTTGCCAAGGACGAGGCCAAGGCTGACGAGCTGGCGTTTGTGATCTACAACCTGCTCGAGGCAATCCGCATTGCCGCTCACCTGCTGATGCCGCTCATGCCCCAGACTTCTGTCGAGGCTCTGCGCCGCCTGTCCTGCGAGGACGAGGCCACGAGCGACGACCTCAAGGGCATCTGTGCCTGGGGTCTGCTTGCTGACGGCCAGCCCGTCGAGAAGGGCGATCCGCTGTTCCCGCGTCTGGGCTAAGACGCCGCGCGAGCGCCATATCGGCAATTTGCAGTTTAGCTGTAAGGGCATGGCCACAACGGTCCATGCCCTTTTGCTTTACGATGCAGCCACCATGTTAAGGAGGCAACCATGACAACTTCGCCCTTGGCAAACCCTACGGCAACCAGGGAGCTGCTAGAGGAGTTTGGCCTTGCGACCAAGCATCGCCTGGGCCAGAACTTCCTAATTGATAACCATGTGATCGAGCGCATTTGCGAGCTCGCCGAGCTTACGGGCGATGAGCGCGTGCTCGAGGTGGGTCCGGGCGTCGGTACGCTTACGCTTGCGCTGCTGCAGGAGGCGGCGTGCGTCACATCGATCGAGGCCGATTCAGAGCTCGAACCGGTGCTCGATGCGCATGCCGCCGACTATGCCAACTTCCGCTTTATCATGGGCGATGCGCTCAAGGTGACGCCGGAGCAGATTGAGCAGGCTGCTGATGGCGAGCCCACGGTGTTTGTCGCGAACCTGCCCTATAACGTGGCGGCGACGATCATCCTGCAATTCTTCCAGACGATGCCCGCGCTCAAGCGCGCCGTGGTCATGGTGCAAAAGGAGGTCGCCGATCGCATTGCCGCAACGCCCGGTAACAAGACCTATGGCGGCTACACGGCAAAACTCGGCCTGTATGCGCAGGTGACGGGTCGCTTTGAGGTGCCGCCGCGTTGCTTTATGCCGGCGCCGCACGTGGACTCTGCCGTCGTGCGTATCGACCGTGTTGACGGCGTGGTGCCCGAGGGCCTCGATCGCGAGTATGTGGCACGTGTGGTCGACGCTGCATTTGCCCAGCGCCGCAAGACCATCCGCAATTCCATGAGCGCCAACGGCTTTGCCAAAGACGTGCTCGATGCCGCCTTTGAGGCTTGCGGCATTGCACCCACCACGCGTGCCGAGACGCTCGATGTTGTCGACTTTGTCCGTCTGGCCCAGGAGCTTTCCCATGACGCCTAGTGTCGAACGCGTGACGTTTACCAAGAAAAAGAAAACGGTTGCTTGTCCGGAGCCGCTTGCGCCGCTTGCCGATACGCATGCGCACCTGCTCTCGTTTTGGGGCAAGGAGGTGCCCGAGACGCTCGTGCGCGCCAAGGCGGCGGGCGTTGACCTGCTGGTGACGATTTTCGACCCCATCGCCGATAAACGTAGCGTCGCGGACTATAGCGACTGGCTGGTTCGCGAAATACTGCCGATGCAAGATATCCCGCAGATAAAGTATCTCGCTGGTGTGCATCCGTATGGCGCCCCGGACTATACGGACGATATTCATGCCCAGATTGTGGCGGCACTCGATGATCCCCTGTGCGTCGGTATCGGCGAGATCGGCCTGGACTACCACATGGATTACGACGACGATATCGCGCCGGCGCCCCATGGCGTGCAGATTGACTGCATGGCGCGTCAGCTCGAGGTTGCTGTGCGTCGCAACGTGCCGGTTGAGCTGCATCTGCGCCATGAGGACACGGACCAGGAGCGCACCTCGCACGTGGACGCGTACAACGTGCTGCGCGAGGTGGGTGTGCCTCAGGCGGGCTGCGTGCTGCACTGCTTTGGCGAGGACCGCGCCACGATGGAACGTTTTGTGGACCTGGGTTGCTACATCGCTTACGGCGGCGCGGCTACCTTTAAGCGCAACGACGACGTGCGCGAGGCATTCGCGGCAACCCCGCTCGATCGAATTTTGTTCGAGACGGATTGTCCTTACATGGCTCCAGAGCCCATCCGCGGTCTTGAGTGCGAGCCCGCAATGATTTCCATCACTGCAAACGCGCTGGTCAACGACCGTGTTGACCGCACCGGTGAGGATGCCGAATCAATCGCTCAAGCCGCCTGGGAAAATGCCTGCAAACTTTTTCAAAAATAGTTCTTGCGTTCGCAGCGGCGCTCCGTTATTCTAATTCCTGCACGCGGGCGTGGCGGAATTGGCAGACGCGTACGGTTCAGGTCCGTATGGGGGCAACCCCATGAAGGTTCAAGTCCTTTCGCCCGCACCATTAAATGAAAGAGCTCCCAGCAATGGGAGCTTTTTTGTTATGGGCCCATCGCGGGGACTTGAACCTGCGAAGGAGCGAGCGTCAAGAAAACGCGGAGCGTTTTTAGCGAGCTGGCGAGGACGCCGGCAGGCGGCCGAAGCCGGTGCGGATCCGCGAAGCGGATACGCGGACGTCCTTTCGCCCGCACCATTAAATGAAAGAGCTCCCAGCAATGGGAGCTTTTTTGTTATGGGCCCATCGCGGGGACT
>CAKUHP010000045.1 GCA_934658705.1 uncultured Collinsella sp. | reverse complement strand
GTGCGCAACGTCGTCGACTTTGGCGCCTTCGTCGACGTGGGCGTGCACCAAGACGGCCTCGTGCACATCTCCAAGCTCGCCAACCGCTTCGTCAAGCACCCGAGCGACGTGGTGCGCGTCGGCGACACGGTGAAGGTATGGGTCGAGAAGGTCGACCGCGACCGCAAAAAGATCTCTCTCACCATGGTGCAGGGCAAGTAACAGCAAGGGCGAGCCGGCGCATCCGTCGTTCAGCCTGCAAGTTTTTCTCACTCGATGGAAAGAACTTGCAAACTTTGCAAGTTCTTCTCACGTGATGACAAAAACTTGCAAGTCTGACAGTCCCGCAATAGCGAAACGCCCCGGCTCTCACGATTGAGAGCCGGGGCGATATTTATCGAGGAACGGCTTTTGCCTTGGCGATGACTCCTAACTCGGAGCTGGATCGTTTTGGATGCATGATAGTTCTAGATTTAGAAGATTATTAGATTACAGATTAATCCATAAAGCGGGGCGGACGGCGTTGTCCACGCAGATGCCACCGGAGCCCACACCGCCGTCTGAAGTGACACCGGCTGCGTGAAACGAATCGTCATCCGGCGAGCGAAGCCACCAGCTGCACGCACCGCTGTGATCATCTTTCCGGACCCCATTGTTCACGGCCTGCTGGGTCGGCATGCAGATACGACACTCGTCAGAATAAAAGTATCTATACGCCTCATCATCGGAAAGCAGTGTGGGGGTTCCATCAATCTCATTCATCTCATCGTCCGTAAACGCCTGGGAAGCAAAGTCCTCTTCAAGCCACGCCTTGAGGTCGGAGGAGTTCCAGTCGTTGCCGTCATCCGCATCTTCGTTGAATGCATGAGCATCGAGGCCCTTCTCGCTCACGACATAGGCGCGGTCGCCTTCGACCTCCAGGACACGCCACTCGATGGGCTCCTTGCCGTTTAAGATATCGCCGTCCTGCTCATAGGAGCCAAACTTGATCACATCACCCGCCTGCACCCCCTTAAGCACAGGCATGACAAAGAAGGCAACGTTCAGCACGAACGCGACAATGACGACTGCGACACCAATTAAAATTGGAGTCTTATTCTTGGCACCGGGCATTTTGGCGGACTTGGATGCCGCGCTTTGCTGAGTGGGCGCGACACCAGGTGCCATGTCTGAGGCTACAGCCGGATTACCGGTTTCGCCCGAGGGGGGTGTTCCTATAGTTTTGTCAACTGGAGAATGCCGTCCGCGCGGCTGAATCGCGGCATGCTGACGCCAGACCATTCGGCCGGTGGTCTCCAATCTGTTCGGAGTGTTTCGACTAGGCGGCGTAGGGCACCCTGTCCCGCATGATCGCGTAGATGACCTTCAGCCTCTTTCGCGCCAGCGCCTTGAGCGCCTTGCCGTGCGACATGCCCCGCTCTCGACACCTGGTGTAGTAATCGCCCCATCTCCCTTCTGTCCGGGTAAGGCAGTTGCATGAGAATATGAGCAGGTTCTTCAGCCTCTTGTTGCCTTGGCGCGATGCCGTCACCGAGGAGATCGAGGTTCCCGACTGGCGGTTGCGCGGCGCCAGGCCGCAGTACGACGCGAGCCTGTCGTGGCTTGGGAAGTCTTCAATATCGATGGAGATCGCGAGCTCGGAAGCGGTCTTGGGACCGATCCCCGGCACCGTCAGGAGGCATCGGTAGGTATCGTCGCCCTCGAGGAGGGCGGATATTTCCCCCGTGATCGCCTCGATCTCCGCCGAGTTCTCGGATATTCTGCGCGCGAGCAGCTTCACCGCACGGTCCTCGGCGGCGATGGCCGCCGCATCCGGCCTTGTCGAGGAGGCCGTCGAGCGGACGAGGGCCTCGATCTTGCCGCGCGCCGCCCCGCGCGTGAGCGCCGCCGCCCTGCGGGAGCCGGCGTCTGCTACCGACCAGGCCCCGCCGAGGGATGCCATGAGCCTCAGCTGGGGGCCGTCGGACAGGTCGACCAGCGCCTCGAAGGCGGGGCACGACTCCAGCAGGATGCTGCGCAGCCGGTTCTTGCTCCTGGTGTTCTCGCAGGTCAGGAAGTTCCTCTGGGCGGCCAGCGCCCTCGCCGCCGCGATCGTCGGGCCCGGGTCCCCGACCGGCAGGAGCGCGTCGGGGATGCCCAGGGCCGTCTTCGCGATGACCATCGCGTCTCGCTCGTCGGTCTTGGCGTCGCCGGCGAAGAGCCTGGCGGCCCCGTGCGCCGCGAGTCCCGGCAGGTACGCCGCCGCCATCCCGGCCGCCTTTGCACGGGCGAGCGCGAGAGCGCCTATGTTGCGCGACTGGTCGACGACCACGAGCGCGTCGGGGAAGCGGCCGAACAGCGAGTCCAGGTCGCGCTCCCTGTTCGCGACGGGGGCGCTCAGCAGTATCTCGCCGTCCCGGGTCGCGACGCATGCCCAATGGGATGATTTCCCGACATCGAGCCCGATGACGGCTTCCGGCATTCTGGGTGGTGCCACGGTGGTATCCTCCAATCGGTAGGCCGATCGGAACCCCTCCCTGCGACACCCACATTACCTGGCCGTGGCGCTTGCGCCCGGCAGTTTCCTATCAGTCGTCCGGAGCGGCGAGCGCCCCCGGTGGCAACACCCCCCGGGCCCTCTACGGGGCAGGGGCAGACGGCCATCCGGAGGCGCCCGATCGGCGGCCCCTCGGGGCTTGCCCGTATCGTAGGCAATGCGTCGAATGCTCGCCATCGACATTTATCGATGGCATATTTCAGACTGTAATGGGGCGGTTTCAACAGCTACCGCGGGGAGCGGATTGCCGCAAGCCACACAGAATCTGGCCTCGTCAACGTTCTTGGTACCGCATTTAGGGCAGAACATGAGGTCTCCTTCCTTTCGTTTTCCTTTCGCAATTCAAGGCTAGGCCCAAGGCAACCAAACTTGTTGCGCAACATGTCCCGAAGGCGAAGATATCCGTGCGAGTGGGGACACGGCCCCGCTGTCGTCGTCCACCCGCTTACGCCGGCAACAAAAAAGGTGCCGCCCCATCAAAGAGGCAGCACCGACCTGGGCTCGTGCGGCGCGAATAAACCGCCAAAGCAAGGGTCCCCCCTCTCGCGATGTGCAAAATCGCGAGTATTCTGCAATTTCCGCCGCTCCGAACGCCCCTCAGAGGTAATAAAGTCAAATACAGCCCCCGCTTAAGCGTCGTCAGAGCCAAAACGGGGGCTGTTCCGTACTTTATCTAACTGGTAAAAGCCTTTACCTTGCTGAATACTCTCAATTTTGCACGTCGCAGGCGGGGGTACCTTTACCTACGGCAGGATATGGAGACAAAGCACCAACCTACTGGCAAGCTCGTGTCTGCAGCCCCGGCCTTTCCTTTGCCTAGCGCGACCCTCGCGGAGCGCGTGAGCGATAGGGAAAGGAAAGGCCGGGGCGAACAGCCCGCGGCGTAGTCAGTGTTCGCGTTACGGCAGGATATGGAAGCCAAGCGAGGCGATATCCTTGGCAAAGCCGCGAACGGTGTCGAGCGAGACCTCGTACGGATCGCGGCCGATGTTCTTGCGCTTGGCCAGGATGCTGTTGGGCACCGTGATGATCTGACAACCGCAGGCCTCGGCCTGGTAAATGTTAATGAGCTCGCGCGTGGACGCCCACAGGACCTCACAGTTGGGCTTAGCGGCGGCCTTCTTGACCGACTCCGTCATAAACGGAATGGGATCGACGCCGGTATCGGCGATACGGCCGGCAAAGAGCGAAATAATGGACGGCGTCTCGGCATCAACGGCCTCGACCATCTCGTCGACCTGCTCGGGCGTGAAGATGGTGGTGACGTTGACCTTGATACCGTCGGCCGAAAGCTTGCGGACCAGCTCGGCGGTGGACTCGCCCTTGGTGGTCACGCACGGAATCTTGACGTAGACGTTCTCGGCCCAGGTAGCGATCTCGCGAGCCTCGACCTCCATGGTCTCGGCGTCGTCGGCAAAGACCTCAAACGACACGGACACATCGGTGATGTGGGCCAGGACCTCCTTGGCAAACGCGCGGTAATCCGTCACGCCGCCCTTCTTCATAAGGGACGGGTTGGTCGTGAAACCCTGAACGTTGCCGTTCTCGTACATGTCGAGCATGCCCTCGAGGTTTGCACCGTCAGCGAACACCTTGATTGCCATCTGCCTGATTCCTTTCGTTTGCATACGGCCGATAAACTGCTAAACACTTTACCTATGTTTATCAAGGCGTGAGCTGCGGGTTTTTATCTTCTCGGCGAACGGTATAAACACGTTACCGTTTGGTTTGATAAATCGATTGAGCATACAAAGGCGGTGATTATTAGTTGAGCAAACGTCAGCGAGCGTGTTCCAGGTGCCGCAGGTCGTCGTGAAAGAGGAGCGACGCGTACTTTGGTACGCGAGCCACGGCTTGAACGGCGAGATGCGGTGCCTGGGACGCGCGCAGCGTTAAATCAAGCCAAAGTGGCGCATGGCCGTGACGGTACCGTCGTGGGCGACATCGTCGGTCACGTAGTCGGCGACCGCCTTGACCTCGGGCATGGCGTTGCCCATGGCTACGGCCGTCTCGACGGCGGCGAGCATGCCCAGGTCGTTGCCCGAATCGCCAAAGCCAAAGGTGCGCGCGTTATCGGCGCGACCCAGATACTCCAGCGCCCGCGCCACGCCCACGCCCTTATCGATGCCCTTGGGGCTCAGCTCGCGGTTTTCCCCGCCGGTGTTGCACAGCTCAAAGTTGCGTTCGATAAAGCCGTCGTCGTTGGCCACGCGCGCCAGGTTAGGTGCATTCAGGCACACCTTGCCCACGCGCAAACGACCGTCGACGCGCATTTCCTCGACGCTGTGCACCACGCCGGCGCCTAGCAGAAATGACTGTTCGACACCAACTGGCTCAAGTGAATAGGTGGCACCGTTCGTCTCGAACAACGCCTCGCCGCCCGCCACAGAAATGCGACGCGCGAGCTCCGCGATAACATCCTCGTCAAAGCAGTCCTCATGCACCACGCGGCCCTCGACCTCGAGCGTGGCACCCGCCATGGCCACGATACCCGCAGGCTCCAGTGCGCGCAGGCTATCGGCGATGAGCCACAGGGGACGACCCGTGCAAATAAACGCCTTGTGCCCCGCATCGCGCAGACGATGAAACGCCTCGATGACCGCCCGCGAGGGGCGAACCGCCGAAAAGTCCTTGTCGGTCATATCGTCGGGATCAAAAAACGTCAGCGTGCCGTCCACGTCAAAAAAGAGCACGGCGGAATCGGGGCACGCATCAATCATATGGGTTCCTTTCGAGGGCGAGAGCAAACGAAGCATCCATCATATAATGGAGCGACGCAACCAGAGAGGTCACCCATGGAATTTTACGCAAGCTGCCCCGAGGGCTTTGAATCCGCACTCGCCGACGAGCTCAAGCGGCTCGGGCTTTCGCATGTCCGCCGCCTGAAGGGCCGCGCCACGTTTGAGGGCGAGCTCGAAGAGGGCTACCGCGCCTGTCTGTGGTCGCGCCTGGCCAGCCGCGTGTTCGTAGTGCTCGGGCGCTTTGAGGCGCAGGATGCCGACGAGCTGTACGACGGCGTGTACGACATCGCCTGGGAGAGCATCGTCCGCCCGGGCGCCACCATCGCCATCACCGCCCGCGGCGTGACCGAGCAGCTGCGCAACACACGTTTCTCGGCCCTGCGCGCCAAGGACGCGCTGTGCGACCGCCTGGCCGAGACCACGGGCCACCGCGCCGACGTCGACGCCACCGACCCCGACGTTCACCTGCTGCTTTCGCTGCGTCAGCGCCGCGCGAGCATCAGCCTGGACCTTTCGGGCGACCCGCTGTTCAAGCGCCTGCCGCCCGCCGCGACCCGCGCTGGCGAGGGCACGCACGTGCTGCGCCCCGACTACGCCGCGCTGGTGCTGGCGCAGGTTGGCTGGACCACGCTGTGCGAGCGCGAGCTGACGGCCGACGATTACGAAAACGAGGCCCTGCCCACGCTGATCGACGCCTCGTGCGCCGGCGGCGGCCTGCTGCTGGAGGCCGTGAACATCCTGACCGATCGCGCTCCGGGCGCCGCTCGTGAGCACTGGGGCTTTGAGGGCTGGCAGTTACACGACACCGCCCTGTGGGAGCAGCTGCTCGCCGAGGCGCGCGAGCGCGAGACCGCAGCACGCGAGCGTCAGGCGCGCATCGTTGCCGTGGACATCGATCCCGCCTCCCGCAAGACCGCCGAGCGCATGGTCAAGTGCGCCGGTTACAAGCGCTTTGTCGATTTTTGCGCCGCCAAGCCCGCCACCGTGCTGGACCACGCGGGCGCTGTCGCCGGCGCCGCCCTCGTCGCGAATACGACCGAGACCCCGCTTTCGCTCATGCACGACGCCATGACGCTGATCGGCGAGCTGCGCCGCGCGCCCGAACTCGCTTCGGCGCCGGTCGCCGCGCTCACCCGCGATGGGCTGCTGGCCCGTGCGTTCCACGCCGAGCCCGAGTGCTCCATCGCCGTCATGCCCAATAACGAAGAGGCCACCGTTGAGGTTTGGCCCTCGCTCGACCACGCCGCGGCGGCGTTTGAGGCTGCGACCAGCACGGATGCCGCGGGCGAGGCTGAGGATGTTGGCGACGCCATCAACGACGAAGCCGCCGCGCCCGCCATGCCCGAGCCCGCCGCCACGCTCGACCTGGGCGACGGCAAGCCGCTGCCCGTACTCATCCCCGAGTCCGAGCAGTTCGCCAACCGCCTGCGCAAGAACGCCCGCCTGCGCCGCAAGTGGGCCAAGCGCGA
>CAKUHP010000044.1 GCA_934658705.1 uncultured Collinsella sp. | reverse complement strand
TAGATTCGGTGTTCAAATCTCTTCTACTCTTCCCTATTGATCCCGTTGCCTACGTCCCCGCCCCCGAGGATCCTCCCTGTTCCGTTAAACAGTCGCCTGCAGCTAGGCGATCGCCTTTTTGAGGTTTCGCATGATGCGCTGCTCGTTGGAAAGCACCGCGAGGCCCACGCGGGTGGTTACGCGTCGGCCGCACAGGTCGACTTCCAAATAGGCAGTGCTCTTGCGTCTGTTAATGGTTTTGATCAGGCCTTCGTGGCCCAGCAGCGGACCGGCCGTCACTACGACCTGGTCGCCGTCCTTTAAGGCCTCGCTCATGGGCACTACCCTGTCTCCCTTATGGGTAAAGCTGCCAATGAGCTGGGTCTCTTCTTTTGCCAGCGGCACAAACTGACCGTCCTGGGATAGCACCCGGGCAAAGTCGTCCATGCGCAGCAGATACTGTTGCACGGTTCGGGGGTCTGCCGTATCGCAGATAAGATAACCGGGGAACAACGGCTTGGTTGTGTTGACCCATTCGCCGTGTACCTTGATTTCGGTCTGATATTGGGGATAAAAGAGCTCTTGCATGGCACCAGCCGGCACCATGCGCTCGATGCGCTCGCGCATTACGTCTTCGCGACCGTTAATGACCTGAATCACATACCACACGAGCACCACCCCCTTGCTGTCTTACGTGTGGCTCACGGGGTTTGGGTATGGCTACGCCAGGGCGCTTGTGCGCGAAGGCGCTCCATATTCAAACCCTGAGCCCAGTTAGACAAGCACGTGGCTCTGCCCCACCGTGAACGGTATGTATAAATGCAGTTGCTAGAGACGCGGACGTGTATCGCAAAATGACCGCATCCCCAGCTGGCTGCGTGCGGCCCAGTCAAGCGGGTACAAAACTGGAACGCACGCAAACAGCTAAGGCGTACTGCGTTTTGCCATTGCGGAATGTCTGCGAGAACGACGGTTAAGACCTTTGTCATCACTTGCAGCCTTTGCGCATGGCAACTTTATTGGAGCTCGTGGTGTTTCTGGCACCGCCGTTACGGCCGGATGCTGATCGACCCTGTGCGCAGCGCCCTATTGGAGCCGTAAGCACAGTTGAACCCATGTAACGTTAGGTATCCTAGCACAAGGAATTAGGGAACCAAATTTGGGATGTGTTGGACAACATCTCACTTGTTTGCAGCGCCGGGGGGGGGGTTGTTCTGCCAGATTATTCGCATTGCCGCAGGTGAATGAGAGGGGTTCGATAAAAACCGGGCGAGATACTGACAAAATGGCGCTGCGATGTGGTGACGGGGCTGTGAATGTCTAACAAACAAAGTACAAAAGCCGGAAGTAAATTGCGCAACATTTTGAGGGTGTTGGCGTGGGCGTCGCATTGCGAAGATGCTTATCGCACAACAGGCACACCTGGCTACAGAGTCAACGCATTTTGGGGTGGTTTGTTGGATAACTTTTGGGGTGCAGCTAGATGTGGGCATACGGATTATGGGAAGAGGTTGACGATCGCGTCTCCCAGTGCGAGGCTCTCCAAAAATGGAAGAGAATGCATATAGAACATGCGTTCTATATCTGATATAATAGAGTAAATGGTATACGGGCAACGTGAGCCGGTGCGGAGGCCCCCAATGGTACGTATCGGCGAGATGGATGCTTTATTCGCAGCGACCGTCACTCAGAGCCCTTAGGCAGGTACGCGCCCCTGCTGGCCGACACCCATAAAGTTCGGCAGACAATCGAGTATCGAATTGGACATGCATGTGCCCAATGGATTGATGTGGAGCGCGAAAATGAATGGCAATCAGATTGTTCTCTTTGAATCCAACGACCGAGAGGTCACGATTCCTGTTGTAATTGACAAAGGAAGCGAAACTGTATGGCTGACCCGAAATGAGATGGCAGCGCTGTTTGATAGGGATGTCAAAACAATCGGCAAGCATATCAATAACGCTTTAAAGGAGGAATTAAGCGACGATGATTCAGTTGTCGCAAAATTTGCGACAACTGCTGCTGACGGTAAAAGATATCAAACTGATCATTACAGCTTAGACATGATATTGTCCATTGGATACCGCGTTAAATCCCAACGCGGTATTGAATTCCGTCGCTGGGCAACCAATGTGCTCCACAAGTTTATTATTCAAGGACACGTTGAAAACGAACGTAGGCTCGAGCAACTAGGGACAGTCGCTCAGATTATCGAACGTCTACCCGACGACCTCGGTTCTCGCGAGATACTCGATATTGTTGAGAGCTATATAGATGTCTTTAAACTGCTCGATGAGTACGATCGTGAATCCATTGATCGGCCCAAGGGACAAACTGGGATATACACACTCGAATACGAGCTCTGTATGAAATTAATAGCCCAAATGCGCAGCCGATTTACGAGCGACCTGTTTGGCGTAGAAAAAGATCAGTCCCTCCGCAGCAGTATCTCGGTAATCAACCAGTCGTTTGGTGGCCAAGACCTCTATCAATCCGTTCAGGAAAAGGCAGCAAATCTGTTGTACCTCATCATCAAAAACCATTCATTTCTCGACGGAAACAAGCGCATCGGATGCAGCCTCTTTCTCTACTATCTAGATTGCAACGGACTGCTTTTTCGCGGCTTAGACAAACGAATCGCAGACAGCACGCTTGTAGCCGTCGCGCTCATGATAGCCGAGTCTAGACCTGAAGAAAAAGAATCTATGGTCTCTCTGGTTATGAACTTTTTGGAGTAAATGGGGCGTCGACACATAATCTTCCACTTGGAGGTAAACATCGATGTGGTGGTTTCGAACACGCACAACGAGAGTCAATCCCCAGATGGGAGTCTGAGAGTTTAGAAATAAAAAGGCCACTCAATTGAGTGGCCTTGCATTCACGATGGTGGAGACGAGGGGGATCGAACCCCTGACCTCTTGACTGCCAGTCAAGCGCTCTCCCAGCTGAGCTACGCCCCCGTGACGAGGTAGTACTATAGGGGAAGACTTTCTTTGATGCAAGAGGTTTTTGTTGGAAGTTTTTCTTACGGGATTTTTGGGACAGGTCCTAAAATTTCACCCTGGCCTTCGGCCATGGCGCAATTTTAAGGCCAGTCCCAAAAATCCCTAATGGAGTAGGTAGGCGATGGCGGTGCCGGTGTGGACGGTGATCGTTGCGGTTGAACGCACGATGTTGCTGATGCCGGTGTCGGCTAGTAAGGTTAGCTGGGCGTGATCTAGTTCCCACTCTAGGCCGTGCTCGCTGACTTCGGTGTTGGGGGCGATGGCGATGATGGAGAAGGTCTTGCCGTTGGCGCCTTCTATGGTCCAGGACTCACCTGGGTGCAGAATGCGGGTAGTCACATCGTCCTCGGCAATCCAGACGGGGGCGTCATCGTAGCCCGCCAGCAGCCCCAGCACGCTCAGTGCCATGTCGGGGCGGCCCCCGGTGGCACAGGTTGCCACCACCTCGGCACCTGGCCAGCGGCGGCGCACGGAATCCAGCGCCAACGCCAAGTCGGTATAGTCCTTGTACGGATCGTGACGTTCAACTTCAAAATCTGCAGCGGCATCGACCAGCGCGCGACCGGCGTCGCTTACGGTGTCGGCATCACCCACATATACGTCGTATCCCAGCCCGGCGCTCAGCAGGGCATCCAGGCCGCGGTCCACAGCGATAACGTGGTCGCACTCCCCCGCCAGACGGCGCAGCAACTCGGCACTTGCCACCACAGGCGAACCACACACAACCAGTACTTTGCAAGCCACGGCTCTCGCCTAACCCTCAAACGCCAGCACGCGGGACAGGTCCAAGTCCTCGTAGCTGTCGATATAGATCTCGCAGTTGGCACGCACCTCGTCGCGCTCCATGCGGCCATACGGGTCATAGATGCCCACACGCTTAAAGCCAGCGGCACCAGAGCTCTTAAGACCAAAGACGGCGTCCTCGAACACCCAGGCGGTATCAAACGCATGCCCATGGCGCTCCTGCAAGCGGCGCAGCGCCAACTCGTACACATCGGGGAACTGCTTGGAGCGCCCCGCCTCGCCCGTCGTGGTAATAAACTCCATATAGGCGTCAAGCCCCGCGCCCGCGAGTGCCGATGCAACCAGACCAGCAGGCGTGGATGTGGCCACACACATGGCAATGCCCGCCGCCTTCGCCTGCTCCAAAAACGCCAGCAGGCCCTCGCGCGGCGGTACCTTGGAGTAGCCGTCGATGAGGATCTCGCTCAACTCGCGATACACCTCTGCGCCATTGGCACCAATGCCCCACGTGTCGTGATAGGCCTGGCACTCGTCCTCGAGCGACAGGTGTTCAAACTGGGCAAAATCGTCGGCCGTCACCTCTATGCCGTGGCGGCGCAATAACTCGGGCTGGGCATAGGCCCAAACGGGGGTGCTATTTACCAGCGTGCCGTCGCAATCGAAAATAAAAGCAACGTTGGGGGCGGCGGTCTGGGACATAAACGAACCTTTCGATGTCAAATGGTAAACATCCTGCTAAAAACGTTTTACCAAACGTCAAACTACCAATCTAAAAACCCTAATTGGTAAAACTGTCAAGAGTTTTACCATCGCAATTCTGTCAGTGGTCTAAACATGGCGCTCACCGATTAAAAGCCGCCGCAAAACCACTTTCCTCCATAAAAGTAATGGACAGGTGTTATCGTAGTTTCTGCCGAAAGTTCCACCGAGCACGCGAGGTGGAACGAATCATAGAACTATCGCCGTCCCTTCGATTCGTGCAGCCCTGGACCTTTCGCATTTAGTCACCAAGGCAACACGCTGCCGCGTCATGATGGGATCAAACGTGAGCGATACAAAGCTAAAGCCAGTAACCAAAAAGCCCGCAACCCGCAAGGCCGCCCCGCACGCGCCGGAGCTCTCTAAGGACGATGTCTATCTGTTTGGCATCGGCATGTGGGAGCGCAGCTGGGAAAAGATGGGTGCGCACCCCGATACGCAGAACCGTACGCGCGGCTGGCGTTTTTGCGTTTGGGCGCCCGACGTAAAGAGCGTCCACGTTATTGGTGAATTTAACGACTGGGACGAGGAAGCCAACCCGCTGGTGCCCGTGCATACGAGCGCTATCTGGGAAGGCTTTATTCCTGGCGCCGAGCAGGGCCAGCTCTATAAATACCTCATCGAGACCAACGAGGGCGAAAAGCTCTACAAGGCCGATCCGTACGCCTTTAAGGCCGAGTGCCCTCCGGGTACGGCCAGCGTGCTGTGGACCCTCGACGGCTACAAGTGGAACGATGCCGCGTGGCTCAAGCGCCGCGCCGGCCACAACCACATGTCGCAGCCGCTCAACATCTACGAGGTGCATATTGGCTCGTGGAAGCGCCACGGCGACGCGCCGCAGGGCGAGCCGGACGAGTACGGCAACTACCCCGGCCCCATGGATCCCTTCCCCGCGCAGCGCGGCGAGTTCTACACCTACGACGACCTGTCGGTGGAGCTCGTGGACTACGTGCGCGACATGGGCTATACGCATATCGAGGTCATGCCGCTCATGGAGCATCCCTTCGATGGCTCCTGGGGCTACCAGACGACCGGCTACTACGCCGCCACGTCGCGCTATGGCAACCCGCAGCAGCTCATGCACTTTATCGATGCGTGCCACGAGGCGGGCATCGGCGTGATCATGGACTGGGTGCCCGGCGGTTTTTGCGCCGACTCCCACGGCCTTGCCACCTTTAACGGCCACATGCTGTTTGAGCACGAGATTCACCCCAACTGGGGCACGCACAAGTTCGACTTCGCCCGCGGCGAGGTCCGTTCCTTCCTGGTCTCCAACGTGCTGTACTGGCTCGAGAACTTCCACGTGGACGGCATTCGCATGGACGGCGTATCCAGCATGCTCTACCTCAACTTTGGCATCGACGATCCCGGCCAAAAGAAGTTCAATAAGTACGGTACCGAGGAGGACCTGGACGCCAGCGCGTTTATCCGCCAGGTCAACTGCGCCGTCGAGGCTCACTACCCCGACGTAATGATGATGGCCGAGGAGTCCACCGCGTGGCCGCTCGTGACCTATCCGCCGCAGGATGGCGGCCTGGGTTTCCACTACAAGTGGGACATGGGCTGGATGAACGACACCCTGCACTACATGCAGACCGATTTTCCGTGGCGCCCCGGCAACCACGGCCTGCTCACGTTCTCCATCATGTACGCCTTTACCGAGAACTTTATCTGCCCGTTGAGCCACGACGAGGTCGTGCACGGCAAGTGCTCGCTGATCGGCCGTATGCCGGGCGACTGGTGGCGCCAGTTTGCCGGCCTGCGCACGCTGGCCTTCTACCAGATGACGCACCCCGGTGCCAAGCTCAACTTTATGGGCAACGAGATCGGCCAGTTTATCGAGTGGCGCTACTACGAGTCCATCCAGTGGTTCTTGACCGAGGAGTACGAGACCCACAAGCATCATCAGGCGTTTATCAAGGCGCTCAACCACCTGTACACCGCCGAGCCCGCCCTGTACGAGCGCGGCTACACCGACGACGGCTTTACCTGGATCGACGCGGACAACTCCAAGCAGTCCATCGTGAGCTTTGTGCGCCAGGGCGAGGACGTGGACGACGACCTGGTGATCCTGATCAACTTTGACCCGGCGAGCTACGAGAGCTTCCGCGTGGGCGTGCCGCGCGAGGGTGACTGGGAGGTCATCTTCGATTCCGACCGTCCCGAGTTTGGCGGCAGCGGATACGCCGGCGAGGAGCCCTACACCTGCTCGAGCGAGCCCTATCCCTGGAACGGGCAGATGGACTCTATCGAGATCAAGGTGCCCGGCCTGGCAGGCGTGGTGCTCAAGCGCCGCGGTCCCAGCAGCTACAAGCCGCCGGTGGTTGAGGAGCCGAAGAAGGCTACGCGTAAGCGCACGTCCTCGGTGAAGCCCAAGGCTGCTGCGGCCAAGAAGACTCCGACTAAGGCGAAGGCTGCTACGACCAAGGCAACCAAGGCTAAGGCTGCGACAAAGCCCGCCGCCAAGAAGCCGGCTGCCAAAAAGGCAACTACCAAGGCCAAGTCAGCTGCCGTTAAGTCGACTGCTAAGGACGAGTAACAAAGCCGTTACCACTGTAATTACCCGCCCCGCTGGGGCGTAGGATGTAAGTCATAACCGTTCCGGGAGATATCCCCGGGGGAAAGGAACGTATGAATAAGATCTTCGA
>CAKUHP010000043.1 GCA_934658705.1 uncultured Collinsella sp. | reverse complement strand
ACCCTGGGCGACCCGGGCAAGTATCCTGCACCGCGTGGTTTTCGTCATAAGGCCGCCACTCCGTTTGCACCCGGTAAGGAGGGTGCCGTTCGCTGCGGTTTCTTTGAGCGCGGCACGCATAGGATCGTTGCCGTGCCCGAGTGTCCTGTTGAGGCTCCCGGGGCTCGTCAGATTCTTAATGGCATCGCACGCGAGGCCGAGCGCCTGCATATTCCCGCCTTTAATGAAGACAAACATCTGGGACTGCTTCGCTATGCCGTCGTGCGCTGCGGTTGGCGCACCGACCAGATCATGGTTACCCTCGTGACCGCTCAGCGCGACCTGCCGCATGCGCAAGAGTTCTTTGAGGCTGTCGCCGCACTCGATCCGCGCATTGTCACCGTCGCGCAAAACATTAACGGACGTCCCGGCAATGCCATCTTGGGCGAGGAGACCCGTATCGTCTATGGCGCTGAATGCATGCGCGATCAGCTGCTCGGCTGCGAGTTCGACATCTCCCCCACCGCGTTTTATCAGACCAACCCGCAGCAGACCGAACTGCTTTACCAGCTCGCCATCGACGGCATGGATTTGCGCCAGGGCGACGTGCTTATGGACGCCTACTGCGGTAGCGGCACCATCGGCCTGTGCGCCGCGAAGGACGCCCAGGACAAGGGCGCCGGCATTATGCTGCTCGGCGTGGAGCGCAATCCCGCTGGCATCGCCGATGCACGTCGCAACGCCGAGCTCAACGGCCTTACCCGCAACGCGTGGTTTATGGCCGACGACGCGACCGATTACATCCTGGACGCCGCCGACAACAACGAGCGCGTTGACGTTCTTTCCATCGACCCCCCACGCGCTGGCTCCACCCCCGAGTTCCTCGATGCCGCCTGTGCGCTCAAGCCGCGCCGCATCACCTACATCAGCTGTAACCCCGTCACCCAAGAACGCGATCTACACCAGCTCCTCGACGGCGGCTACCGGCTGCTCAAGATTACGCCAGTCGACATGTTCCCCCATACCGACCATACCGAGACCGTCGCGGTACTCGAGCGCCGCTAACTACCGGCATAAAAAGGGGCGGCCCGTCTGGACCGCCCCTTTTTCATTACACATTGGCCTCTCGTTACATGCGTTTGCGAAGGTCGCACACGCCGGCCGCAGCCATCTCGCGCAGCAGCGTGTCGCGATCGCGCGTCACAATCAAATCCAGCGGGAAGTGAATCTCATCGAGCATCTTGCGGGCATGGTCGAGCTTGCCGATGGCCATGCCGATGTGCGCATCGGTCGAAACGCCAATGCCCACGCCGAGCTCGGCGCAACGCTCGGCGATCTTACGGCACACGCCCCAATGTTCCGCATCGTCGCCGTGCTCAAGGCTGTGGTTATTGATCTCGATAATCTTATGCCTGGCCTTGGCCGCCAGCAGCACCTCGTCGATATCAAAGGGCACGCCCGAACGGCCCGCATGGCCCAGCATGAACACCTTGGGGTGCTCCAGGGCATTGATGTACATCTCGGTCGTCTGGGCAAGCGTCGCGCCCTCGGCAAACTGCGGATTATGCACACTTGCCACCAAATAATCCAAATTGCGCGTCACCAATTCGAACAGCGAATGCTGGCGACTGTACGAATCGCCGGCGATATCGAGCGAAACGGGAATGTCTTCGCCAAACAAGCTGCCGTCCAGCGAAACGATATCGGCCTCGGCGCCGCGGAGCAACAGCACGCCGCTCCAAATGCGCGGCCAGATATCCTGGTTGATAAAGAACTGGAAACTGCGCAGGTCATCGGGGCAAGGTGTAACCATCGCACTCAGATGGTCGGCGGAACCGAGCACCTGAAGGCCACGCTCAGCCGCCCAATATATGTTCTGCTCAATGGTCGAATACGCATGCGCAGAGAACATCGTATGAGTATGGATATCACAAGAAAGCAGGTAGGGCATCAGGTCTCCTTATCCAGTATGGCCGTCGCGTATATTCATTGTACGCATAGCCTTCGACAGTCGTAAAACCACTCCATCCCAATGACACAACGTCCATGACAACGGGGTCCGGCTTAACACCAAACCCCGTTTCACGTAAAACATTGTAGGCAGAGCGCTTTACTTTGGACGATACTCGTCGGCCAGTTGCTTCCAGGCGGGCAACGAGTTTACGATCGTCTCGTGACTCACACAGTAGCCCAAGCGGAACCAGCCCGTCATACCAAAGCTATCCGAGGGCACCGCGAGCAGTTCGTACTTTTTCGCACGCTCGCAGAAGGCGTTCGCATCGGGCTCCAGCGCCTTGACCCACAGGTAGAACGCACCATCAGGCTCAACATACGTGTAGCCGTACTCCGCCAGTGCATCGGTAAGTGCTCTACGATTGCGCGCATAGGCCTCGACATCGCTCGGCTCATCGATGCAGTCGATGATCACGCGCTGGAAGAGCGCCGGCGTGCACACAAAGCCCAGCGTACGGGCAGCGCCGGCAACGGCGGGCATCAAGCGGGCGGCCTGCGGATTCGTATTGGGGACCAAAATCCAGCCCACACGCTCACCCGGAAGCGAAAGCGACTTGGAATACGAGTAGCACACGATGGTGTGTTCGTAGATCGAGGGCACCCAAGGCACCTCGGCACCATAGACGATCTCGCGGTACGGCTCATCCGAGATCAGCATGATCGGATTCTCGGGATCACGCTTGGCGTTGACCTCTCGCAAGACATTAGCCAGACGCGTCAAGGTATCGCGCGTATACACGGCGCCGGTCGGGTTGTTGGGCGAGTCGATAATGACCGCCGCCGTCTTGTCGGTAATAGCCTTAAGAACGTTGCCCACGCTCAGCTGGAATGTATCCTCGTTGGCAAGCGCCTCGACGCACGTGCAACCGGCCTTCTCGATCCAGACGCGGTACTCCGGAAAATACGGAGCAATGACGATAACCTCATCGCCCGGATTGGTGATGGCGTTGAGCGTGCAGGTGAGCGAAGCCGCCGCACCCACCGTCATAAAGACGTCTTTGCCCTCATAACTCGTGCCAAAACGGCGGTTGAGCGACTCGGCCACGGCGGAACGGCACTGCGGCAGACCCGGTGCAGGCGTGTAGCCGTGCAGCTGGTCGCTCGGCAGCTCAAGTGCCTTCTTAATGGACTCGGCCACGGCGGCGGGAGCAGGAACGCTCGGGTTACCCAGCGAGAAATCGAACACGTTCTCCGCGCCGATCTGCGCCTTGCGCTCAAGGCCGTAGCTAAAAATCTCGCGGATGATGGAGCTTTCCGCACCGCGCGCATACATAGTTTCGTTGATCATCTGTTCCCCTTTCGCATAGGCGCTATTGTACGCTTTAGTCGGGCAAAGTGCCGCAGCAATGTTGATTGGGGACAGACTTAAATGCGTGAAAACGCTCATTTAAGTCTGTCCCCAATCAACAGACGGCCCCATATCGCCCAAAAGCAAAAAGCCCCCGCGGGTTTCCCCACGGAGGCTTTCATAGCAAAAACTACTCGTCGACGTCAGTGTTGCCGTCGGCGTTCTTTTCGTCATCGCTCTCGGCATCTCCGACAGCCCCGGATGCAACTTCGGCATCCTCCTGCATGGCCGCCTGCGCAAAAGCTGCGGCGTCGGCCGCAAGCTCCTCCTCGCTCATGCGAGGCGCACGCTTCTTGGTCGGTATACCGGCCGCCTTGGCGTTGCGCTCCTCCTTGGCCGCCAGGATATCGCCCTCGCGCTCAAGGTAGGCATCCCACTCGTTGTCGAGCAGGGCGTTCACGGCATCGCCCTCGACGGTCTCACGCTCAAGCAGCACCCTAGCCATCAGATCGAGCTGATCGCGACGGGCATCCAGAATCTCGACCGCACGACGATGGGCCTCGCGCATGATGCGCTGGACCTCGATATCGATGCGACGCGCCGTCTCCTCGGAGTAATCCTGATGATCGGCATAGTCGCGACCGAGGAACACCTGATGCTGCGCCTCGCCAAAGACCTGGGTGCCCAGCTCCTCGCTCATGCCCAGGCGCGTAACCATCTCGCGCGCCATCTTGGTCGCGCGCTCCAGGTCGTTGCTCGCGCCCGACGTGATGTCGTCGCACATAAGCTCCTCGGCAACGCGACCGCCCAAGAACACGGCGAGCTCATCGAGCATCTCGTTCTTAGTCTTGAGGAAGTGATCCTCCTGCGGTAGCTGCAGCGTATAGCCCAGTGCCTGGCCGCGACTGACGATCGAGATCTTGTGGACCGGATCGGAGTGCTCCAGGATGTGACCAACCAGGGCGTGACCGCTCTCGTGGTAGGCAATCGTGGTGCGCTCGGCCTCGGTCATCACGCGACCCTTGCGCTGCGGTCCGGCAATGACGCGCTCCATCGATTCCTCGACCTCGTCCATCGAGATCACGGAACGATGACGGCGGGCAGCCAACAGCGCAGATTCGTTGAGCAGGTTTGCCAGATCGGCGCCGGTAAAGCCAACGGTCATCTGGGCGAGCTTCTCAAACTTAACGTCCTCGTCCATCGGCTTGTTCTCGGCATGCACGCGCAAAATCTGCTCGCGGCCCTTCACATCCGGACGGTCGACCGTCACCTGGCGGTCAAAACGGCCGGGACGCAGCAGTGCCGGGTCCAGAATGTCAGGACGGTTGGTAGCGGCGATCAGGATGACCGACTCGCTCTCCTCAAAACCGTCCATCTCGACCAGCAGCTGGTTGAGCGTCTGCTCGCGCTCGTCGTGGCCGCCGCCCAAGCCGGCTCCGCGCTGACGTCCCACGGCATCGATCTCATCGATAAAGATGATCGACGGGGCCTGGGACTTGGCCTCCTTAAAGAGGTCGCGCACGCGGCTGGCGCCGACGCCCACAAACATCTCGACAAAGTCGGAACCCGAAATGCTAAAGAACGGCACGCCCGCCTCGCCGGCAACGGCCTTGGCCAGCAGCGTCTTACCGGTGCCCGGAGGGCCAACCAGCAACACGCCGCGCGGAATCTTGGCGCCCAGCTTGCGGTAGCGATCCGGGTCGCTCAAGAAGTCACGGATCTCCTCGAGTTCCTCGACTGCCTCGTCCACGCCGGCAACGTCCTCAAACTTGACCTTGGGGCGCGTGGCTTCGTTGGTCTTGGCGTTGGTCTTGCCAAACTGCATGTTCCTGTTGTTGGCGCCCATCATCTGGCGCATAAAATAGAACATGATGGCGATCAGGGCGATCGTCGGAAGCACGCTCATCGCCAGGTCGCCCCAAAAATCGGGGTCATTGGTGTTGACGATGTACTTGGTATCGGGGTGCTCCGCCATAAGCTCGGCAAGCGAATCGGAGCCGACATAGGTCGAGGAGAAGCTCTTGAGCTCGCTCGTATCGCCCTTGTCCTTGCTCGCCTTCCAGTAATGGCCGGTCACACTGCCGTCCACCACCGTATACGTCAAATCGTCGACGCGATCCTGCTTAATAGCGTTGACCATCTCGCTCGTCGCGAGCTTTACGGTATTGCTGGAATTGGCAAAGCCGGAGCCCATGTTAAAGAAGGCGTAGCCCAGAAGCGCGCAAGCCAAAATAAAATACAGCCAGCCCGTACGCGTGGGCTTCTTGCCTCCGGGCATCCCCGGGATCTTAGGCTCCCGGGGAGTCTGGGAATTGTTATCGTTACGGTCGTCGGGCATCTTACGAATAAACCTCCGGTTTCAAAATGCCCAGATACGGAAGGTTACGATAGCGCTCGGCATAGTCGAGGCCGTAGCCCACCACAAAGGCATCGGGGCAATGGGTTCCAACATACTTGGGCGTGACGGCCGAGGTACGGTCCTCAACGTCCTTCCACAGGAAGGCGGCAACCTCCAGCGAAGCGGGCTTGCGGCTCTCGAGGTTCTTCATCAGATACTTGAGCGTCAGGCCCGAGTCCAGAATGTCCTCGACGATCAACACGTCGCGACCGCGGATGTCGATATCCAGGTCCTTAATGATACGCACGATTCCGGAGGACTTCACGCCGTCGCCGTAGCTCGAAACAGCCATGAAATCGATGTTGGTCGGCAGCTCAATCTTGCGCATCAGGTCGCCCATAAAGACCACGGCACCGCGCAGGACCGCAATCAGCACCAGATCCTTGCCCGCGTAATCGCGAGTAATCTGCTCGCCCAGACGAGAGACGATACCGTCGATATCCTCCTGCGTAAACAGAACCTTCTCGATATCCGGATGTTGAGAAGCCATGACAACCCTTTCTTGTGCTAATCGCCCACACACCGCCGTATGGACGCGAACTACACATTCTAGCAGCGCACGGGGTATATTTACCAGCCCGTGCGCCATCAGCGCGAGAACACCGTCAACGTCGCACAGAATAGCTTTCGCAAGGCGCTATTCCGCATCGACCACGCGAAGCAGATACGCCACGCGCGTCGCTGCCGTACATTTAAAACGCTCGTCAGCGCGAACGCCCGCGACCCATACCACGGATCCCCCCGGAGCTGTTCTTACCACAGGTACGCCAGAGCGCTCGGAAACGGGAATGCGCGCCTCGTTCAGCAGATCGGACACCTTTTTGCTTCGGCCGTTCATCCCCAACGGACACATTACATCCCCCGGCACGGGGCTATCCACCCACAGACGCGCCAATCGAGCCTCGGCGGGAATCTCCCCGCGTGAGCCTGCCAGCATCCGCTCACTATCGCGGTCGGCAAAACCTAAGGCCGCCGCATCCACCATAGCGGCCACCTCTCCGGCGGCCGCAAGCTCGCGAGCGCAGCGCACGATATCGCTTCCCGGCTCAACAGCCATCGGCTCTACTACCAGCATGCGCCCCGCCCCCAGTGACAGGCGACCGGGAACGGAGATCCAGTCGGCGACTAAACCCTCACGTGCCGCCGGGGCCTTGAACGCCAGCATGCCAAACTCCACGCGTGCATCGATTCCCGCCGGCAGCGTGACCGAACCCGCGCCCTCGGCAACACAGGCGAGCACACGCTCCACATGCCGCATCTCCGGCCGAGCATCGGGGTCGATGCGCTTAATCGCCAACCGCACAATACGCCGCGCGATCACCACCTCGGCCGCGGCAAGACGGCGCGCATCGAGGACCAGCGCACCTGCCGCCTCCTTGCGTAGGCAGCTTCGAAATGCCTGTGCCGAAAGCTGAGACAGAAACGCGTCCTCGTCGCCCAGGATTTCGCAGGCGGCACCAATCGTCTTGCAGACGTTTGCGTTGCGCTGCGCCACCACCGGCATCACCCGATGGCGCAC
>CAKUHP010000042.1 GCA_934658705.1 uncultured Collinsella sp. | reverse complement strand
GCTCCCCCGCCCCGGCCTGCGGTAGCTCGGCTACACCGTGTGCTGCAGAAGGGGCTTTGCGCGATGACTAGGGCTGAATAAAAAGTGAGCGTGGGCTCTGTCGTTCGTTCGAACGACAGAGCCCACGTTTTGTGTGGGGCCTCCCTGGCGAATTTTCATTCGCCAGGGAGGCCTTTTGCCGGGTCGAAACATGCCCTTGGACAGTTGGTTCAGATACGTATTTTTCAGAGGGTGTGTAAAGGCCGACTTGAGCCCGATTGGGCTGAATTTGACTTTCTAAACCGGTGGAGACGCTCATATAAGGGCGAGAAAGGTCGTCATGGGGCTCAAAGTGACTTCAAACCACTCTATCAGCGCCAAGAGGCACGGTTAAAAAATACGTATCTGAACTAACTGCCCACCACCCTCCGTCAACCTTCCATTCCAACCAAATTCAGCCAACGTACGTCATGGCAATAGCCGGAAGGTCGCAGGGTGGCGGCTGAGCCTTTCCCTCGGGAAACTTCGCGAAGCCCAGTTCCCGAGGGAAAGGCTCAGCCGCCACCACAAAGACCGCAGGGACGGGAGCAGCTATACTACTCTCAGTAGTTAAGGGTCGCGGATTCGCTGCGTCACCGCTCTCAACAGGAGGTCTTTGTTTATGGCAGATCAGAAGCCGGTTGTCGGGATCATCATGGGCTCCAAGTCCGATCTGGGCGTTATGGAAGGTTGCACCGCCGAGCTCGAGGCGCTGGGCGTGCCCTATGAGCTCGTGATCGCGAGCGCGCACCGCACGCCGGCGAAGGTCCACGAGTGGGCCTCGACTGCCGCCGACCGCGGCATCAAGGTGATCATTGCCGCTGCTGGCAAGGCCGCTCACCTGGGCGGTGTCGTGGCCGCCTTTACCCCGCTGCCGGTTATCGGCGTGCCCATGAAGACGAGCGACCTGGGCGGCATGGATTCGCTGCTGTCGATGGTGCAGATGCCTTCGGGTGTGCCCGTTGCCTGCGTTGCCATCAACGGTGCCAAGAACGCCGCCATCTATGCCACGCAGATTCTGGGTGCTTGCGACCCCGAGTACCGCAAGGTTATCGAGAAGATGAAGCAGGAGATGGCTGACGCCTAAGCGCTCTGCCAGTCCATTTGCAGTATAAGGAGAGCCATGTCCGACTATCAGGGAAAACGATTCAAGGCTTCTCAGATTCCCGATCCATCCAAGTCGGGAGCGGCCCATGCGCCGCAGCAGGGCCGGACATCCTCTCCTCAGCAGCCACGTGCGCCGCGTCCCGTGACGCCGGCGACGCATCGTCGTCAGGATACGCCGGCTGCATATCGTCCCTCGTCATACAACACGGCCAAGAAGCCGCCTCGCTCTTCGGCACATGCTGCGCCGTCAAACCATGCCGAGCTGCCGCGCAAAAAGCGCCGCTCCGTCATCCCAATTCTGCTCATCATCATCGGCATCGGCCTGATCGTTGCCGCTGCCGCTATCTTCATTAACGCGCAGATTGGATACAAGCAGGCGAGCGAGTCGTATCAAAAGATCGAAAAGCAATATGTGAGCGACAAGGATGCCAGCGGCGTGCCGATCATTGACTTCAACGCGCTTGCTCAGACAAATCCCGAGGTTGTGGGCTGGATCTATGCACCTGGCACCAATATCAACTATCCCGTGGTGCAGACTAACAACAACTCCAAGTACCTCAACACACTGTTCGACGGTACGGCCAATGCTTCGGGCGCTATCTTCTTGGATAGCGACGATACCGCGCCGGGTATGGTGGATCAGCAGACTACGATCTACGGTCACCATATGAACGATGGGTCGATGTTTAACGTGATCTCGGATACGACCGATCAGGCGACGTTCGATAGCATGGAATACGTGTACTACATCACGCGCGATGCGACGTATAAGCTGCGTCCGCTGGCGACCAAAGTGGTCGAGGACACCTACGCCAAAGCGCGCACGCCCAACTTTGAGGGCGATGACGGGTTGACGAATTATCTGTCCGAGATGCTCGACGGCGCCTCGGCCGTGGCGAGCGACGCCACCGATCGCGCTGCTTCGGCAACCAAGGTCGTAACGCTCGTGACCTGCCGTTCGCTGTCGCTGAGCAATACGCGCGCTGTCATGGTGCTCACGCCCGTCGAGGAATAAATTGCCCGAGGGTAGCTAAAAGAGCCCGGTCCCAAAAAGACTGCCCCGGAAAATCAAAGGGAGAAATGATGTTTGAGAGTGGCAAATCGATGCCTTCGGTCGACGTTTGGCTTCGCGAGGCCAAGGCCGATGCTTCGGCGGCTGGCTGCGGTATGTACCTGACGCACAACGGCGTGGTGCGCGCGACGCCTAAGTCCGAGGCGCGCGGCATCGAGACCGATGGCGTGGCGCCCGGACACAGGGTGGGCGGCATGGTGTTTGGATTCGATGCCGATAAGGTACAGGACGCCATCGAGGCGACGCGTGCGATGCCGGGCATTGGCTACGTGCGCGTGTGGCTGGCGAGCGGTGAGCTTGCCGTGGGCGACGACATCATGCTCGTGCTCATTGGCGGGGATATTCGCCCACACGTGGTCGACGCGCTGCAGGCACTCGTCGGCACTATCAAAAATGAGTGCGTGAGCGAGGTCGAGCGCGAGGCGTAAGGCTCGGTCACCGCAAGCCCTCAATAAAGAACAAAAGCCCGCCGGCAGCTTCTGAACTGCTGGCGGGCTTGGTGTGCATGGGGGATGATTTGAGCCGGTATTGGGCGCTACACGCGGGTGGCGTCCTTGGGGCTCATGGTCATGCTCTGGAAGCGGTTTTCCATGTACTCGTTGTCAAAGTACTCGCCATAGAACTGCGCAACGGGGATATCCTGAACCGTGCCGTTGACGCGCTGGTACCAGTAGTCAAGCGACTGCAGCGTCATAACGCCGTCGACCAGCATGATGACGGTAAAGATGACGGTGGCCGAGTAGCGACTCTTCCACGGGATCATGTTGATGAGCTTAAGCAGCCTCGGCAACAGCAGCTTGATCCAGATAAGGCCGCCCAGACCCCATAGGCAGGCGAACTCCGTGCAGGTGCGTCCGCCCGTAAGGACGACGAGCGGGTCGGGCATGCCGAACAGCGTGATGTGCGAATAGCTCCACGAGACCACGCCAAACGAGGTCTGCATAAACCAGCCGACGAACACCTCAAAGCTGGCGCCAAGCAGGGCGCTCACCAGGAAAATGATGACGGGGTTCTTTTTATAGAAGCGGTTGAGCACCATGGTCATGAGCACGGCGCCAAAGCCGTAGATGGGGCTGAAGGGGCCAAACAGCATACCGGCGCGATTTTGGTACACACCGGGGTCGTCGACCGTCATGTGCCAGATGTCCTCGGCGATCAGGCCAAGTACGCAGCAGACGAAAAACACCCAGAACAGGTTGAAGTAGTTGAGCTTGATATAACCCTCGCCGGTCTCGTCGCGGCCGAGCATGCCCGCGGCGGCGGCGTCGCGATCGAGCATCTCCTGCAGGCGGCGCTGCAGCTCGCGCTCCTGACGCAGCGTGGGGTCGATGGTAGCCGAAAGGGCGACGAGAATCGCGAGCTGAACGGCGGGGCGCAGCAGGAAAAGGCCGATGCCCTGGAGCATCACGTCGACCAAAAGCTCGACGACGGTGAATGCAATAAGGATGTAGGACAGGCGGGCGGCGTTGCGGCGCTGGTTTTTGATGAGGTCCAGGCCAAAGATAATCAGGATGACGGCACTTGCCGCAGAGAGCATGATGCCGGCGACGATGAGCCCGACCGCGACCAGCATATTGTCGCCGAGCTTTTCGGCGGCGTTGCCGTTGAGGAGCGCGGTGATGACCTGCCACATAAAGGCGCCGACCGACGGGAGCGTACCCACGCCGGACAGGATGCACAGGACGGCATATACCTTAATGATAAGTGGGATCTTCTTGACCTCTGTGGCGCTGGGGACGCTGGGGTCGAGTTCGTTTCGATCCATACATAACCTTTCTCGTCTTGTTGTAGGTTACAAGGATACGCTGCCGACCAGCCAAAAGACAGGACGAACGTCCCAATTGCAACAATGTAACCCCTAACGGTGGGCGAGAGATTCCGTGGCGAGGAGTGGAGCGGAGTTGCCGTCCGTATCGTGTAGCCAAATAAATGTTTGGCCGCAAAACGGATTATTAGCTCGGTGGGCTTTTAAAAAGCGCTGCTCATGCACATGGGAGCGCGTCGCGCCGTGCGTATAATAAGGCGGGTAACGCCAAAATACGAGGCTCTGAGGGGATGCCATGTCTCAAGAAACCATCCGCGCGGCCGAGCGTGCCGCGGGACAGGTGAACACCATGTCGACGTATGATCCGGACTCCGACCAGCTGCATGAGGAATGCGGCATTTTTGGTGTCTGGGCGCCCGATCGCGACGTGGCTCGACTGACGTACTTTGGTCTGCGTGCGTTGCAGCACCGCGGCCAGGAATCGGCGGGAATCGCCGTGGGCGACGGCGGCACGGTTATGGTTCGCAAGGACCTGGGCCTGCTCGACCGCGTGTTCTCCAATGCCGACCTGTCGACGCTCTCCGGCCAGCTGGCCGTGGGTCACGTGCGTTACGGCACCGCCGGCGCCAAGAGCTGGGAAGCCTCCCAGCCGCACCTCTCGACCATCAATAGTGTCATCATCGCGCTCGCGCACAACGGCACCCTCGTCAACACCGATGAGCTGCGCCGCCAGCTGATCGAGTTGGGCGTGCCGTTCCTCTCTAATTCGGATTCCGAGGTCGCGACCAAGCTCATCGGCTACTTTACCCAGCGTACGGGCCACCTGCGCGAGGGCATTCGCAAGACCATGGAGCTTGTGCGCGGCGGTTATGCCATGACGCTCATCAACGAGGAGGCGCTCTACGCCTTCCGCGACCCGCACGGCATTCGCCCGCTCGTGTTGGGCAAGCTCGTGGACGAGGGCCTGGATCAGGCCGACGCCGCATCCGTCTCGCAGCTGCCGTCGCAGGACGGCGCCGCGACGGTCGACTCCGCCGTCCATGTCACGCGCGCCGGCGGCTGGGTCGTCGCCTCCGAGACTTGTGCCCTCGACATCGTGGGCGCCGAGTACGTTCGCGACGTCCGTCCCGGCGAGATTTTGCGCATCAGCGCCGAGGGCCTTGTGTCCGAGCAGGGCGTGCCCGCCGCCGAAGAACCCGCCAACTGCATTTTTGAGCAGGTCTACTTTGCCCGCCCCGATTCCATCATGAACGGCAAGAGCGTCTACGCCTGCCGCTACGACATGGGTCGTCAGCTGGCGCACGAGGAGCCCGTCGAGGCCGACCTGGTCATCGGCGTGCCCGACTCCGGTCTGCCGCCCGCGGAGGGTTATTCGCACGAGAGCGGCATTCCCTTTGGCGAGGGCCTCATCAAGAACCGTTACGTGGGCCGCACGTTTATTGAGCCTACGCAGGAGCTGCGCGCCATGGGCGTGCGCATGAAGCTCAACCCGTTGCGTGACAACATCGAGGGCAAGCGCCTGGTCGTCATCGACGACTCCATCGTGCGCGGCACCACCATGGTGCAGCTCGTCAAGATGCTGCGCAACGCCGGTGCCAAGGAGATTCACATCCGCATCAACTCGCCCGAGGTCATCTGGCCGTGCTTCTATGGCATCGATACTGACGTGCAGTCGCAGCTCATCAGCGCCAATAAGACGGTCGACGAGATTTGCGAGTACATCGGAGCCGATTCGCTGGCCTTCCTTTCGGTCGAGGGCCTGCTGAAGGTTATGCCCAAGGGTGGCTACTGCGACGCGTGCTTTACCGGCCGCTACCCCGTGGCGATTCCCGAGAGCTTTGGCCGCGATAAGTTTATGGAGGGCTTTAAGCCCCGCAACCTGGACAAGCCGCTGCACTTTGACGACGACGCCGTAGTCGAGAAATATGTCGACCGCAGCTGGGAAGAGGAGCACGGCGAGGCCTAAAACCTGCCATTTAGGGACAGGTTTATTTTGGCAGGTTTTATCTGCTGTTTTGTTGATATGACGGCGCGTGCTGTTGTGGCACGCGCCGAGATGAACGCAACTATGAGCACCGTTTGGCGCCCGGGCGGCGGACGGTAGTGGGAGAGGAAGGCTCAGATGAGCGACAGCAAGCATGTGACGTATGAGGACGCCGGCGTCGATACCGCCGAGGGCGGTCGCGCCGTTGACGCTATTAAGCAGATGGTCAAGGACACCAATCGTCCCGAGGTTATCGGCGGCATTGGCGGCTTTGGTGGCCTGTTCTCGGCCGCCGCGCTTAAGGACATGGAAGACCCGATCCTGATCAGCGGCACCGACGGCGTGGGCACCAAGCTCGTGCTCGCCCAGATTATGGACCGCCACGAGACGGTGGGCCAGGACCTGGTTGCCATGTGCGTCAACGACATTCTGGCTTCGGGCGCCGAGCCGCTGTTCTTCCTGGATTACGTTGCTATCGGTCACATTGAGGCCGAGCACATGGCAAAGATCATCAAGGGTGTGGCCGATGGCTGCAAGCTCGCGGGCTGCGCGCTCGTGGGCGGCGAGATGGCCGAGCACCCGGGCGTTATGGCTCCTGCCGATTACGACCTCGCCGGCTTTACCGTGGGCGTTGTCGATCGTCCCAAGATGCTCGATCCCGCGAACGTACGTCCCGGCGACGTGATCCTGGGTCTGCCTTCTACCGGCGTGCACTCCAACGGTTACTCGCTCGTGCGTAAGGTCATTGGCGTCGACGGCATCAAGCCGGGTACGCCCGAGGCCGCCGCTAAGGCCGAGGAGCTGAGCCGTCCGCTCGAGGAGCTCGGTGGCGCTTCGCTGGCCGACGCTCTGCTGGCTCCCACGCGCATTTACGTCAAGCCGATTCTGGAGCTGCTCCGCGGCGGCGCCAACGTTCACGCCATCGCCCACATCACCGGCGGCGGCATCACCGAGAACCTCAACCGCGCGCTCGCCGACGACGTCGACGCCGTGGTTACCCGCAACGGCGCCGAGATGGGCTGGGACGTTCCTCCCGTCATCACCTATGTGTCGCGTCAGGCCGAGCTTGCGCCTAACGAGGCGTGCAAGACCTTCAACATGGGTGTTGGCCTGTGCCTGATCGTCGCCCCCGAGGACGAGGCAGCCGTGACCGAGGCTCTGGTCGCGCTGGGCGAGAAACCGTTCCGCGTGGGCGAGTGCGTCGAGGGCTCCGGTAAGGTCGTGTACTCCGATGAGCGCTAACGAGCAGACGGCTGCTGCCGAGGGCCTGGGCTTTGTGCCCTACACCCGTCCGACTGGCACCGATACGGCCGAGCCGCTCAAGATTGGCGTGCTCATCAGCGGTTCGGGCACCAACCTGCAGGCGTTGATCGACCTGATTGCCGCCGGTAAGCTCAATGCCTCGATTGAGCTTGTGGTGTCGAGCCGTCCTTCGGCCAAGGGCCTGCAGCGTGCCGAACGTGCTGGCATCCAGACGCTTACGCTGTCCAAGGATGTTTATGCCGATCCCATCGCCGCCGACGAGATCATCGCGCACGAGCTGCTCGAGCGCGGCTGCGAGTACGTGGTCATGGCCGGCTACATGCGCATGGTGCACACGCCGCTGCTGGCGGCGTTCCCCAATCGCGTGGTCAACCTGCATCCAGCGTTGCTGCCGAGCTTTACCGGCGCGCATGCGATTGACGACGCGTTTGCTCGCGGCGTCAAGGTGACCGGCGTGACCGTGCACTTTGCCAACGAGATCTACGACAACGGCCCCATCATCGCCCAGCGCGCGCTGGCTGTCGAGGAGGGCTGGGATGTCGACACGCTCGAGGAGCATATCCATGCGATTGAGCATGTGCTGTATCCCGAGGTCGTGCAGATGCTCGCCGACGGCCGCGTCCACGTACTGGAGAGCGGCAAGGTCGTAATTGATGCGCCCCGCGGCTAGCGGCGCACAGTACAATTTAACCGAGTAGTCAGGGTGGTCATTGGCGCCAAGGCGCGAGTGGCCACCCTTTGTTTTAGTAGTCACCTGCGACGTTCTTAAACGACTGGTCATTCAAGAACGTCCTCGATGACTAGGTGAGAGAGGTGAGCGCATGGCGGATAACGAAGCACTGTTTACGCCTGAGCTGGTGTTTTTTGATTGGGAGTGCGTGTCGCCGGACGAGGTGTTTTCGCAGCTTGAGGGCGAGCTTGCCCCGCGCGGCTTCGTTGCCGAGGGTTGGTTCGACGCCGTTCGCACGCGCGAGGACGCCTATCCCACGGGTCTCGCCATGCCGGTGGCAAACATCGCCATTCCGCATACCGACCCGGGATTTGTGGCTAAGCCCTACATCGCCGTGGTAAAGCCCGCCGCGCCCGTGACGTTTAACGCGATGGCGGGTATGGGCGCTCCGGTGCCGGCACAGATCATCATCAATCTGGGCATTGCCGAGCCGGGCGGTCAGGTCGAGGCCCTGCAGGCGCTCATGAATATCTTTATGGACGCCGACGCCGCAGCCGATGTGCTCGGCCAGACCACGCCCCAGGGCATGGTCGACGCCATCCGCCGCCACTTCTAAGGTGGGGCTAAGCCGGCACTTGGGGACGTTCCTTTTCTGCCGGCAGTTAGGGACAGTCCCCAAGTGCCGGCAGAAAAGGAACGTCCCTAACTGCCGACTGCCAGGCCTGTCCCCTTTGCACCAAAATGGTGCAGATGACCTGTCCCCTTTGCACCAGGCGTGCCGCGGGGGCTGCGTTGTGACACAATGGCGTTTGTTCGATTCGTGATGCGAAAGGCCAAACATGGCAAACAAGAAAAA
>CAKUHP010000041.1 GCA_934658705.1 uncultured Collinsella sp. | reverse complement strand
TCTGATGGTGTCGACGCCAATGGTATACGGATGCGCCATCGGCGTCTTCAATTAAGAAGATATCAGTGCGGAGTGTTCTGAAAACTAAGCCCGGCCCCCGCCTGGGGTGACGCTGCTGCGAGCGGCCTGCGATGGGGCCGTTGTTGGTTGGGGCCGCTGGGCTGATGTGGGGGCACGTGGCTGTTGCGGGCCCTGGTTCCGGCGGCGGCCTCGGCGCTTCGCGCCTGCCGCCTTGGGGGACTGTGGGGCGCGGCCGGCAGCTGCGGCGCTTCGCGCCTGCTGCCTAAGGTGACTGCGGGCTTGATGTGAATCGAAGGTGAATGGTTTTCCTGAGAAGTGAACGACCTATTTTGGACTCTCGAAGCATCGGCATTTTCTGGTAGTCATTTCCTGCGGTTTTATCGCATGAATCCTGCGGTTTTGCTATCAAAAAATGCGGATGCTCCGTGGCTTTGTTTTTGCTCGTTCACTTCTCGGGAAAACCATTCACCTTCGTTTTACCGGACAGCGTTTTGGGCGTTGCGACTCGGTATCGGCCGATATCGAGAAAGAAAACGCCCTCCCTTGGACAGTTGCGGACCTGCTCGGGCGTATCTGCGGGGTTGTCTGCACAATTCGCGGTATTATGTTGCGGAGTTTTGAAAGGAGCCGCTGGTGGTCACGACGACGTTTGCTTCGCCTTTGGGTGATATCCTGCTTGCCGCTGATGGCCGCGGTTTGACGGGGCTTTGGTTTGAGGGGCAGGAGCATTTTGGCTCGACGCTCCTTAAAGAAGATGCGGAGCATGTCGAGGGTGCCGATGCGGTTTCTGGTGCCGGGGGAATGTCTTCGGTGAATCCGGCAAATGGTGCGG
This sequence comes from uncultured Collinsella sp., assembly GCA_934658705.1. GTDB lineage: Bacteria > Actinomycetota > Coriobacteriia > Coriobacteriales > Coriobacteriaceae > Collinsella. Next base: position 9,175 of record CAKUHP010000041.1, on the reverse strand, counting down.
CCTCGTCGGTGCTTGAGCGTTCTTGGGCTTGGTTGAATGCTTATTTTGCTGGTCAGGAGCCTCGGTTTACACCGCCGTTGCATATGATCGGCACGGCGTTTCAGCGTGAGGTTTGGTTCGAGCTGCTTTCTATTCCGCGTGGCGAAGTTGCTACGTATGGCGAGATTGCCCAGCGTATCGCGGCACGGCATCGTGTGCCGGGTAATGAGGCCCCCGTTGTGTCTCCCCGTGCTGTGGGCGCTGCGGTTGCGCGTAATCCCATTTCGATTGTCGTGCCGTGCCATCGTGTGGTTGCGGCCGACGGTTCACTCAACGGATATGCCGGCGGGCTTGATCGCAAGGAGTGGCTGCTTCGGCTTGAGGGCGCGTACGAGGAATAACGCTCGAACGCTTTGCATGGATAAGGCGCCGCGAAGGGACGAGTCGCTGTCCTCTCGCGGCTGACGCGCGGGCAGGCGCTCGGCATATGCGCCTTAAGTTTGGCTAAGCCCTATCCAGCGTTTTTAAAAACATGCAGGTTGAGCCGCTAAGGCTGCGCTAAGGCAGCTTTCGCTGCGCTATTATCGGCAGTATCGAAACCTGTATTTCCATGCGCCAAAGGAGCAACTATGAAGCTGATGCTTGCCGAGGACGAACCCGGCCTCTCCCGCGCCCTTACCGCAATTCTTCAACATAGCGACTACGAGGTCGATACGGCACTCGACGGCCTAACGGCGCTCGAGTATCTGCTCGCCAACGATTACGACGCCGCAATTCTGGACATTATGATGCCCGGCATGGATGGCATCGAGGTGCTCAAACGCACGCGTGCCGCCGGTAAGCGTCTGCCCATCATTATGCTCACGGCCAAAAGTGAGGTGTCCGATAAGGTCGAGGGCCTGGACGCCGGCGCCAACGACTACCTGACCAAGCCGTTTGCCGCCAAGGAGCTGCTCGCGCGCATTCGCGCCATGACGCGTGCCGCCACGGCTATCGACGCCACGACGCTCAGCGTGGGCAACGTACGCCTCGACACGGCGGCGTGCACGCTGGTGGGTCCCTTGGGCGAGGAGCATCTGGCAAATCGCGAGTTTCAGCTTATGGAACTCTTTATGCGCAATGCCGGTACCCGCATGCCTACCGAGCGTTTGATGCTCGAGGTCTGGGGCGAAGATGCGCCCGAGGGGGCCAACGTGGTGTGGGTCTACATCTCGTATCTGCGCAAAAAGCTGACGGCACTTGGTGCCGACGTGGCCATTCGCGCATCGCGCAACCAGGGTTATTCGCTCGAGGTTGTTGAGGAGGGCGAATAAGCGTGAGCGCGAGCGCGTGGTGGAAGCGCATGGCAGCAAAGCTCGGCATGGGTGTGGACTCGGGTAATCCGGGGCGCGCCGATGCCGCTAGCGCAATGGGTCGTCGCCTGCGCCGCAAGTTCATCCTGGTTGCCATGGGTGCCGTGACCGCCGTGCTCGCGCTCATCATTGCCGGCATCAACGTCGTCAACTACTCGCATGTCTGCAAGATGGCCGACGCTCGCCTGGACTATATCTTGGCGGGCAAGGACGGCATTGATTGGGAGAACGAGCCTAAGACCGACCCCGGTCAGGATGCGGCTGCCGGCAAGGTCACTACCGATAACCGGGCGGCTGTTCGCGACGGGCATTTTGAAGGCATGACGGCGGAGTCTCCCTTCGACACGCGTTACTTTACAGTGTCGATTGCCGGTGGGCAGGTGACCGATGTCAACACGGCCCGCATTGCCGCGGTGGGTGCCAAGCGTGCCGCCCGTATCGCTGCTGGACTATATTCCAAGGGCTGGACCTCGGGCTTTTCTGGTAACTACCGCTATACGGTTACGGTTCAGGATGACGAGACCACCTACGTGTTCGTCGACTGTTCACGTGAGCTTTCGAGCTTCCATTCGTTTTTAAGTGCCAGCGTGGCCATCAGCTGCATTGGCTGGCTGGCGGTATTGGCGATTGTGACGGTTGCCTCGGGCGCGGTGATTCGGCCGATGGTCGAGAGTTATAGCAAGCAGAAGCGCTTCATTACCGACGCGAGCCACGAGATCAAGACGCCGCTGGCAGTGATCGATGCCGCCAACGAGGTGCAAGAGATCGAGAGCGGCGAGAGCGAGTGGACGCAGAGCATTCACGAGCAGGTCGCGCGACTGACGGCGCTCACGGAGCGTCTGGTGTTTTTGGCGCGCATGGACGAGGGGTCGGCCGGCTTTACCATAGCGGCAATCGATCTTTCGGAAGCGGTGGACAAGGTGGCGGCGCCGTTTGAATCGGTGGCGGTTTCGCGCGGCAAGCGCCTGTCGACGTCGATTGCGAGCGGCGTGCGGGCCCACGCCGACGCCGCGGCGGTGGCGCAGGTGGTTGAGCTGCTGCTGGACAACGCCACGCGATACGCGAGCGAGGACAGCGTGATTGAGCTGAGCCTGCGCGCCGTTTCGCGCGGTGCGGATAAAGCCTCGGCCGAGCTTGTCGTATCGAATGTCGTTGACGAGCTGCCCGAGGGCGACCTGGACCGGCTGTTCGATCGCTTCTATCGCGCAGATGTTTCGCGCAGTTCCAAGACGGGCGGCTCGGACGTGGGCCTATCCGTGGTGCGCGCCATTGCCGAGGCCCACGGAGGCTCCGCTGCCGTATCCGGTCACGACCATCAGATTACCTTTACCGTTCGCCTCTAAAACCTGCCAAAAAAGGGACATGTTTGTTTTGACAAGTTTTATCTGGGGAAATGCCGGTGGGGGAGGCCATGGGCGGAGGCAGCGTCTCGGTGCTGCGCGCGAAATGGGATGCCGTTTCCCCTTGGGGCGCCAAGCGGAAACGGCATCCCAGTTTGAAGCCCCAGAACGGGACACGCTTTCCCTTGGGAGATCGTTCCGGAAACTGCATCCCAGAATATCGCCGCGGAATGGGACTCGCTTTCCGGATGAAGCCTTCAGCGGAAACTGCATCCCAGTTTGACGCCTTGGAATGGGATGCTCTTTCCGGATGAGACTATCGGCGGAAGCTGTGTCCCAATACATCAACTCAGAACGGGATGTGCTTTCCGCGGGTAGCATCATTCGGAAACTGCGCTCCATTCTGAGGCGGGTTCGTGAGCCAGGTTCTCCGCGCTGCTGTTCTTGGTGCCGAAATTTCGACAGGGCGGCTTTTTACGCTCGCTCCTGCAGGGCGTAGATCGACTTGTCCATGTTGAACAGGTAGGCCACGACGCAGACGATGAAGAACAGCGGCAAGTTGCCAAACCCAAAGACCTCGCAACCGATAAGGATGGGCGCAAGTAGCGTATTGGTGGCGCTGCCAAAGACGGCGGCGTAGCCGAGCGCGGCGCAGAGCTCGACGGGCATGCCGAGCATCCCGGCGAGCACGACACCCAGGCTGGCGCCGATGGAGAACAGTGGCGTCACCTCGCCACCCTGATATCCGGCGGCGAGCGTGACAATGGTGAGCATAAACTTGAGTGCCCAATCCCAAGGCATGATGGCCGCCGTGCCCTCTTCGCTCAACGCGGCCGAAATCAGATTGGTGCCAAGTCCGCAGTATCGCCCCTGCCACAGTGCGAACAGAACTGCCGATAGTAGCAGGCCCATGACGGCAATGCGCGTATAGGGATTTAGGAGAAGACGCGCCGCAAGGGTCTTGGCATGGGCAAGGCACCAGGCAAAGGCGCCTCCTACCATGCCAAACATAATGCCCAGCACCGCAAGTCGCCCAAGGCCGGGAAGATCAAGGGCGTACGAGGCGACGACGGCAACCTCGAACTTCTCGAGGCCCAGGGCACCGGAGGTCATGCTCGCGGTGAGCGAGGCGGTAAGTGCGGGGAACAGCGCGCGGTATTCCATGCGTCCGGCGACCAGTACCTCAATGGCAAAGACCGTGGCGGCGAGGGGCGTTCGGAAGAGCCCGGCAAAGCCAGCGGCCATGCCAATGAGCAAAAACGTGTTGTCGGGGTCGCGGAAGGGCAAACGCTGGCCGATCCAATGGGAGACGGTCGCGCCAATCTGCACGGCCACGCCCTCACGTCCCGCGCTGCCGCCAAAGAGGTGCGTCCCCCACGTGCTCAGCATAATGAGCGGCACCAAGCGCGGGGAGATAGCATCCTCGCGCCCGTGGCCCACTTCGAACACCAAGCTCATGCCGCGATCGGTGCCTTTGCCCCAGGTGCGGTAGGCAAATACGATGGCCAAGCCCATGAGGGCGAGGAGGGGGAGAAGCAGCGAGACGTGCTCGTCGCGGAAGGCGCCGATCGCCAGAAGCACGCGACCAAAGAGGGCGCAAATGGCGCCAACGATGATGCCGATAGGGATTCCGACGGCACCCATAAGCATGAGGCCGCTATAGGTGTTGAGTAGGTGTTTGGCCCTAGTTGACGTAGCGCTTCCCGACACTTCTCCTCCAAAACAAAAAAGACTCCTGCTGCGGCATGGTGCCCAGGAGGCGCCACGTAACAGCAGAAGTCATCAGCAACAAGGCGGTTTAGGGTAGCGGCAACTTGATTGACACACCCAGCGGAGACATTCATTCCGTGACGGCATCATAGCGGTGGACGAGATCTGGGTCAACTTGACTTTTGAGACGGGTGAGAACGGTTGCGGTGCTTGGAGTGGCAACGTGAGTTACGCCCACGGAACCGTCTCGCGCCAGTTTTTGCAAAAGCCGACTTTTTCTAGCGGAATGTCGCTGAACTTCGTGATTAACTCTTCAAGGTCGTGCCGCCATTGTGCCGATTCGCCAATGCTCTCTAGCATGTAGTAAAGAACGGCTAAGACGGCAAAGGTCTTGTCGTTAGAGCCTTGAAATCCTTTCCACGCTTTGGGGATCATGGGCTTTACGCCCCATGTTCTGTTCCAAACTCTAGAGTGATGACAGCAAACATTTCTGGAGACGCGGAGTACAGAAATCCAATTCTTGAGGACGGGTACTTTCACGCTGAATTTGCCTGCAATTGTTGCTTTCGTTTGCGGCGACATTTCAGAATAGAGTAGCTCAATCGTGTCCATCGTGACGCACTCCATCATCATCCAATAGGGCGGCTGCTCCTGTTCGTCACCGTATTTAGCCACGAAGTGCTTAATGTACTGCTCGTTTTTCTTCGCTGTGGAGAACTCCCGTTTGAGCCTCGCTACTGCTGCGCCAGGGTAACAGAAAGGTCCGGATTCCTCAGAGGCAAGATAGGCAATCCTGCTTCTGAGATAAATCTCAATTCTACCGACCGCGTCAAACGTTAACTGTCGGAGGCCTCGGTCAAATTCATACGCGCGGATGATGGTTTCGAATGTGTGCCCTCACGAAAGATGGTGTTCCCGGACTTGCTTTTGATTTTGTAGGGAAACCAGTAGGCGGACAGTCTGTAGTAGCCGATTTCGACCAAAGCGCGCTCGAGCTCGCTTTGGTTGGCGCACTCAAGGCCCTTGTTTTCTATCAGTAGCGTTACCTGTTCGCTGATGGATTTCCACGACTTCTGATATTTCATTTTGTCCTCTTGATATAAAAAGAGCTGGAGTTGCGCATCGTTGAGAGGCTTTCCAGCTTTAGCAAAACAAACTTATAGGATGCGACCAATTGCGTCAAGGAAACTGCCGGATGTCCTTGAAGCTGTCGGCCGGGTAGCCTCAAACTTGCCACACAGACAGAACCCTACGCTACTCAGCGCGTTTGACGGGATGACGAACCACGGTCTTGAGCTTCTCCGGTGCGCATTTGCGTGGGTCGGAGAGATAGATCTCGTGGTGCAGGCGGGTGTCGGAGAAGTCGAGGACGTAGCCTTGTTTTGCCGCAAACTCATGCATAGCGTCTACGGTCGCCGGTTCGTTGTCGTAGGGCCCGGTATGCATGCACTGCACGCAGAGGCCCTCGTCAACCTTAAGCAGCTCGACTGCGGAAAAGTCCAGCTTCTTTTTGGCGGTAGCCTCCGCGACGGCCCAGTCAAAGTCTGCCTGGGTGACGAAATCGGGCAGGCGGATGCAAGAGATGAAGTTGAAATCGTCCTTGCGCACATAGTCGATGTCGCTGCTAGGGGAGTCTTGCCACCAGAAACCCTCGAGCGGCGGTACCACAAAGTCGAAATAGCCCTCGATACTCCTTGAACCTTTCTTCGACATCTTGACGGTATAGGCGATGCCGTAAAGTAATGGTAGGGCGCTTTGATACTCGCCGCCCTCGGTATTTGGGTCACCCTTGCCGCGCACGGCGACGTAGCTCATGGGCGGGACGGTTACGATGCTCGGTTTGCCTGTGGGCTTGTAGAGCTCCTTGCATTCCTTCTTGAAATCGTACGCCATGGTGGTCGCCTTTCTGCGCATGTGCCTGTGTAGTTGCCAGCATCATATCATAGAAAACGAACAGCTGTTCGAATAATTTGATTGATAGATTGAGCTGCGCGCTCGCCATTTAACAGGCCACCCCGATTCCGCCGATAACCCATCTACCGCGCTGTCGTCCCGCCCGCACCCGCCATTCTCCCATATAAAACCTGCCAAAATAAACCTGTCCCTTTTTGGTAGGTGCGAAATGGGTAATACTTAAGAGTTATCCGACCAGATGGGAACCGATCGATGGCCTATATCGAATTCAAAGACGTCATCAAGGCATACGGCGAGGGCGATGCCCGCATTCATGCGCTCGATGGTGCGAGCTTTACCGTTGAGCGCGGCGAGCTCGCTATTATTCTGGGCGCTTCGGGCGCCGGTAAGACCACGGCGCTCAACATTCTGGGCGGCATGGACACGGCGACCTCCGGCACTGTGACGGTGGACGGACGCGACGTGAGCTTCGCCAACGAAGCGCAGCTCGTGGAATACCGTCGCGCCGACGTGGGCTTTGTCTTTCAGTTCTACAATCTGGTTCCCAATCTGACGGCGCTCGAAAACGTCGAGCTCGCAGCACAGATCTGCCCCGATTCGCTCGATGCCGAGCAAACGCTTCGCCAGGTTGGCCTGGGCGAGCGCCTCGCCAACTTTCCCGCGCAGCTTTCGGGCGGCGAGCAGCAGCGCGTGTCCATCGCCCGCGCGCTGGCCAAGAATCCCAAACTGCTCCTGTGCGACGAGCCCACGGGTGCACTCGACTACAAAACCGGCAAGCAGATTTTGCAACTGCTGCAGGACACCTGCCGCAAGCATGGCATCACGGTCATCATCATTACGCACAACTCCGCGCTCGCACCTATGGCCGACCGCCTGATCCGCTTTAAGAGCGGTCGCGTGGAGAGCGAGACGGTCCAGCAAAATCCCGTGCCTATCGAGACGATCGAGTGGTAGCGCCCATGGATCAGGACCGCCAAAACAGCCAAAACTACGACGCGGAGCACGTGGAGCGCGACCGGGATTCTGCGACTTACCGCACTGCCCAAAGCTCAAACGACATGGTGCCGACGGTGTTTCGCCGTGGCATCTACCGCACGATTCGCGGCAGCCTTAAACGCTTCCTGTCCATCGTGGTCATCACGGCGCTCGGCGTGAGCGTGATGTGCGGCCTCAAGGCGGGTTGCGAGGACCTGTGCGACTCGGTCGATGCCTACTTTGACCAGCAGAATATCTACGACATCAACGTTCAATCGACCTATGGTCTGACCGATGATGACCTTGCTGCGATTCAAGAGGTCGATGGCGTCGAGACGGCCGAGGGCATCTATACCGAGACCGCCTACACCGCCGTGGGCACGGCGCGCGAGCGCGTGGTCGTGCAGAGCCTCTCTAAAGAGAATATTGACCAGCCGGTGTTGGTGCGCGGCGACTTGCCCGAGACTTCGGGTGAGGTGGCGGTGACTTCGCGCTTTTTGAAGGCATCGGGCAAAAAGCTCGGCGATACGGTGAGTTTTGCCGCCAACGATGCGAGCTCGTCGAACCAAAGCGCCAAGGACCAGTTTGCCGCGGGCGATTACACCATTACGGCTGAGGTTCTCGACCCCACCGACGTGAGTTCCGACTCGACGGTCAATGCCTTTCGTGCTTCCTCGGCCGCGGACTACAAGTTCTACGTAAGCGAGGATGCCGCGACGTCGTCGTCCTATTCTGCGATTCACGTGGTCGTCGAGGGGGCTAAGAACCTCAACTCCTATTCCGATGCCTATACGACAAAGATTGACGAGGTCAAAGCCAATATTGATAAGATTCGCGACGAGCGCGAGAAGGTGCGTGCCAAGGAGCTGACGGTTGATACGCCGGCAAGCTTGGATGCAGCCGAGCGCCAGGCCGCCATGGTCTTTGGGATCGAGCAGGACAACATCAACCGCATGGCCGAAGGCAGCGAGGAGCGTGCGCAGGCGCAGGCCGACCTGGACCAGCGTCGCGCCGCCGCCGACCAACAGTTCGCCGATGCCCGCGCCGAGCTCTCCGACCTGGGCGAATGCACCTGGTATATCCAGAATCGCAATAACATCGCAAGCTACTCGAGCGTCGAGAGCGATAGCTCCTCAATCGAGGCCATTGCCACCGTATTCCCGTTCATCTTCTTTATCGTCGCCGTGCTCATCAGCCTCACCACCGCCACGCGCATGGTCGAGGAGGAGCGCACGCTCATCGGCCTGTACAAGGCGCTTGGCTATTCGCGCGGGCGCATTCTGTCCAAATACGTGGACTACTCGCTGTGGGCCTGTCTAATCGGTGGCGTGCTTGGCAATATCTTTGGCTTTGTGGGCCTGCCGCTGTTCCTGTTTACGGTGTTCGACGACATGTACTCTCTGCCCCAGATGCTGCTTTCGTACGACATCGTGTCCTCGATCGTTTCGGTGGCGCTGTTTGCCGTGGGCGTGGTGGGCGCCACGATTATCGCCTGCCGCCACGAGATGGCCGAGACTCCGGCCTCGCTCATGCGCCCCAAGGCCCCGCGCGCCGGCTCGCGCATTTTCCTCGAGCGCATCGGCTTTATTTGGCGCCGCATGGGCTTTTTGAACAAGGTGGCCGCGCGCAATTTGTTCCGGTACAAAAAACGTGCCTTTATGACTATCTTCGGTATTGCGGGCTGTACGGCGCTCGTGATCTGCGGTATGGGTATTCGCGACACATCGGTGGCGCTTTCGCCCAAGCAGTACGGGCACATTACGCGCTATGACCTGCTGGCGGTCGCCAACCCCGATGACTTTACGCAGACGTGCGCGGCGCTGGACGAGCGCAGCGCGGCCAAGGACTCCAACGTGACCGTGACCTCGACGCTGCCGATCATGACCGACAACGTCACCTTTACGT
>CAKUHP010000040.1 GCA_934658705.1 uncultured Collinsella sp. | reverse complement strand
TGAAGGCGAGCCGCGGCAAGGGCAACCCGAAGCTCTTCAACGAGTTGCTGAGAACGTCGCTCTCGTAAGCGGGAACCGAGGGGCCGGGCGCAGGGCCTTGCCTCTCAATTTCGGACAGTCCTGACTCACGACGGAGGCGCCACTGGCGCCTCCTGTTCGTGCGGAACTCATTGAGAGGCAAGGCCCTGCGCCCGGCCCCTCGGTTCCGTGACGACTCGGCCGTTCAGGTCAGGCGGGCTGAATTGAATAGAGTGAATGGGCGTGCCGACGGCACGCTCATTTTTGTGGATGTGACAAAGGGGCTGTCCCTTTGTCACATTGTGAGGGGTGGTGGAAATCGAAGGTGAATGGTTTTCCCGAGAAGTGAATGACCTTATTTGGACCCCCGAAGCATCGACGCTTTCTGGAGTCGGTTTCCTGCGGTTTTGCCGAGTCTTTCCTGCGGTTTTGTTGCGAAAAAGTGCGGATGCTTCGGGGGTCCGATTTTGCTCGTTCACTTCTCGGGAAAACCATTCACCTTCAATCCGCCGGAGAGGGAAGGCCTCTTCTTTGGCGTCACAGATATGTGTCGTGGCGAACGGATCGCCGAAAACTGGATGCTTGGAGCCCTATAGTTTCCAAAAAGTTAACCGTTGTTGACCTGATTTGTTAGATAAACTAAACTCTTTTCCAAAAGTGTGCTCGAGCAAACTTATCAACTCGGGTGCTAAGGCACCGTGCCGCAGTTGTTGCGGAAAAGGGAGAGACATCATGAAGAAGTCCACGTTCAACACCCTGCTTGTCGGTGGCGGTTTTCTGCTTGGCACGGCCGGCATCAAGCTGCTCACCAGCGCTCCGGTAAAGAACGCCTGCGTGCAGGGCATCGCGTGCGGCATGCGCATCAAGAATGGCTACCAGGACATGGTCGAGCAGGCCAAGGCCAATGTCGACGACATGGTTGCCGAGGCTGCCTACATCACCCAGAGCGAGGCTGACGCGGACAACGCGGCCGAGTAGCGCTCCCAGGCACAAACTATGAGATTCTCGATTATCAGCGAGATCCCCGGCAGGACCCGCCTCCAGTTGGCGGGTCCTGTGCCAGAGAGCGATCTCGATGCGCTTCTAAAGCTCAGCGGCGAAATCGACGGCGTGCACAAGGTGCGCGTCTACGGCCGCATCGGCCAGATGGCGCTCGAATACGACGAGCCGCGTCGCGACGCCGTGCTGGCCGCTGTCGGCGCGCTCGATGCCCAGGCCATCGCCGACGCCAAGTCGGGCTACGTGATGCAGCTCGAGCCGCGCAAGCACAAGCTTGTCATGGATCTGGCGACGCTTGTCGGCGCCCACTACGCGCGCCGTTGGTTTTTGCCCACGCCGCTGCGTGCCGTCTTTGTCGTTGCCGGCTACATGGCCTTTTTGCGCGCCGCTCTCCACGAGCTCGCGCAGCCGCGTCTGACCGTCCCCGTGCTCGACGCGTCGGCCATCGGCATCTCGTTCGTCAAGCGCGACGTCGACACCGCGGGCCAGACAATGTTCCTGCTCAACGTGGGCGAGCTGCTCGAGGACTACACGCGCGCCATGAGCGAAAATGAGCTCATCAACTCGCTGCTCGATGTACCCGACAAGGCGCAAAAGGTGGTCGGCGACACCGAGGTAAGCGTTGCTGCCACCGAGCTTGAGCCCGGCGATCTGGTCGCCGTGCGCACCGGTATGTCCATCTGCATTGACGGCGTGGTCGAGCAGGGGAGCGCTATGGTCAACCAGGCGACCCTGACCGGCGAGTCGCTTGCCGTCGAGCGCAGCGCGGGCGACGACGTGTTTGCCGGCACCGTCGTCGAGGACGGCAGCATCCTGGTGCGCGTGCGCGCCAACACGGCCCAAACCAAACTGCGCTCGATCGTCTCGCTCGTGCAGACGGCCGACTCGCTCAAATCCGAGGGCCAGTCGCACATGGAGGACCTCGCCAACAAGATCGTCCCGTGGAACTTCCTGCTCGCGGGCCTGGTCGCGCTCACCACGCGCAGCCTCATCAAGACCTCCGCTGCGCTGATGGTCGACTATTCGTGCGCGCTCAAGCTCACGGGTTCGGTCGCCGTCATGACCGCCATGAGCGATGCCGCCAAGATGGGCGTCATGGTCAAGGGCGCCAAGTACTTTGAGTCGTTTGCCAAGGCCGACACCATCGTCTTTGACAAGACCGGCACGCTGACCGAGGCCCAGCCGCGCCTGGCCTGCGTGCTGACGACCGACGGCTGGAGCGAGGACGAGGTCCTGCGCCTTTCTGCCTGTCTGGAGGAGCATTTCCCGCATCCGGTGGCACGCGCCGTCGTCAACGCCGCGGGCGAGCGCGGACTCGAGCATCGTGAGCGCCATGCCGCCGTTGAATACATCGTGGCGCACGGCATCGCCTCTTCGATTGAGGATCGTCGCGCCATCATCGGTTCCGCGCACTTTGTATTTGAGGACGAGCATGCCCAGCTTGAGGCGGAAACTCAGGAGCAAATCGAGTCCAAGATGCAGGGTCTGTCGCCGCTGTACCTGGCGGTCGATGGCACGGTCGTGGGCGTGCTCGGCATCGAGGACCCGCTCAAGCCCGGGGTGCGCGAGGCCATTGCCGACCTGCACGCGCTGGGCGTCAAGCACGTCGTTATGCTCACAGGTGACTCTGAGCGAACGGCCGAGCGCATTGCGCGCGAGGCGGGCGTCGACGAGTTTAAGGCCGAGATGCTGCCCGAGGACAAGTACGCCTATGTGGAGCGGATCAAGCGCGAGGGGCGCCACGTTGCCATGGTGGGCGACGGCGTCAACGACTCGCCGGCGCTGGGTCTGGCCGACGTAGGCCTGGCCATGGGCGGCGGAAGCGACATCGCCAAAGAGGTCGCCGACATCATCCTGGCCGATACGGACCTCGCGGCGATCGTGCGCTTGCGTCGCATGAGCCAGGGACTCATCGACCGTCTGACGAGTTCGTATTCCAAGGTGATGCTCACCAACTCGGCGCTGCTGGCGCTCGGCATTACCGGCGCGATTACCCCGCAGACGTCGTCGCTCCTGCACAACGGCTCAACGATTGCGTACAGCCTGGGCAACGCGAAAGCGTATCTGCGGTAGCGTTTTTCGATTGAGCCTATGGCCTGTACCCTGGCGGCAACCACAGCCGCCAGGGTACAGGCCTTCTTTTGTTTGACGATAGGCTAGCAAGGATATAAGCTAGTGCTAGCACGGCTAGCATTTGTCGGAGGTGAGGTTGAGATGGGTGCTGTTAGCAGCATGGCACAGGTGAATGTTCGTGTGGATCGCCAGGTCAAGAACCGTGCCGAGGAGGCGCTGCGGCTTTCGGGCGGGTCGCTGTCCGAGCTCATCAAAAAGGTTGTGGCTAAGGTCGCGCAGGGCGGCGGCCAGTGCGAGGAAGTGCTCGCGGCCGTCGACGACCGGCAACAGGCCATCGCACCCGGGTACCCGTTTGCCGCGTCGTGGGCGGCCGCGGACCAGCTCTATGCGGACTTGGGTATCGTTACGTTGTCTGGGTCCGACGACCGCGATTGGGAAACGGTCTATGCGGAGGCCATGGACGAGCACTATCGTAAAAAGGGGATGATCCTGTGAACGGGACATCTCTCAAGATCATGGTGGACGCCAACGTATGGGTCGATTCGTTTTGCGCCGACCATGCCGAGTCGCTTGCCGCACGCGCGTTTATCGGGCAGGCGACGGAGACGGGGGCGCTGCTGTTCTTCCCGGTGCATATCGCCAAGGACGTGCTGTACGTTGTCCAACACGAATTAAAGCGCAGTGTTCTTGCCAACGGGGGAGCGCTCGACGAGGCTTCTGCCCGCGCGATTGGCGATGCGGCATTGGCGTTTGTTCGGAACATGACCGAAAACGCCACGGCCGTGGGCGCAGATGCGTCGGACCTTTGGCTGGCCGACAAATACTTGGCGCTCCATCGCGATTACGAGGACAACCTGGTGCTTGCTGCGTGCAAACGCGCGCAGGTCGATTACTTGGTGACCAACGATCGCAAGCTGCTTGAACATGCCGATATTGCAGCAAAGACCCCGCGCCAGATGATGCCGATTCTCGCCTTGGCCGAACGCGGCGGCGCGGCTATCCGTTGACGCGGGCTGTTTGCGGGCCTCTTGGGCGACGATGCGCCAAGGGGCCCGCGTCTGCTATTTACGAAAGCGCAGCCCTGATGGCGGGGGCTTCGGCGAGCTTCTCGGCAGCCTTTTCGTTGGAATTGTTTAATGCGGCCAGGCTGCGGTAGACCCACTCGTTGACCTGGGTGTTCTTGACACCGGCGGTCTGCATAAGGGCCCCGACTTCGCGAATCGCTGCGAACAGATCGGCCTTGGGGCCCGTAAGCTCGACCGCGATGCCGTGGTGGGCGGTCACGCCGCGGTTCTCACTCACGTGGTCGATAAAGCCCTCGACGGTCTCAAGCTGCTGGGCGAGAGCTGCATCATCGTCGGTGCCCAGCGCAACAAGGGCGTTCGATACCGTGAGGGCGGAATGTCCGCAGGGAACAAAGCCCTCAATGACATCCATGGCTTCGGTAATGGTAGCGCCCAGGCCAACAAGGGCATTGACGAGCTGCTGTTTGGTATTCATATCGGTCCTTTCGACGAGTCGATTTTGCTTGGCGAAAATATACGTGACGCGATCGGTAGCAAAAGTGCGAAGTGCAGCGCACATTGAGGTCTTCACAGCTCGTGCATAGAACAGCTGTCCGCTTTCAGAACGTGGTAAGATAACACTCCACAAGCGGGGCTCGCCTCGCATGTTCCTTGAAAAGTCGACGGGTGTTGGGTGCTCGTGCCCAATGCCATCCAGACTTTCCCGACATTCGGGGGCGACTGGTTTCGACACGATAGCTCTGAGAGAGGAAGCAAGCCGAGGTCTCCTCGCCTCGTTAAACAGGGGTACCGTCAAATTGAATTGACAACAACTCTTCTTTTGAGCCTATGGCTCTCGCTGCTTAATTTATAGCGGCGCGTCAACCCGGTGATTTCCCCGACACCGGCGCGACGTCATTTTAGGGGAATGCTCCTGCGCACGTAATCGGTATGGCGCAGGCTAAGACCGAACCGGTTAGGACGCCGCGAGCGTGTCGCTGCGCGCAAAGCGTCCGAGACTAAACCAGCGACTGAGCTTGGAGATGCCAATCAGGGGGCTTTCGTGGACCGGAGTTCGATTCTCCGCGCCTCCACCAATAGTTATAGGCATGTAGATATTCGTATCTACCTGCTTTTTTATTACGTATTGATACCGCGGAGAATCGAACTCTATGCAGGGCGCGGGCGTAAAGAAAACGCGTAAGCGTTTTTAGCCCGCGGGCGAGGACGGCGGCAGCCGGCCGAAGCCGGTGCGGATTTGCGCAAGCAAATACGCGGATTCTCCGCGCAAACTATCAGCCCAAAACGGATGCGATGTCGATTGAGTTCCAACTGCCCATGCCCCCGCCCCAACGCAAACTTCAAACCGCGGAGAATCGAACTCTGTGCAGGGCGCGAGCGTTTGCAACAGGCGGGTGAGTAGTCAATTTGGGACGGGGCCATTTTAGCTACCCTGCCTGCCTGGTGATTTTTCTGGGACGGGGATTAAAAAATCATCTCAGAGCGTTCCCTCAACATGGGGTAGCGAAAATGGCCCCAAATTGACTACTCGCTCTGAGAGTGGGACGCGCTTTCCTAACTGTCGTCCAACGGAAAACGCGTCCCAGAATTGAGTCGCAGAGCGGGACACGCTTTCCCGATGGCTGCTCAAACGGAAAGTGTGTCCCGGAATATCGGCTCAGACTGGGACGTAGTTTCCGGATGACGCCTCAAGCGGAAACTACGTTCCAGAATTTGCCCTGAGAATGGGATGCGCTTTCACGATGGCCGCTCAAGCGGAAGCTGCGTCCCAGAATCGACAATCCGAACGGGACACGCTTTCCGCCGGCCGCCCCCTCAACTCCAAAAACCGTGCGTCCTCCATTCCAAAATTGGGTAGAAGAAGGCCAAAACGCTATGGCAGGAGGTCAACATGACTGCAGAAGATAAGGCGAAAAATGCCGGCAAGGTCGCGCTCGTTCTGGAGGGCGGCAGCTTCCGCGGGCAATTTACCGCAGGCGTGCTCGACGTTCTCATGGAGGCCGGCGTCGAGATCCCGGCGGTGTACGGCGTATCGGCCGGCGCCCTCAACGGCGTGAACTACAAGTCGCACCAGATCGGTCGCGTTAACCGCATCAACTTGGCTTTTTGCAACGACAACCGCTACATGGGCGCGGCATCGTTTGCGTCCACGGGCTCTATCGTCGGCTACGACTTTATCTTCAACGACGTGCAGGACCGCCTGGACCCCTTCGATAACGAGACCTTCGACGCGAGTCCCATCGAAATGTACGCCGTCGCGACGGACATGCTGTTTGGCACCGCTGCCTACCTGCCCGTCAAAAACGCCATGCTCGATATCGATTACGTGCGCGCCTCGACCTCGTTGCCGCTGGTGACGCCGCCGGTCGAGATCGATGGTCACAAGTACGTCGATGGCGGCGTGGCGGATTCGGTGCCCGTGGAGCACGTGCTGGAGGAAGCCGGATACGATCGCGCGATTGTCGTGCTCACGCAGGACCGCTCGTACGAAAAGGGGCCCTACGAGTTTATGCCGGCCGCACGTGCGCGCTATGGCGATTACCCCTATCTGCTCGAGGCCATCGAGACACGCCACGATCGCTACAACGTCCAGCGCATGCACCTGTGGAAGTATGAGCGCGAGGGTCGTGCCCTGATCGTGGCTCCGCAAAAGCCGGTCGAGGTCGGCCATGTGGAGCATGACACGGCCAAGCTGCTCGACCTGTATATCCAGGGCCGCCGGGAGGCAAAGCGTTTGCTCGCGGAAATTCAGGAGTTCGTTGAGCGCTAAGACGACCGACCCGCAAAAATCGATAACGAACAGGGGCCTAGAGGACCATTCGCCCGCCGAATAGCCTCTGGGCCCATCCCGTGAAAACACCAGGCATGGACGACATGTGCAGAAAGTCTGGTCAGAGCCAAAATACCTGTTGACTCGTGCGGCGAGCGGGGTAATATGGACGGGTTACTTGCAGAGCCCCGTGAATCTCTGTAACAACACGTACTGTACATGGAGGAGTCTAAGTGATTTCGAAATCGACTCACTACGCCAAGCAGGGCGAGGTCCAGCGCAACTGGGTTCTCGTCGACGCCGATGGTGCTGTCCTGGGCCGTCTTGCCACCCAGATCGCAATGATCCTGCGCGGTAAGAACAAGCCCCAGTTCACGCCCAACAGCGACTGCGGCGACTTCGTTGTCGTCATCAACGCCGATAAGGTCCAGCTTACCGGTAACAAGGCCGACACGAAGACCTATTATCGCCACAGCGGCTACAACGGCGGCCTCAAGGCTGAGAGCTTCCGCCAGGCTATGGAGAAGCACCCGGAGAAGGTCATCGAGCGCGCCGTTCGCGGCATGCTGCCCAAGACCACCCTCGGCCGTGCCCAGATGACCAAGCTTAAGGTCTACGCTGGTGCCGAGCATCCGCACGCTGCCCAGAACCCCACGAAGATTGAGCTGGAGGCTTAAAGATGGCTGAGAACACCGTTGTCTACCAGGGTACCGGCCGTCGTAAGAACGCCGTCGCCCGCGTCCGTCTCGTCCCCGGCACCGGCAAGGTGACTGTCAACAAGCGTGACGCCGAGCAGTATTTCGGCCGTCATCAGCTCGTTGAGAACGCCCTTGCTCCCTTCAAGGTGACCGACACCGCCGGTCAGTTCGACGTTATCGCTCTGTGCGATGGCGGCGGCATCTCCGGTCAGTCCGGCGCTCTGCGCCTGGGCATCGCCCGCGCTCTTCTGAACGCTGGCGACTACCGTGCTGACCTCAAGAAGGCCGGTTTCCTTACGCGCGATGCTCGCGTGGTCGAGCGCAAGAAGTACGGCCTCAAGAAGGCCCGCCGCGCTCCCCAGTTCTCCAAGCGCTAAGGTTTTATCTCCTTTCGAGATACAATGTACAAGCGGGGCCTGCCGATTGCTCGGCGGGTCCCGCTTTTCTTTTTCGACTAGGGTGGGCGGCTGTGTTTTGCCCACTTGGGAAGGAGCAATCCTATGCCCCAGAACATCTTCGGTACCGACGGCGTCCGCGGCGTCGCCAATGCCGATCTTTCGTGCGACCTCGCGTTTCGCCTGGGCCGCGCGGCGACCAAGTTCCTTGGTCCGGACATCTGCATCGGTCGCGACACGCGTCTTTCGGGCACCATGCTCGAGAGCGCTCTGACCGCCGGTATCATGGCCGAGGGCGGCCGTCCGCACTGCTGCGGCGTTATCCCCACGCCGGCTGTGGCACTGCTCACCGTTCAGAACGAGCTTGACGGCGGCATCGTCATCTCTGCTTCGCACAATCCGCCGGAGTTCAACGGCATCAAGTTCTTTAGCCGCAAGGGCATGAAGCTTCCCGACGCGGTCGAGGAAGAGATCAGCGCATGGGTCATGTCCGAGGAGGCCATGGCTGCCGACACGCTGCCGACCGGTGCCGGTGTGGGCCACATCATCAAGATGAAGGACGCCCGCAAGGCGTACGTCGACCACGCCATCAGTACGCTCGACGGCCTCAAGCTCGACGGCTTGGTCGTTGCCGTCGACTGCGGTCATGGCGCTTCCTGCCAGACGACGCCTGCTGCGCTCCAGCGCCTGGGTGCCACGGTCCATGCCATCAACACCGACTACTGCGGTACCGACATCAACGTCGAGTGCGGCTCCACGCACCTCGAGCCCCTGCGCGAGCTCGTGCTGCGCACCCACGCCGACATCGGCCTGGCTCATGATGGCGACGCCGACCGCGTACTCTTTGTGGACAGCGAGGGCAACGAGATCGACGGTGACTACATCCTGGCCATCTGCGGCTCCGACCTTGCCGCTCGCGGCAAGCTCGCCAACTCCGAGATCGTCTCGACCGTCATGTGCAACCTGGGCTTCTCCATCGCCATGAAGGAGCAGGGCTTCGAGATGGTCCAGACTGCCGTGGGCGATCGCTACGTTCTTGAGCGCATGCTCGCGGATGGCGCCGTCATCGGCGGCGAGCAGTCCGGCCACATCATCTTCCTGGAGCACAACACCACCGGCGACGGCCTGGTGACCGCGCTGCAGCTGTTGGCCGTGCTCAAGCGCACTGGCCGAACGCTTACCGACCTTGCCGGTATCATGAAGAAGTACCCGCAGGTGCTCGTCAACGTGCATTCCGACAACAAGGCCGGTCTGGATGACTGCCAGCCTATTTGGGACGCCGTCGCTGCCGCCGAGAAGGAACTCAACGGTCGCGGCCGCATTCTGGTGCGCCCGAGCGGCACCGAGCCGCTGGTTCGCGTCATGGCCGAGGCCGAGACGCCCGAGCTCACCCAGCGCGTTGTCGACGACATCGTTGAGGTTGTCAAGCGCGAACTTCCCTAATGGTCAAAAACGGGTGCCAAGTGGTAAACTGGTAAAGTTATTTTGATTGATTGGTATGTCCGAGGGGGAGCATGTTCACTAAAGTCCTGAGGTCTTTTGGTATGCGTGGTCGAGTCCTTACGCTGGATGCTCCCATCTCTGGCGATGTCATTCCGCTGTCCGAGGTCAATGACCAGACGTTTGCCACCGGTCTCTTGGGCCAGGGCGTGGCAATTCAGCCCACGGGCACGCGCGTGATTGCGCCGGCGGACGCCAAGGTCGAGGCAATTTTTCCCACGGGGCATGCCGTTGCGCTCAATACGGTCGATGGTTTGGACGTGCTTATCCACGTTGGGCTCGATACCGTTCAGCTCGAGGGCAAGCATTTTACCGTGCATGCGCAGGTGGGCGATGTCGTCCATAAGGGCGATGTACTCATCGAGTTCGATCGCGAGGCCATCGCGGCCGAGGGTTACGATGTGACGGTTCCCATCTTGGTATGCAACTCTGTTGAGTTCTCGAGTATCAAGGGCTCCATTGGCGAGCATGTCGAGGAGATGGACCAACTCATCGTCGCTCGCGAGCGCTAGTAAGCGCGCTTGGCCTTTAGCCTACAATTCAAACACGTTTACGGAGGGCGCCCTTGAAAGAGGGTGCCCTCCGTGGCAAGATGGGAAATGTCCGAAGCTAAAAGGCTTTGGGTCGCCGTGGACGGGCAGGGGCCTCGACGCGGTTGGACACGAGACATATACATTACGCGACCTCGCCCTGGTGGCCGCACACGTTGGTTGCGGCCGACGCGGGCCGCGGGCAAGCGCTTGTAAGGGGAGCCTTGCCTCTCTTGTACGAGAAAGGACGCGTAATGAAGATCATTAAAGCTAAAGACTACGAGGATATGAGCCGCAAGGCCGCCAATATCATCTCGGCCCAGGTTATCCTCAAGCCCGATTGTGTGCTGGGCCTTGCCACCGGCTCCACCCCGATCGGCGCTTACAAGCAGCTTGCCGCCTGGTATGAGAAGGGCGACGTCGACTTTGCCGAGGTCAGCACCTACAACCTGGACGAGTATCGTGGCCTTTCGCACGACGATCCCCAGAGCTATCACTACTTTATGCGTGAGAACTTCTTCGATCACATCAACATCGATCTGAACAACACGCATGTGCCCGACGGCTCCAACCCCGACGCCGCCGCTGCCTGCTCCGAGTACGACAAGATCGTCGCTGCCGCCGGTTACCCGGATCTGCAGCTGCTCGGCATCGGTAACAACGGTCACATTGGCTTCAACGAGCCCGACGATCACTTCTCCAAGGGCACGCACTGCGTCGACCTTACCGAGAGCACCATTCAGGCCAACAGCCGCCTGTTCGACAGCATCGACGACGTGCCCCGTCAGGCTTACACCATGGGCACCCAGACCATCATGTATGCTCGCATGATCCTAGTCGTCGCCAACGGCGAGGCCAAGGCCCAGGCCGTGCATGACATGTGCTATGGCCCGGTTACGCCCGAGTGCCCGGC
>CAKUHP010000039.1 GCA_934658705.1 uncultured Collinsella sp. | reverse complement strand
GACAGCCTGACCGACTGGCTGGGCGAGTGCCTGCCACTGCTCGACGACCGCTACGACGACGAGGCGCACATCCTGGGTCAGCACGACTTTACCGTTTCGACCACCAAAGTCGAGCGCGTCATGCACCGCGTGACCCCGCCGCTCATCCGCATGGAGCGCCTGATCTCCACGCCCGTCAACTTTGTGATCCTGCCGATTTTCGCATTTGTCAACGCGCAGGTTCGTCTGGTGGGCGTGGACATGAGCACGCTGCTGACCGATCCGGTGACGCTCGGTGTGTACTTTGGCATGTTGCTGGGCAAGCCGATCGGCATCTTTGGCATGACGTTCGCGCTGGTCAAGCTCAAGGCCTGCGAGCTGCCGCGCAATGTTAACTGGCATATGATCGCCGGCGTGGGCATTCTGGGCGGTATCGGCTTTACCATGTCGATTCTCATCAGTGGTCTTGCCTTTCCGACGGCTCAGTTCGAGGTTCTGGCTGCCAAGGCCGCCATCCTTGCCGGTTCGGTCACTGCCGCCGTGCTCGGCATGATCTACATGAGTGTGGTCTGCAAGCATCCCTCGCCCAAGGACGAGTAAGAGCGCAAAACTAGGTTTGGCACCGACTCGAGCGCGTGCAAAATGCGGTTTAGAGCAGTGTTTGGTATCCGTCGGCAACCCCTGTGGTCAAAAAACGCCGTTTGTGAGTACTGTCACAAACGGCGTTTCATTTTACGTGCGAAAAATAATGAACAAATCTGTAAATACTGTACGTTAATAAGCGATCATCGGCTTTCAATTAAGCGCCGGTTGACGGTGAATAAGGAGTTTTGGGCTCAAGTTTGTCGGTTTTAACCAGAAATCGCTGTTACTAAAAAGATAACAGTACTCATATTTGCCCTTTTTTGACCACAGCACCTAGAACGGACCTCGCCAGAGCCGGGAAATGGGTTAGATGACGGGCATCGAGGCCTATTCCACCGTTCCGTAGACGGCGCCCCAGCCGTGAGCGGCCAAGGCGGAGTTGAGCTGGTCGCAAAGTGACTGGCGATCGTAGTAGCCGGGCGGCAAAAGGTTGACGATCTCCATGAGGTCGGGTGCCAGGTCCAAGATCTCGGCCTGCACAATCAGGTCCAAGCGGTCGATGGCGTGGCGGTCGTAAAACAGCCCGTCGACTAGGCGCTGCAGGTCGCCGAACTCCTCGGCCCTAAAAGAACCGTATTCCATAGTGCCTCCTTGGGCGAATGGCGCCGCCATATGGAGCGCGCGGTGATGCCGTAATTCATTGCGATGGACTTAATCTATCACGGCTTCATAACGTTGCGGCGGTGGCGGTCTATACTTAGAAGAATTGCAACGTACCGCTTCGTGAAAGGTCGCACCCATGCAGACGATCTACCAGAAGATGGAAACCACCGAACTCGATGCCGCCATCGAGGCGCTCAAGGCCGAGGTCGCCGAGGTCAAGGCCAAGGGCCTGGCGCTCGACATGGCCCGCGGCAAGCCGTCGCCCGCCCAGGTGGACATCTCGCGCCCCATGCTCGATATCCTCAATGCCAATGCCGATCTGCACGACGGCAACGTCGACTGCTCCAACTACGGCTGCTTCGAGGGTATTCCCTCGGCACGCAAGCTGGCAGGGGAGTTCTTGGGTTGCCCCGCCGAGCAGACGCTTGTGCTGGGTTCGTCGAGCCTTTTGATCGAGCACGACATCGCCGGCATGTTCTGGCGCTGCGGTTCGTGCGGCAGCGAGCCCTGGGATGCCTACGAGGCCGCCCACGACGGCAAGAAGGTCAAGTTCCTGTGCCCCGTTCCCGGCTACGACCGCCACTTTGGCATCACGGCCGACCTGGGCATCGAGAATGTCTCCGTCGCCATGACCGACAATGGCCCCGACATGGACGAGATCGAGCGCCTCGTCGCCGCCGACGATTCCATCAAGGGTATCTGGTGTGTGCCCAAGTATTCCAACCCCACGGGCATCACTTTTAGCGAGGACACCGTGCGCCGCCTGGTCGAGATGCCCACGGCAGCGCCCGATTTCCGCATCTTCTGGGATAACGCCTACTGCGTGCACGACCTGTACGACGAGACCGATGAGCTCGCCAACATCTTCGACCTCGCCCGCGCGGCAGGCACCGAGGACCGCGTGGTGGCCTTCGCCTCGACGTCCAAGATTACCTTCCCGGGCGCCGGCATCGGCTTTATCGGCGCGAGCCCCGCTGTGATCGCCGAGTTTTCTAAGCGTCTGAAGGCCGGCCTGATCAGCGCCGACAAGCTCAACCAGCTGCGCCATGTGCGTTTCCTTCCCACCCTCGAGGCGGTCAAGGACCACATGAAAAAGCATGCCGAGTTCCTGCGCCCGCGCTTTGAGGCCGTCGAGCGCAAGCTCACTGAGGGCCTGGGCGACACGGGCTGCGCCACCTGGACGCACCCCCGCGGCGGTTACTTCGTGAGCTTTGACGGTCCCGAGGGCTCGGCCCAAAAGGTCGCCGCGCTTTGCGCCGAGCTGGGCGTTAAGCTCACGCCGGCCGGTGCCACCTGGCCCTACGGTAAGGACCCGCGCGACACTAACATCCGTATCGCGCCGAGCTACCCCACGGTCGAGGACTTGGAGGCCGCGCTCGATGTCCTGGTGCTGGCCGTTAAGCTCGTCGCTGCCGAGCTGGCGCGTGCCGAGCGCGCCTAACGCCTAGGGCCCCGCAAGTCCGCGCCCAGTACTATCAGCACTCTCGATTCGCAAAGGAGCGTATATATGGATTTAGGTATTTCCACCAACCCCACGCCGGAGCTCTACACCATCAAGGTGACCGGCGAGATCGACATCTCGAATGCCGATAGCCTGCGCAATGCCATTGACCTGGCGCTTGAGCAGCCTACCGAGGCCGTTGAGCTCGATTTTGCCCAGGTGAGCTACATCGATTCCACGGGCATTGGCGTGCTTGTGGGCGCCGCGCATCATGCGGCCGACCATGGTAAGCGTTTTAGCTGCACCAACGTGCAGCCTCCGGTGATGCGCGTGGTCCAGCTGTTGGGCGTCGACCAGGAGATTTCGATCACCGCGGCATAGGCGCCGCCTAAAAGAGCCGTGCCATTTGGCATATGTTTGTGATGCGCTCGGATGTTCTGGCGTCCGGGCGCTATACTTGACCGAATGAATAGACGAGTTCCGGCCGAATGGCGCGGTGCGGGCTCGACTCACATCGAGCCTTGGAGGTATGTGTGTTTGGTATTGGAGAGGGTGAGCTCGCGATCATCGTGGTCTTCGGCTTTTTGCTGTTTGGCCCGGATAAGCTCCCGCAGATGGGCCGTACGATCGGCCGTGCCATCCGTCAGTTCCGCGATACGCAGGAAAAGATGACGGCTGTTGTTCAGTCCGAGATTATCGATCCGGTAACCGAGGCCGCGTCTGCCCCGGTCAAGCCCAAGAAGGCTGCTGCCGACGATGATTCTGATGCGGACGAGGATGCCGCCGAGACGGCTGCGCCCGCCAAGAAAGAGACCTTTGCCGAGCGTCGCGCCCGCCTTGCCGCCGAGAAGGCCGCAAGCGAGGGTGCCGCCGAGGGCGAGGGCGCCGCTGAGGAGGCAGAATCCGAGGCTGCCGAGCCCGAGCCTGCCGCCGCCGACGACGCTGTCGAGCCCGAGCCCGTTGCAGAGCCGGAACCCGAACCCGAGCCGGCAGAGCCCACGACGGCCGACCTGTATGCCCGCCGTCCCCGCAAGCGCAAGGCCGTCATCGACCAGCTCGCCCGCGAGCTCGAGGCCGAGGACGATGCCGCTGCCACCGCCGACGCTCCGAAGGGAGGCGATGAGTAATGCCTATCGGACCTGCTCGAATGCCGCTCCTCGATCACCTAGGAGAGCTCCGTCGCCGCCTGACGATCATTATCGTGTCGGTGCTTGCTGCGACGATTGTCATGTATTTCGCCACCCCTGTGATCGTCGATATCCTCGAAGCCCCGATTGCGCCGTTTGTGCCCGAGGGCAAGTTCTTCATCACGAGCTCGCTTGGCGGTTTTGCCATTAAGTTTGGCATTGCCATAAAGGTTGCCGTGGTCATGTGTACACCCATGATTGTCTGGCAGATTTTGGCGTTCTTCCTGCCCGCGCTGCGCCCCAACGAGCGCAAGTGGGTCGTGCCCACGGTGCTCGTCGCGACGGCCCTGTTCTTTATCGGTGCCATCTTCTGCTACTTCATCATTATCCCCGCTGGCTTTGAGTGGCTTATTGGTGAGACCTCTGGTATCGCCACGGCGCTGCCCGACCTCGAGGACTACATCAATATCGAGATCCTCCTCATGATCGGTTTCGGCATTTCCTTTGAGCTGCCGATCGCGGTGTTCTATCTTGCCGTGTTCCAGATCGTCCCCTATGCCAAGTTCCGCTCCGCCTGGCGCTACATCTATGTCGGCATGCTCGTGGTCGCAGCGTCCATTACCCCGGATGCCTCGCCGATCACGCTTATGCTCATGTACGCGGCGATGCTTTCGCTCTACGAGATCTCGCTTATGGTCACGCGTATCGTCGTGATGGCCCGTGGTGGCAAAAAGGCCCTCACGACGAGTCGCGTCGGTTTCTTTAGCGATGATGACGAGGACGACGAGGAGTAAATCGGTATGCACGAGGTTGGCATTGTCAACGGCATACTCGATACAGTGATTCGCGCGGCGCGTGGGGCGGGGGCCTCGCGCGCCGTTTTGGTAACGCTGCGTATCGGGGATATGACCGAGGTCGTGCGCGAGGCGCTCGACTTTGCGTGGGAGACATTTCGCGACGAGGACCCGCTTACGCAGGGCTGCGAGCTTGCCGTGGAGGAGGTCCATCCGCAAAGCGAGTGCCTGGACTGCGGTGAGGTCTTCGATCACGACCGCTTCCATTGCCGCTGCCCCCAGTGCGGCGGCGCCAACGTGCGCCTGCTGCACGGCCGCGAGCTCGACATCGCAAGCATCGAGATCGAGACCCCCGACGATTAACCCATCAGCCATCTGGGGACGGGGTATAAATGGTAGAAATAGATACGCCGTGCGGCCTGACATTCCGTTTCAACGTGTGCAAGCAGGCAAAATGACAAATGTCAACGACGAAATCTACCATTTCTACCCCGTCCCCAAGTGGCAGAAGTGAGGAGTGCCGAATATGGCTGAGAAAACGATTGATATCGCGTCGCCGATCCTGTCGCGCAATGAGCGCCTGGCAGATCAGCTGCGTCAGCGATTTGCAGAGACAAACACCTACGTGATCAACGTGCTATCGAGCCCCGGCTCGGGCAAGACCACCACGATTCTGGGCACCAACGAGCGCCTGCGCGACAAGGCGGGCTTACGTTGCGCCGTCATCGAAGGCGATATTGCCTCGGATGTCGACGCCATCACTATGAAGGAAGCCGGCATGCCCGCCATCCAGATCAACACGGGCGGCCTGTGCCATCTCGAGGGCAACATGATCATGGAGGCCGTCGATGCCTTCGACCAGGCTGTGGGCCTGGAAAATATCGATGTCATCTTTATCGAAAACGTGGGCAACCTGGTTTGCCCGGTCGACTTTGACCTGGGTGAAAACCTGTCCATCATGATCCTTTCGGTGCCCGAGGGCGACGACAAGCCCATCAAGTACCCGGGTATCTTCCAGCACGCCGGCGCACAGTTGCTCAACAAGGTCGACGTGGCCCCGGCTTTCGATTTTGACATGGATAGGTATACTAAAACACTCGATGACCTCAATCCGCAGGCGCCGCGGTTTGCCGTGAGCGCGCGCAAGGGCGAGGGCATGGATGCCTGGTGCGATTGGCTCATCGGGCAGATTGAGCAAGCAAGGGCGTAAGTCGGCCGCCATACGGGCGGGCGTAGCCGCAGAGATACGAGATAGGAGCCTCTTTTGAAGCTCATCATCGCCGAGAAAAACGACGCCGCGCGTCAGATCGCCGAGCGTCTGTCCACGGGCAAGCCTAAAAAGGACAAGGTGTACAACACCGCTATCTACCGTTTTGAGTGGAAGGGCGAGGAGTGTGTGACCATCGGTCTTGCCGGTCACATCCTGGCGCCCGATTTTTGCGACAGCGTGCTGTTCGATAAAAAGCTGGGTTGGTATTCGGTGACCGAGGACGGCGAGATGCTGCCGGCCGACATGCCCGATGGCCTGGCCCGCCCGCCCTACGACACCAAGCGCAAGCCGTTCCTTGCCGACGGTATCTCCATCAAGGGTTGGAAGCTCGAGAGCCTGCCTTACCTCACCTGGGCGCCCGTCATTAAGCTGCCGGCCGAGAAAGAACTCATTCGCTCGCTCAAGAACCTGGCAAAGAAATCCGACAGCGTCATTATCGCCACGGACTTCGATCGCGAGGGCGAGCTGATCGGTTCGGACGCCCTCAACAAGGTGCGCGAGGTTGCGCCGGACCTGCCGGTTGCCCGTGCCCAGTATTCTTCGTTTACCAAGGCCGAGATCACGCAGGCCTTCGATAACCTCGTCTCGCTCGACCAGAACCTGGCCGACGCCGGCGAGAGCCGCCAGCACATCGACCTCATCTGGGGTGCGGTGCTCACGCGCTACCTGACGCTCGCTAAGTTCGGCGGTTTTGGCAACGTGCGCTCTGCCGGTCGCGTGCAGACGCCGACGCTTGCCCTGGTGGTCGAGCGCGAGCGCGAGCGTATGGCCTTTGTGCCCGAGGACTACTGGCAGATTCGCGGCATGGGCGCCGCGCAGGGTGCCGCCGAGGACGATCGCTTTAAGATCGCGCACAAGACGGCGCGCTTTACCGACAAAGATGCCGCCGAGACGGCGTATGGCCACGTTGACGGTGTCAAGACGGCAACCGTCGCTGCGGTGACCAAGCGCTCGCGCAAGCAGCAGCCGCCCACGCCGTTCGCGACGACCTCGCTGCAGGCTGCCGCCGCTGCCGAGGGTATCTCGCCTGCGCGTACGATGCGCATCGCCGAGTCCCTCTACATGGCGGGTCTCATCAGCTACCCGCGTGTCGACAACACCGTGTACCCCGCGACGCTCGATCTGGGCGCCGTGGTGAGCGATCTGGCAAAGATCAACCCGGCGCTCGCACCCGTGTGCAAAAAGGTGCTCGCCGGTCCCATGAAGCCCACGCGCGGCAAGGTCGAGACCACCGACCACCCGCCGATCTATCCCACAGGCGAGGGCGATCCGTCCACGCTCGACGGTGGCCAGCGCAAGCTCTACGACCTCATCGCCCGCCGCTTTCTGGCGACGCTTATGGGTCCCGCGACCATCGAGAACACCAAGCTCGAGCTCGACGTCAACGGCGAGCCGTTCGTGGCATCGGGCGACGTGCTCGTGACCCCGGGCTTCCGCGAGGCTTACCCGTACGGCCTTAAGCGCGACGAGCAGATGCCGCCGCTGGAGCAGGGCGATACGGTCGATGTGTTCGACATTAAGCTCGAGGCCAAGCAGACCGAGCCGCCCGCGCGCTATAGCCAGGGCAAACTCGTGCAGGAGATGGAGAAGCGTGGCCTGGGCACCAAGTCCACACGCGCGAGCATCATCGAGCGCCTGTATGCCGTGCGCTACCTCAAAAACGATCCCGTGGAGCCGAGCCAGCTGGGTATCGCCATCATCGACGCGCTGACGCAGTTTGCCCCGCGCATCACGAGCCCCGATATGACGAGCGAGCTCGACGGCGATATGACGCGCGTCGAGCGTGGCGAGGACACCGAAGAGCATGTCGTGACGCACTCGCGTGCGCTGCTTGCCGGCGTGCTCGACGAGCTGCTCAAGCACACACAGGAGCTGGGCGACGCTATCAGTGACGCCGTCACGGCCGATGCGCGCGTGGGCGCCTGCCCCAAGTGCGGCAAGGACCTGGTCATGAAGACGAGCGCCAAGACCCGCGGCAGCTTTATCGGCTGCATGGGCTGGCCCGACTGCGATGTGACCTATCCGGTGCCGAGCGGCGTCAAGGTGAGCCCACTCGAGGGCGAGGCGGCGGTGTGCCCTGAGTGCGGTGCGCCGCGCATCAAGTGCCAGCCGTTCCGCCAGAAGGCCTTCGAGATTTGCGTGAACCCCACGTGTCCCACCAACTACGAGCCCGACCTTAAGGTGGGCGAGTGCAAGGTGTGCGCCGAGGCCGGACGCCATGGCGACCTGATCGCGCATAAGAGCGAAAAGAGTGGCAAGCGCTTTATCCGCTGCACCAACTACGACGACTGTGGCGTGAGCTATCCGTTGCCGGCACGCGGCAAGCTCGAGGCGACAGGCGAGACCTGCCCCGAGTGCGGTGCTCCCATCGTGGTGGTCAACACGGCCCGCGGCCCGTGGCGCATCTGCGTCAACATGGACTGTCCGACCAAGGAGAAGAAGCCCGCCCGTGGCCGCAAGACCACGGCAAAGGCGAGCACGGCGAAGAAGACGACGGCTGCAAAGAAAGCCACGTCCGCCAAGAAAGCCACGACCAAGAAGGCGACCGCGAAGAAGACGACGGCCAAAAAGACCGCTGCCGACAAGTAACCGCACCGTCGAAACATCACCCAAAACGAAAACGAGCGAGGCCCCCAAGATCCTCGCTCGTTTTTTCTGGCAGTTAGGGACGTTCCTTTCCT
The DNA here is from genome assembly GCA_934658705.1 of uncultured Collinsella sp. GTDB lineage: Bacteria > Actinomycetota > Coriobacteriia > Coriobacteriales > Coriobacteriaceae > Collinsella. The sequence continues at coordinate 2,561 of CAKUHP010000039.1, read as the reverse complement.
GCCGCATTTCGAATCCCGCAGGGTAGCTAATTTGGGACGGGGCTCTTTTAGCTACCTCGCAGGCGGGGCAGCTAAAAGAGCCCCGTCCCAAATTAGCTACCCTCGACCACCCTCAACTAGGCGTTTAAGAACGTCGCAGGCGACTACTTCACCTCGACGGGTGCGGCGCCGGGGTAGCGGTCCTCAAAGTCCAGGCGGTACTTGTTGTCGTTGGTGCCTGCCACGTTGTCGCGCGCCAGCGGCGCCACGATCTCGTCCTTGTGGTTGGCGGGGCTGGAGTACTCAAGGCTGATCTCCCAGGCATCGCAAATCACGTCGATGCGATTCTCCAGATCGTCGTAGAGCGTGATGATGTCTTTCCACGAGCTGTAGTTCTGCGAGTCGACGGGAACATCCAGGTCCTCGACCTCGTCCTTGAGGTCGCTAATCTGATCCTCGAGTGCCTCGGCGGTATCGCTTGCCGACTGGCGCGAGCTACGGTCATCCTTAAGGTAATACGTGTTGAACGTGGTGGCGCAGTCGCGGACCTGCTGGTCAAGATCGGAGAGCCTGTTGTAGTAGGAGCTCAGCTGGTCGTAGACATCCTGCTCACTGGCGGTGTCGTCATCGTCGGCGTCATCGTCATCGTCGTCAAGCTTGTTGGGGTCGCCCTTAACGGAGACGTCGTCATTGTCGTCGTGGTCGATCTTGACCTTTTCGATCGTCGTGCCCTTGGAATCGTCGGCGCCCTTGTCAAACGGCTTGAGCATAAAGAGCACGACGAGTGCGAAGATCACGACAACCAGTACGGCGATAATGCCGATGAGCAGCGCATTGTTGTTTTTGGGAGCAGTGGGGACGCCTGCCTGCGGGGCGGCGGTCGGTATGGGCTGCTGTGGCGCGGTGCTGGCCGGCGTTGCCCATTGCTGCGTTGCGCCGACCCCCGGCTGGGGAGCGGGCGTGGGCTGATGGGCGGACTGCACGGTTACGTCCGCCTGCTGGGCTGCCTCAGGCTGCGTGGGCTGAACCGTGGTCGCGGCGGCGTCGAAAGCGGCATCGGACGCGGCGGCGTGCTCGTCTGTCTGTGCGCCCTCTTGCACCTGAGAGGCCTGGCCATCATCGGTGGCCGGCGTTCCGCAGCTGGTGCAAAAGCGCTCATCATCTTTTAAAAGCTTGCCGCAATGGGTGCAAAACCGGGGCATGATGGTTCCTTCCATTCGATGTATTGGCTAGATTATAAGGTGGTTGAGGTGCGGTTGGGCCGCGTCGGACCAACTGATTACGTGAGAATGGTTGCGCAACGCAAACCTTGCTGCATACGTCACAATGAGTGGGGCGCACCGGGCGTGCGGTGCGACCGTTCATCGACGGCTCAGTGGAATGCGATGGTGGGGAGTGGGTCTGTGTACTGCGGCGAGCAAGACAAGGGTGGTGACGACAACATGGAAGCGTCTCAGTTCCCGCGTGGGGATGCGCCCCTTGCTGCGCGCGTTTGCTCGCGTCGAGCGTTTTGTGCCGGTGCGTTGACCGGAGCGCTTGCCTTGGTGGCGAGTCTCGACGGTTGTGCCGCGCGCCCCAACGAGGCGGAGGGCTCTGCTGCCCCTGCCAAACAAAAGGCGAATCACCCGTCCGCTCAAAAAACGTCAGCTACCTCCCAGACTTCTTGGATTGCCGAACTTCAGCAAGATGTTGAAGCCCTTATCGAGCCGTATGGCGGATCGGTCTCGGTCTATGCCGTGGCGCTCGATCCTCAAACGTTCGCCACACTCGATGGCGAAGTCGCTGTGGCGCCGGACGCGCAACGCGTGGCGGCAAGTATCATCAAGCTTCCCATTCTCGCTTGCGCGTTCGAGACCGTGGCGGCGGGTGAGCTGTCCCTCGACGAACAGATAACGGTAACGCAACGGGATATCGTGGGTGGAAGCGGTTCAATCCAGTCGCGCGGCGCAGGCGTGTCGTACAGCGTGGATGAGCTGCTGCGAGCCATGATCGCTCAGAGCGATAACGTGGCGGCGAACCTCATTATCGGCAGACTGGGCATGGACGCGGTAAACGAGACGTGTGCTGTACTGGGGCTGACTCAGACCGCGCTCGCTCGTTTGATGATGGACACCGATGCCCAAGCGCAGGGCCTCGAGAACTATACGAGCGCCCGCGATGCTGCGACCGTGTTGCAGCGGCTGGCGGCGGGGACAATCGCGACACCCGAGCTGTGTGAGCGGGCGCGCGGATATCTGCTGGCCCAGGAGGACATGCGCGGAATTGTCGAGGGCGTTACCGGCGACGTTTCAGTCGCGCACAAAACGGGTAGCCTGGCGAATGCTCAGCACGATGCCGCAATCGTCTACGCCGAGCGCCCCTATGTTCTGACGGTCCTCACCCAAGACCTCGAGCGCGAACAGGCCCTAGCTCTCGAGCGTGATATCTCCTCCGCCATCTACGCCCACGCTCACTCCTGAGTTATGTGACCTAGTCGTTGGGTAGTCGTTGGGGACGTTCTTAAATGACTAGTCAAACAAGAACGTCCATTACAGTCGAGATTGTCAGCCCGGGCCCGTCTCGGGCTACGATTGAGGCGCGCC
>CAKUHP010000038.1 GCA_934658705.1 uncultured Collinsella sp. | reverse complement strand
GAGGCCGAGGCCTCGCGCGACGATCGACCCGACGAGGGCGTTACGCGTATCGTCGTGGCCAAGAACCGTTCGGGCCCGATCGGCGACGTCGACCTGATGTTCCTGCCGGCATCCACCAAGTTCTATGAGCTTGATGGGGCGCATACGGAGGAGTAGGACAGGCGCCCGTTGCACGGGTATACTGGGAATGTTTTGTGCTTCTGCGCGCCATCGTGGCGCACAGACAGTCCATGAATGTAAGGAGTAAACATGCCGTCAACCGTTTTGGTCGGTGCCCAGTGGGGCGATGAGGGCAAGGGTAAGATTTGCGACCTGGTCGCCGGCGACTTCGATGCCGTCGTGCGCTACTCGGGCGGCAACAACGCCGGCCACACCATCGTCGTCAACGGCAAGAAGTACGGCCTGCACCAGGTGCCCTCCGGCATCATGTATTCCGACCACGTGTCGGTGATCGGTAACGGCTGCGTCGTCAACCCCAAGGTTGTCCTTGAGGAGATCGACATGTTCGAGGCTGACGGCATCACCACCAAAAACCTCAAGATCAGTGGCAACGCGCACGTCATCATGCCGTATCACGTTGATCTGGATGGTGCCTTTGAGCAGAAGCTCGGCAAGAAGAGCATCGGTACCACCAAGCGCGGCATCGGTCCGTGCTATCAGGACAAGATGGCCCGCATTGGCCTGCGTATGCAGGACATGCTGGACGAGGAGCTGTTCCGCGACAAGCTGGAGACCGCCCTTGCCCGCGTGAACCCCGAGCTCGAGCTGCTCTACGGCCTGCCCACCTACACCGTGGATCAGATCTGCGAAGAGTATCTGCCCATGGCCGAGCGCCTGCGTCCCTACATCACCGAGACGAGCCTGCTGCTCAACAACATGATCGATGAGGGCAAGACCCTGCTCTTTGAGGGCGCCCAGGCGACGCTGCTCGATATCGACCACGGCACCTATCCGTTCGTGACGTCTTCCAACTGCACCGCCGGCGGCGCTATCACCGGCTCCGGCGTGGGCATGAAGAATGTCGATCGCGTGCTGGGCGTCATGAAGGCCTACATCACCCGCGTCGGTTCGGGCCCCATGCCCACCGAGCTTTCCTATGAGTCCGAGGCCGGCCACACGCTGACCGAGGAGGGCTATGAGTACGGCGTGACCACCGGCCGCCGCCGTCGCTGCGGTTGGTTCGATGGCCCCATCGCCAACTACGCCTCGCGTGTCAACGGCCTTACCGACATCGCCCTGACCAAGCTCGACGTGCTTTCGGCCTTCGACACCATCAAGGTGTGCGTGGCCTACGACGTCGACGGCGAGCGCTACACCAGCGTGCCCGAGCATCAGGTGCGCTTTGAGAACGCCAAGCCCATCTATGAGGAGCTCCCCGGCTGGAAGTGCGACATTACCGGTTGCCGCAGCTTTGACGAGCTGCCGCAGGAGGCTCAGGACTACGTGGCGTTTATCGAGGATCTGGCACACACCCGCGTGACGTTTATTGGCGTCGGCGCCGGTCGCGAGCAGATCATCAACCGATTCTGGAAGTAATCGGGACTATTTGGTTATTGCGATATACCCCTTTGCAGCCCAGGCGGGCGGCCGAGGGGTATATTTGCTTGCAAAGGGCTCGCGCGGAGCGGGCCATTCATCCATAGAGGAGGCACCCTTGAAGGCGGACACTCAAACCATCGACATCCTGTTGTTGGGCAGCGGCGGCCGTGAGCACGCTTTGGCAGCAAAGCTCGCAGCATCACCGCGCGCCGGCAAGCTCTACATCGCGCCGGGCAACGGCGGCACCGCGAGCTGTGGCGAGAACGTGGTTCTCGACGACTGCGATCCTGCTGCCGTGGCTGCGTTTGCGCAGAGCCACGGATGCGGACTCGTGGTGATTGGCCCCGAGGCTCCGCTCGTGGTGGGCGTTGCCGACGCCGTGCGCGCGGCCGGTATTCCCTGCTTTGGCCCGGGTGCCGAGGGCGCCCAGATGGAGGGCTCCAAGCTGTTCTCCAAGCAGCTCATGGAGCGTGCCGGCATCCCGACGGCAGCCTATGGTTCGTTTACCGACGAGGCTTCGGCTCTCGCCTACGTGCGCGAGCAGGGCGCTCCGCTGGTCGTGAAGGCCGACGGTCTTGCCGCGGGCAAGGGCGTTATCGTCGCGACCGAGCTTGAGCAGGCCGAGGAGGCCGTGCGCGAGTGCTTTGGCGGAGCCTTTGGCGATGCCGGCAACACCGTGGTCATCGAGGAGATGCTCGTTGGCCCCGAGTGCTCGCTGCTGGCCTTTACCGACGGCAAGACCGTGCGTCCCATGGCCACCTCGCAGGACCACAAGCGTGCGCTCGAGGGCGACAAGGGCCCCAACACGGGCGGCATGGGCGTCTACAGCCCGGTGCCTATCGTGACCGACGAAGAGCACGCCACGATGGTGAAGGTCATGGAGCAGACCGTGGCCGAGCTCGCTGCCGAGGGCATCGACTACCGCGGCTGTCTGTATGGCGGCTTTATGCTCACGCCCAATGGTCCCAAGGTGCTGGAGTTCAATGCTCGCTTTGGCGATCCCGAGACGCAGGTCGTGCTGCCGCGCCTTAAGAACGACCTGGTCGAGGTCATGCTCGCCTGCGCCAACTGCGAGCTCGATCAGATTGAGCTCGACTGGCGTGACGAGTGGGCTGTTGCCGTTGTCCTGACGAGCGCGGGCTATCCCGGCAGCTACGAGAAGGGCAAGGTCATCACCGGTATCGACGACGCCGAGGCCATGGAGAACGTGACCGTGTACCACGCCGGCACCGCCGTGGTGGATGGCCAGCTCGTGACCAACGGCGGCCGTGTGCTTGCCGTGACCGCGCTGGGCGATACGTTTGAGAACGCTCGCAACCTTGCCTACGAGGCCTGCGAGAAGATCGATTTTGAGGGTAAGACCCTGCGCCACGACATTGGCCTGCGTGCGCTGCGCGGTCGCGACGCCTGGGATGCCTAAAATCCGAGAGGAATGAGACGGATGGACGAGAAGAACGAAGAGCTCGTGGACGCGCAAATCGTCGAGGAGGACGGCCGCATGTTTGGGCACGCCGAGGGCGAGCCCGGTGGCGAGGTCGCTGACGAGCCGGTACTGGTGCTGGGCGATGACGACCCGCTCGATGCCGAGCTGCACGAGAAGATTCTTTCGGAGGAGTGCGCCTGGAAGGGCAAGATCCTCGACGTCCACCGTCTTGAGGTTGAGCTGCCCAACGGCCACCGTAGCGCCCGCGATATCATTCGCCATCCTGGCGCGGCGGCCGTTGTGGCACTGACCGAGAGCGGCAAGATCGTGCTGGTACGTCAGTACCGCACCGCCATCGACCGTGTGACGGTTGAGATTCCCGCCGGCAAGCTCGACCCGGGCGAGGACCCGCTCGATTGCGCCAAGCGCGAGCTGCACGAGGAGACGGGCTTTAGGGCCGGTCGTATTCGCTTCTTGACGTCGATTGTCACGACCTGCGGCTTCTGCGACGAGATCATTCACATCTACCTGGCTACGAAGCTCGAGTTCGACGCGCCCAACCCCGACGACGATGAGTTCGTCAACGTGGACCTGGTGCCGCTACACGAGCTGATCGACGCCGTGCTCGACGGTAAGATCGAAGACGCCAAGACCGTCGTAGGCGCCCTGGCTTGCGATAGCATCGCGCACCGACTTGGCGGAACTGAGCTCTAGGTTACGCGGTTTTACCAAACCGCGTAACGAGTCGACGCTGCAAACGCCCCTAAGCGGCAATCTGCCTTTCAATCGTCGCTCGCGTACCGAAGTACGCGTCGCTCCTCTTTCAAGGCACCTTGTTCGCTTAGGGACGTTTTCGCTGACGCCGCCAGAACATCGGCGTTATGCTTGTTGGGCTTTTATCCCTTTCAGCTCGAACGGTTCAACCGGATTTCTCACGCTATTTATTTATCCCCGAGGACTGCATGTTTAGAAGATTTCTTTCCTACTACAAGTCCCAGATGGGGCTTTTTGTTGCTGATACTGTTTGCGCTCTGGTGCTCGCCGCCATTGACCTGGCGTTTCCTATTATTCTGCGCAATCTGACCGGTGGGCTGTTTACCCAGGGTCAGGCTGCCATTATGCAAGCGCTCGGCATGATCGCGGTGGGCTTGGTGCTGATGTACGCCATCCGCTGCGCCTGTCGCTACTTTGTGAGCTATTGGGGCCACGTGATGGGCGCGCGCATGGAGTCCAAGATGCGCGAGGACCTGTTCGATCAGTACGAGCGCTTTAGCTTTGCGTACTTCGATCGCAACAGTTCGGGTGACATGATGAGCCGCGTGGTCAACGACCTGTTCGATATCTGCGAGGCGGCGCATCACGTGCCCGAGTGGATCATCATCTGCGGCATCGAGATCATCGGCTCGTTTGTGATTCTCTTTACCATTGCCCCGGTGCTGGCGCTTGCCATGGCCGTGGTGACGGCGGCATTTGCGGTCATCATGTTTTGGCAGAACATGCGCATGCGCGAGGTCTTTAGCGATAACCGCAAAAAGATCAGCGGCATCAATGCGCAGCTTCAGGATTCGCTGGCGGGCATGCGCGTGGTCAAGAGCTTCGCGAATGAGGAGACCGAGCGCTCTAAGTTCCGTGCCTCCAACAATCGCTACCTTTCCTCCAAAGAGAACATGTACCACGCCATGGGCGTCTATACCGCGACGTATGGCCTGCTTTCGGGCGTGCTCTACGTGATCGTGGTGCTGCTCGGCGGTTGGCTGGTGGCTCAAGGTCAGCTGCAGGCAGTCGATATGGCGACGTTTGCGCTCTATATTTCGCTGTTCTGCACCCCGCTCGAGACGCTTGTGAACTCGGCCGAGATGTATCAGAAGGCCATCGCCGGCTTTAAACGCATGGACGAGGTGCTCTCGACTGCCCCGGATATCCAGGACAAGCCGGGCGCTACGGACCTGCAGGTGACCGCCGGCGCCGTGGAGTATCGCGACGTTTGCTTTAACTACGAGGAGGTTGAGCTGGGCGAGGGCGATGCCGACGAGCGTCCCGTTATCGACCATATGGATCTGTCCATCAAGCCCGGCCAGACCATTGCGCTGGTCGGTCCCTCGGGCGGTGGCAAGTCTACGACGTGTTCGCTGCTGCCGCGCTTTTATGACGTGGCTGCCGGATCCATCAGCATCGACGGCCAGGACGTGCGCGACGTGACGCAGCAGAGCCTGCGCCGCGCTATCGGCCTGGTACAGCAGGATGTCTATCTGTTCGACGGCACGATTGGCGAGAATATCGCGTACGGCAAGCCGGGTGCCACGGCAGAAGAGATCGCCGAGGCCGCCCGCCGTGCCAATATCGATACCTTTATCGAGTCGCTGCCGCAGAGCTATAACACCGTGGTGGGCGAGCGCGGCAGCCGCCTTTCGGGCGGACAGAAGCAGCGCGTCGCCATCGCGCGCGTGTTCCTCAAGAACCCCAAGATCCTGATCTTGGACGAGGCGACGAGTGCCTTGGATAACGAGAGCGAGGAAGCGGTGCAGGAGTCGCTCGAAGAGCTGGCGCGCGGCCGCACCACGATCATCATCGCCCATCGCCTTTCGACCATTAAGCACGCCGACGAGATTGCGACCGTCGAGCGTGGTCGCGTTGTGGAACGTGGCACGCACGAGCAGCTTCTCGCCCGCGGCGGCACCTATGCCCGTTACTATCGAATGCAGTTCGAAGGTGCCCGTGCGCACGAGCTCGACTAATTGATATGACAGGAAGTTTATGGCTGACAAGAACCCTTTGACTCCGGAAGAAGTGACGGAGTTATTCTCCGAGATCGACGCGTCCGGCGTCTTGGATCCGACGCTCGCCAAAAAGCGTACCGAGCGCATGCGCGAGAAGGAAGCCGCGGTCAAACGCGGTGACAAGGCGGCGCTGGCGCAGCTGCGCAGCGAGGACCGTGCGAGTCAGGCCAAGCATATCGACCCGTTGTCCGAGGACGATCCCTCGGGCTCGCAGGTGAGCCATACCATTACGAAGACCGCCATGGTCGTGGTCATCGGCATCCTGGTGCTGATCGTGGGCATGCAGATCGGCTACGGTGTGATGCGCCGCCTGAACACCGCCAACCTGTCCGAGAGCGTCTCGGTGGACACTGTTTCCACGGCGTTGAAGGGCGGCCTTGAGTGGGGCAACGGCTTTACGCAGTTCCCGCTCGACTTTACCGTCGACGAGGCCGACGAGCGTACGGGCACGGTTGAGGTGACGGTGCTGGACACATCGTCTGCCAACGAGCTCGAACTGCTGTCCAACGGGCAAATTCAAGCCGCGGCGCTCGCGACCAACGCGCTGCTCAACGATAAGATCGACCGCGTGGTGTACAACGTGCATGCCTATATCGATGAGGACAGCAACATTCAGCACGATTCCTTCTTTGGCATGTTCCCCGCGCAAGGCCATCAGAGCGCCATCCTGACGTTTGTGTGGACCAAGAGCTCGTCAAACGCCACGAGTATCGACTGGAAGATGCGGATTGTGAGCATGGACGATACGATTGCCGAGCGCATCCAGAAACAGGTGAACTCGGTGTCGTCGCTGATCGAGGACCCGGCGGTAAGCCAGACCAAGATTACGGAAGAGAAGGCCGAGCGTGACCTGGAGCATCGCCTGCATGGCCGCGAGATTTTCCGCGGCGGCAAGCCCGACCGCACGCCGTCCGATCTGCTGGAGCAGGACAAATAAGGAGCTATCATCCCGCGTGAGTCGCAAGCCCACGCGGGATGATTTTTTAGTCCCCGTCCCAGAAAAATCATTTATGCATAGGAAGTCATAATTATCATTTCGTAAACATTTCGATGAAATTATCGCCATGGCACATACTTGCGGTTACAATACCGCGAGGCCTAACTACCAACCTTTAAGCCGGTCCGGAGAGACCGGGAAGGAGCATTATGGCGAACAACCACACTGCGGGCGCTGCTGCCCGCACCATTGCGCCCAGCGAGCTTTGCCAGCGTATGCTGTCCAAAACCAGCAAGGGCACCTGCGGTCCCTGCATCCTGTACCTTGAGGATGGGACCATTTTTTATGGACGTGCATGCGGCGCCGAGGGCACCGCGACCGGCGAAGTCTGCTTCAACACCTCGCTCGAGGGCTACTTTGAGGTCATGACCGACCCGAGCTATGCCGGCCAAATCGTAACCATGACCTATCCGCAGATCGGCAACTACGGCATCGACGAGACCGACGTCCAGTCGGCCTTCCCCGGCGACGCCACTCGTCCCGCGAGCGCTCCGGCCATGCGCGGCATGATCGTTCGTGACATGTGCGCCACGCCTTCCAACTGGCGCTCCGCCGTTAGCGTGCCGGAGTATCTGCGTGCCCACGGTATCGTCGCCATCGAGGGCGTCGATACCCGCGCCTTGGTGCGCCACCTGCGCGACAACGGTTCCAAGATGGGCATTATCTCGACCGAGATCTTCGACGTCGACGAGCTTGCCGAGCATCTGGCCGCAGCACCCACGCTGGTGGGCGAGAACCTGGTCAAGACCGTGAGCTGCCCCGAGCCTCACGAGTTTGCAGCCGCCGATCTGCCCGCCACACATGACTTTGCGCTCGCGGAAGCCGCTCCTGCCCGCCACAAAGTGGTCGCTTACGACTGCGGCGTGAAGCGCGGCATTCTGGAAGGCCTGGTCCGCGCCGGCTGCGACCTCACCGTCGTGCCGTGGGACACGCCCGCCCAACAGGTGCTCGACATGAATCCTGACGGCGTCTTTTTGTCCAACGGCCCCGGCGACCCGGATGCCGTGGTGGAGACCTACGAGCAGGTGCAGCAGCTGATCGGCAAGGTGCCGGTCTTTGGCATTTGCCTGGGCCACCAGATGATCAGCCTGGCTTGCGGCGCCCAGATGGAAAAGCTCAAGTTCGGCCACCGCGGTGGCAACCAGCCGGTTATGAACCTGGTGAGCCGTCGCGTGGAGATTACCGCGCAAAACCACGGCTTTGGCCTGCTGTTTCCCAGCTTGGGCAAGCTGGTTCCCGAGCTCTCCGGCGGCGAGACCGAGCATGCGGCCGATGGCGATCTGCGCGTCTGGGTGCGCCGCGGAATCGCGCCGGTCGTGATGAACGAGCGCTTCGGCCGCATTCGCCTGACGCACGTGAACCTCAATGACGGTACCGCCGAGGGCATCCAGCTGCTCGACGCGCCGTGCTTCTCGGTCCAGTACCACCCCGAGGCCTCGCCCGGCCCCACCGATGCCCACTATCTCTTTACCGCCTTTACGCGACTCATGGACGGCGAGGAGAACTACCTGGACATCGACACCGCGAAGGACCGCCTTGCCGGCTGGAATTTCGCCGAGACTGAGACCGAGGAGAACTAACATGCCCAAACGTACTGACATCAAGCGCATCCTCGTTATTGGTTCGGGCCCCATCGTTATTGGCCAGGCCTGCGAGTTCGACTACTCCGGCGCCCAGGCCTGCAAGGTGCTCAAGGAGGATGGCTTTGAGGTCATCCTGGTCAACTCCAACCCGGCGACCATCATGACCGACCCGGGTCTTGCCGACCGCACCTATGTCGAGCCCATCACCGCCGAGTTTATCGAGCGCGTGATCAAGAAAGAGCACCCGGACGCGCTGCTGCCCACGCTGGGCGGTCAGACCGGCCTCAACGCCGCCGTCGAGCTGGCGAAGGACGGCACGCTCGACAAGTACGGCGTCGAGATGATCGGCTGCGACCTCGCCGCTATCGAGCGCGGCGAGGACCGCAAGCTCTTTAACGAGGCCATGGCCGAGATCGGCCTGGAGGTCGCGCGCTCGGGCTATGCCTACAGCGTTGCCGACGCCGAGGCCATCGCCGAGCGCGTGGGCTACCCCTGCGTGCTGCGCCCGAGCTTTACCCTCGGTGGCGCCGGCGGCGGCATCGCGCATACCCACGAGGAGCTCGTCTCCATCGTGAGCCAAGGCCTCGAACTCTCGCCCGCCCACGAGGTGCTGGTCGAGGAGTCCATGGAGGGTTGGAAAGAGTACGAGATGGAGGTCATGCGCGACCACGCCGGCAACGGCATCATCGTGTGCTCCATCGAGAACCTCGACCCCATGGGCGTGCACACCGGCGACTCCATCACCGTGGCGCCGGCGCAGACGCTCTCCGACCTTGAGTATCAGCGCATGCGTGTCGCCTCGCTCGCCATTCTGGAGAAGATCGGCGTCGAGACCGGCGGCTCCAACGTGCAGTTTGCCGTGAACCCCAACACCGGCCGCCTGATCGTCATCGAGATGAACCCGCGCGTGAGCCGTTCGTCCGCGCTTGCCTCCAAGGCTACGGGTTTCCCCATTGCCAAGGCCGCCGCCCGCCTGGCCGTGGGCTACACGCTCGACGAGATCGTCAACGACATCACCAAGGCCACGCCCGCCTGCTTTGAGCCCACGATCGACTACTGCGTCGTCAAGGTGCCGCGCTTTGCCTTCGAGAAGTTCAAGGGCACCGACCCCACGCTCACCACGCGCATGAAGGCCGTGGGCGAGATCATGGCGATCGGCCGTACCTTCGAGGAGGCCTTTGGCAAGGCCATGCGCTCGCTGGAGGACGGCCACCAGGGCATTTGCGCCGGTGGTAAGGAGGGCGCCGACAAGCTGAGCGACGACGAGCTCGCTCAGGTCGTGGCAACTCCGACCGAGCATCGCATCTTCTTTGTGGTCGAGGCCCTGCGCCGCGGCTGGGACGTTGCGCGCATCCACGCCATTTGCGGCATCGACCCGTGGTATCTCAACCGCATCAACGACATGGTGCAGGTCCAGGAGAGCATCCGCGGCCTGCGTGTGGAGGACATCGACGCCGATGCGATGCGCCTGCTCAAGCAGTACGGCACGAGCGACGCCGAGATCGCCGCGCTGACCGGCTCGGACGAGCGCTTTGTGCGCGCCTACCGCAAGGGCCTGGGCGTGGTTCCCAGCATGAAGACGGTCGATACCTGCGCCGCCGAGTTCTCGAGCGCCACGGAGTACCACTACAAGACGTACGAGAACATCTACCGCACGAGCCCGGATGCCAAGAAGTGCGTGGCCCCCGACGAGACCACGCCGGCGGACAAGCCCAAGGCAATGATCTTGGGCGCCGGTCCCAACCGCATTGGCCAGGGTATCGAGTTCGACTACTGCTGCGTGCACGCGAGCTACGCGCTGGCGGCCCGCGGCTTTGAGACCATCATGGTCAACTGCAACCCCGAGACCGTCTCGACCGACTACGACACCTCGGACCGCCTGTACTTTGAGCCGCTCACCTACGAGGACGTCATGGATGTCATCGACGTTGAGCGTCCCGACGGCGTCGTGGTGACGCTTGGCGGCCAGACCCCGCTTAAGCTGGCGCGTATGCTCGAGGAGAGCGGCGTGACCATTATGGGCACCAAGCCCGATGCCATCGACTTTGCCGAGGACCGCGAACGCTTTGCCGCTCTGCTCGACAAGCTGGGCATCATGTACCCGCCGGCGGGCCAGGCCACCTCGTTTGAGGAGGCCGAGGCCGTGGCCGCGCACATCGGCTACCCGCTGCTGGTGCGTCCGAGCTACGTACTGGGTGGCCGCGGCATGATGATCGCCTACGATGCCGAGCATCTGCGCGATTACATGGCCGAGGCTGCGCGCATCAGCCCCGACTACCCGGTGTATCTGGACCGCTTCCTGGAGGGTGCGATCGAGTCCGACGTCGACGCCCTGTGCGACGGCGAAGAGGTCTACATCGGCGGCATCCTGGAGCATATCGAGGAGGCCGGCATCCATTCCGGCGACTCCGCGACCTGTATCCCGCCGTTCAGCTTTAGCGAGAGCCTGCAGGCCAAGCTTCGCGAGACCACGCGTCGCATCGCGATGGCGCTGGGCGTGCGCGGCCTGGTCAACGTGCAGTACGCCATTAAGGGCGAGACCGTCTACGTGATCGAGGCCAACCCGCGCGCGAGCCGTACCGTGCCGTTTATCTCCAAGGCCACCGGCGTGCCGCTGGCCAAGTGCGCGGCGCGCATCATGGCCGGTGACTCCATCGCGAGCCTGGGCCTGCCGAGCGACGAGCGCCAGCTCGATTGGTTCTGCATGAAAGAAGCCGTTATGCCCTGGGGCCGTTTCCCGGGTGCCGACGTTATCCTGGGACCCGAGATGAAGTCGACGGGCGAGGTCATGGGCATTGCCAAGAGCTATCCCGAGGCATACGCCAAGACGCAGCTGGCAATCGACTACAAGCTGCCCGATCCCAGCAACGGCAAGGTGTTCATCAGCGTGTGCGACCGCGACAAGCGCCATATCCTTTCGGTCGCCCGTATCCTGCGATACCTGGGCTTTGATATCTGCTCCACCGAGGGTACGGCGCGCGTGCTGCGTGGTGGCAACGTGACCTGCGAGGTCGTGGAGAAGATCAGCGGACCGCACGACGGCGAGCGTCCCAACATCGGTGACCTGATCGCCGACGGCAAGATTGCGGTGATTGTGAACACGCCGTATGGTCCGGGTTCGCGCGGCGACGGCTACCTGCTGCGTACCGAGGCCGTGCGCCGCGGTGTGACCTGCGTGACCGCGATGTCTGCGGCCAACACGTACGTGAGCGCCATCGAGGCGGTGCGCGAGGACCAGCAGGGCCACGGCAGTGCCAACGACATGGGCATGGACGTCATCGCCCTGCAGGACCTGCCGCAGTACACGGTGTAGACTGACCTGTTCGGCCGGGGCGGGGGAGCCGAGTTTCCCCCTTCGCTCCGGCTGCAAGCAGAGTCGCTCAGTGGGAAACTCGGCTCCCCCGCCCCGGCCTGCGGTAGCTCGGCTACACCGTGTGCTGCAGAAGGGGCTTTGCGCGATGACTAGGGCTGA
>CAKUHP010000037.1 GCA_934658705.1 uncultured Collinsella sp. | reverse complement strand
CTTACACAGAATTCACCGAAAAAGCGCTGGAAGATGGCTTATTAAAAAGAGAGACGGGACCGCGGCGTTATCGCCACGGTCCCGTCTTTTTAAACAATTCGAGCAGCAGAGTGCATCCGCGCCTACGAGATATTGCCCAAAAACGCCTTGGTGCGCTCGCTCTTGGGATGGTCGAAGACCTCGCTCGGCGTACCCTCTTCCACGATAACGCCGCCGTCCATAAAGACGACGCGGTCGGCGACGTCGCGTGCAAAACCCATCTCGTGCGTCACGACGATCATGGTCATGCCGTCGCGCGCCAGGTCACGCATGACGCCCAGAACGTCGCGAACCAGCTCGGGATCGAGCGCCGACGTGGCCTCGTCAAAGAGCATGACGTGCGGATTCATCGACAGGGCGCGAGCGATGGCCACGCGCTGCTGCTGGCCGCCCGAAAGCTGGCTCGGCATAAAGTCGATGCGCTCGGCCAGACCAACCTTGGTCAGCTCCTCGACGGCAATCTTCTCGGCCTCTTCCTTGCTGCGCTTGAGCACCTTCTGCTGCGCAAGCATGACGTTTTTCTTGACCGACAGGTGCGGGAACAGGTTGAACTGCTGGAACACCATACCCAGATGCGTACGCACCTTGTTAAGGTCAACGCCCTTGGCGCACACGTCCACGCCCTCAACGACAATCGAGCCGCTCGTGGGATGCTCCAAGCGGTTGATGCAGCGAAGCATCGTCGACTTGCCCGAGCCCGAGGGGCCCAGAACTACGACGACCTCGCCCTTATGCACATCCAGATCGATATCGCGCAGGACCACGTTATCGCCAAAGGCCTTTTGGAGGTTCTTGATGCTGACGACGACCTCGTTCGAGTTATTGGTTTCGCTCATGATAGGACCTCCTTACAGACCGGCGATGTGATCGGCGGGCGTCGCGACGACCTGCCCGGCACTCTTGGTGGGACGTTTCTTCTTGGTCTCGGCCGTGCCCAGAAGTCTTGCCTCCAGACCGCTCACCAAGCGAGCGAGCGGCAGGGTAATGACCAGGTAGAACAGGGCTGCAACCACATACGGCGTAATGGAGCCGGTCGTGGCCACGATGGTACGCGCGTTCATAACGATCTCGACCACACCCACGGCCGCGAGCAGCGACGTATCCTTGTAGAGCAGGATAAACTCACTGGTCAGCGTAGGCAGAACATTGCGGAACGTCTGCGGAATCATGACATAGAGCAGCGTCTGGAAGGCATTCATGCCCAGCGAGCGAGCGGCCTCGTTCTGGCCTTTGGGGATCGACTGAATACCGGCACGGAAGATCTCGCACAGGTAGGCAGACGAATTCATGGCCATGACGATGACGCCCAGCACGTAGTCGTCAACCCTGACACCTGCCAGCGGCAGGCCAAAGAACGCGATATAGATCTGCAGGAACGCCGGCGTACCACGGATGATATTCACATAGATGCCGGCGAGGCAGCGCAGGATGCGCGACTTGGAGATGCGCATGAGCGACAGGGCAAAACCAAAGGGAATTGCCAGCGGAAACGCCACGAGCACGATCGAGAGCGACATGAGGAAGCCCTTGAAGACGATCGGCAGGCTCTGGACCAAAATGACCGGGTTCAGGAACAGGCGCAGGAACATATTGGAGTTCCATGCCTCGACCCAGGGCTGCTCTTTAAGGTCGGCCAGGAAGTTATCGAATGCCGTCACGCCCTTGATCTCCACCGACGGAATCTTGGAGATCTTCTTGGTCGAACCATCGGCCAAAGTGTAGGTGCCGCTAAAGGCCTCATCGCCGCCCTCGACGGGGAAGGTCACGCCGTAAACCTCAACACGGAAAAAACCGCCGGCAGGTGCCGTCTCGCCAAAATCGATCTTGAGCGTCTGGCCATCGGCCTTGCACGTTGGCTTCATGGGCGTACGGTCCATGAGGTCCTCGCCCGAGAGCATCGTCAGGCGCGTATCGTCGGCGCCAAAGGTCGTGCCATCGGCAAATGTCAGCGAAAGGCCGCTCAGTTCCTCGTCGGCATCGGCCTGGACCTCCCAGGTGATGCGGGTCTCGGTGCCGCCGACCACGTCGCTACCCGAGCCGGTGTTGGGTCGGGCGGTGATCTTTGCGGTCTCAAGCGCCTGGGCGGTCGAAGGCACGCAGGCCCCCGCGCGCACCAGGGCGAGCGCCACGGCTAGGGCGCAGGCTAGCTTTTGGAGCATCGAAGGCAGCAAAAAACGCTGACCCGTAGCTCCTTGGTTCAATCGAGACAAGGTGGCTCCTAACGTATAAGTTGCCGACAAAACGGGGCGGGACGACGCCCATGCAAGAAACGCAAAGGCCCTCTCCGCCAAGACGGAAAGGGCCCGCATGCAATCAAGTAGCTATTTTACTTGATATTGTACTTGGCCATGAGGGCGTCAACGGTGCCGTCATCGGTCAGGTCCTTGATGGCCTGGTTGATGTCGTCCTTGAGCTTGGTGTTGCCCTGGTTGATGGCGATGGCGTACTCCTCGCCGGTGCTGATCTGCTTGATGGTCTGGCAGGTGTTGAACTGCTCGGCGGTCAGCTGGCTGGCAACGGAGCGGTTGGTCACCACGGCGTCACCCTTGTCGGACTGCAGGGCGCTGAAGCACTCGGTGGCGTCCTTGTAGGGGACAATCTTGGCCTTGGGGAAGTTCTCCTGGGCAAAGGCCTCGGCGGTCGAACCGGACTGGACAATGATCGTGGCGTCGGCGTTGTTGAGCTTCTCGCTGTAGTTATCGGCCGTAATGTCGGTGTTGTCGACCTTGGTCACGATAGCCTGGTCGTCCATGTAGTAGGAGTCGGAGAAGGCGACTTCCTTCTCACGCTCGGGCGTATCGGTGATAGCCGCGATGGAGACGTCGTACTTGGCGCCCGAAGCAACGCCGGGGACGAGCGTGTCGAAGTCGTTGTTGACGTACTCTACATCCAGACCCAGCTTGTCAGCGATAGCCTTGATGAGCTCAAGGTCAAAGCCCTGGTAGTCGCCGTTGTCATCCTTGTACTCAAACGGCGCGTACTCGGCAGAGGTGCCGACGGTGAGCGTACCGTCCTTGACGAGTGCATACTCCTTGGAGCCGTCGACCTTCTCGACCTTCACGTCGTCAGAGCTGCTGGAACCGGCATCGGAACCAGAGGTGGCGTTGGACGAGCCGCAGCCCGTCAGTGCGAGGGCGAGCGCCATGGCACCCGTGGCGGCAAATGCGCCAAGCTTCTTGAGCTTCATAATCAGTCTCCTTCCGGTGACCCCGTTTGATTCAGAGGTCTGCAAAAACTGTTGGCTATTATGCACCCGTAATTGCGAATCTGCAATGAGAAAACTGATTGAAACAAACCCATAACGTGAATGGAGCACTCCACTTTATGACAGTTATTACTGCTGCAATGAGCGTAACAGCTTAATTTCTGCCGCATAACCTGCAAGTTCATTCGGTGTCTCCAAAATGAACGGCAATGTGCACAAACGGCTATTCGATACAATATTCTGCATAACCTGCATGCCGCCACCGAACTCCTCGCTGCCAAGGTAGCCCTTGCCGATGCACTCGTGACGGTCCTTATGGGCGCCACAGGGATTCTTGGAGTCATTGATATGCACCGCGTGCAGGCGCTCGATACCCACCATGCGGTCAAACTCGTCAAGCACGCCGTCCAGATCATGAATGATGTCGTAGCCGGCATCGCTCACATGGCAGGTGTCCAGGCACACGCCCAGCTTATCTAACAGCTCGGGACGCTTGGCGGCAACGCCCTCGATAATGCGCGCCAGCTCTTCAAAGCTACGGCCCACCTCGGTGCCCTTTCCCGCCATGGTCTCGAGCAGCACCGTCGTCTGCTGCCCCTCAAACATCACCCGGCACAATGTATCGATAATCATCTGAATGCCGGCGTCGGCCCCCTGTTCCACATGCGCACCGGGATGGAAGTTGTAGTAGTTACCGGGCAACGCCTCCAGACGCTGCAGGTCCTCGGCCATGGCCTCAAGGGCAAACTCGCGCGCCCGCTCCTTGGCAGAACAGGGGTTGTAGGTATAGGGGGCATGCGCCACGAGTGGGCCAAAATCATTTTGCGCCATAAGCTCACGCAGGGCCGCCACATCGTCCATGTCGAGGTCTTTCGCCTTGCCACCACGCGGGTTGCGCGTAAAAAATGCAAAGGTGTTGGCGCCAATGGATAGCGCCGTCTCCCCCATCGCCCGATAGCCCTTCGTCGTCGAAAGATGACACCCAATCGTCAGCATCTCCAGCTCCCCCTCATCAGTTGCGGTGAAATAGTTCCTGTTTAAGCCCTATTCTGCCGCAAGCAGGAACTATTCCACCGCAAGTTATAAAAGGGGCATCAGAGATGCGGGCCACCAAGCACTACGGGCGCCGGCGTCACGATCTTCTACGCGCCAGCGCCAAGTTCTAGAGGGCTAGACGGATGGCATCGATGATGCGCGCACAGCGCTGTGTGGCGGCAAGGGGCATGATGGAGCTCTCGAGTTTCCCCGCCCGGATGAGCTGAGTCGCATGCTGGATTTCGCCGTAGAAATCATCGACCTCGAACGGGGCATTTATTTCGAGCATTCGTCCGTCGGAGTACTTCACATGGGCGAGTTCGGGGCGATGGAGACGCTCAATTTCCAACGAGCCCCGCTCGCAGGCAATTGTTAAGCGGCTTTCATATGCTGCCTTGCCGTCGCACACCATATGAATGGGGATACCGCCGATGCTCATATGGATCTCATCGGCCCAATCCACGCGGCCGCCCGATACGTCACGCCAGCGAACTTCACGAGACGAAACATCGCACGCACCAGCAAGCAAATCCTCAAACCACCCGACCGCATAGCAGCCCATGTCATATAGACAGCCACCCTGCAGAGGATCGAGCAGATAACTCGAAGGGGGCTCACCATAATCGAGTTTTTGCACACTTTCGATCGAGACGATACGGCCGAGCTCGCCCGACGCAAGCAAATCCTTCACGCGAGTACGCATCGGACAAAACCGATTTTTCATCGCCTCCATAAACGGCACGCCGCACTCACGGGAAACGGAGGCAATCGCACGGGCCTCTTCTTCATTCAAAACGGCCGGCTTTTCGCACAGCACGGCCTTTCCCGCACGCAGTGCCCGACAGACCCAATGCGCATGCATGCCATGCGGAAGTGCCAAATAAATGGCATCGACATCGGGATCGGCGATCAACGCGTCATAGGCCGCACACCCGTTATCGTCGGCCGAGGCATAGCCATGCGCGGCATCAATCGAAAACGCCTTGCAAAACTCCTCAACATGCGAAGGGGTGCGACCGGCGGCTGCCACAAGCCGTGCCCCGCCCACCTCCTTAAGCGACACTGAAAATCGATGCGAAATGCGCCCTGCGCCCAAAACGCCCCAACGAACCTCGCGCAAATCATCACATGAATCCCGATGGCCCACGACAGCCCCCTTCAGTTGCGGTGAAATAGTTCCTGTTTAAGCCCTATTCTGCCGCAAGCAGGAACTATTCCACCGCAAGTTATAAAAGGGGCATCAGGAGCGCGTTTTGCTGAAGGCCTTAAGCACGGCCGTCACGGGTCCAGGCTGGAAGCGTCGGCGCACGTCATCGAGGCGCTCGGGGATATCGATGTGCTGCGGGCAGTGACGCGCGCATTTACCGCACTTGATGCAATTGCTCACCAGCTTGGGTTCGCTCGTGCGCACCGCACTCGCCGTAAAGTACTGCGACAGTCCCGTAAACCAGCTATGCGCGTAGCTCGCGTTGTAGGCGGCAAAGCAGCCGGGAATATTGACGCCCTTGGGACACGGCATGCAGTAGCCGCATGCCGTGCAGGGCACACGGTTCGATTTCTCAAACTCTTTCAATACGCGTGTGATGTTACCGAGCTGCTCCGTCGTCATCGAATCCGGCAGCGCGTGATCTGCCAGCGCCGTGTTCTCATCCACCTGCGCGGTATCGGTCATGCCCGAAAGCAGCATCGTCACCTGCGGATGGTTCCACACCCACGAGAGGCCCCAAGCAGCTGGCGTCTTCAGGTGCGGATCGCTCGCGCCATCGAGCACGGCGCGAGCCCGCGGCGGCAGCTTGCCCGCCAGACGTCCGCCCAAAAGCGGCTCCATCACAAACACCGCGAGCCCGCGCTCGGCAGCTGCCATGAGCCCCGCCGTTCCCGCCTGGTAGCGCTCACCGGCATAGTTGTACTGAATCTGGCAGAAGTCCCAGTCATACGCATCGAGCATCGTAAGGAAGTCTACCGCACTGCCGTGATACGAAAAACCGATCTGGCGAATACACCCCGTAGCCTTTTGACGCGCGATCCAGTCCTCGATACCCAACGCCGCCACACGCTCCCATTGCGCGGGCGAGGTAATGTTGTGCATAAGGTAATAGTCGATATGGTCAGTCCGCAGGCGGCGCAGCTGCTCGTCAAAGAAGCGGTCGAAATCCTCCGCGCACTTGCACGAGGCGTGAGGCAGCTTGGTCGCGAGTAAAACCCGGTCGCGCAGACCCAGGCGCTCAAGCGAAGCGCCCACACAGGCTTCGTTGCCGGGATAGAGATAGGCCGTGTCCAGGTAGTTAATCCCCTGTTCCACCGCACGGGAAATGATGGCATCGGCCGTCTTAGCATCGGGATGTCCCGGCGCACCGGGAAACCTCATGCAGCCCAGTCCCAGCGCCGAGATACGATTGCCGCTTTTGGGGTCAACGCGGTATTGCACGGCCCCTCCTCTCCCACCAAGGCCCTGATAAGGCGAAACAAATCCGTCACGTCATCGAAACACATCGGAATCGCAATTGAGAACGTATCGTAACGCAGCAGAAATCGAGCCGTCACGGTGCCCCTTTAACATCAGCAAAAAGCCCGATGAAAGGAGCCAACCATGCCCGCGCTCGACCTTTGGAACCTCGCCTCCCAGCTCAAGACCACCGATTATCGCTGGGTCGACCTCACCCACACGCTCTCGTGCGACACCCCGCACTGGTTTGGCTTTAAGCCGTTCGAGTCCACCAAGCTTTTCGACTACCTGCCCGACACGCCCGAGGACATGCTCGCGCCCATGCGCTGCTTTCAGTATTCGGTCGCTTCGCAGTACGGTACCCACGTCGACGCGCCGCGCCACTTTCATGTCGACGGGCGTTCCCTCGGCGAGATCGAGCCCATCGAGTTTATGCATCCGCTCTGCGTGATTGACAAGCACGAAGAGTGCGCCGCGAACCCCGATTACGTCCTGACCGTCGAGGACCTCAAAGCCTGGGAGGATGAGCACGGCCGTATTCCCGAGGACGCCTTTGTCGCCTTCCGCTCCGACTGGTCCAAGCTCGCCGACCTCGAGAACAAGGACGAGGACGGCCAGCCCCACTACCCCGGCTGGGACCTCGACGCCATCAAGTGGCTTGTCGAAGAGCGCAACATCGGCGCCGTCGGCCACGAACCGGCAGATACCGACCCGGCGACCATCACCACGCGCGAGGACGCCTACCCCTACCCCGGCGAGCAGTACATCCTCTCGGTTGACCGTTATCAGATCGAGGTCATGGACCATCTGGATGAGCTCCCCGCCACGGGCGCCGTTATCTTCTGCACCTTCCCCAAGGTTCGCGATGGTGTCGGATACCCCGCGCGCGTTTTTGCAGTCTGCCCCGTGGCATAAGTCCAGCGCATCCGTTCTTCTAAATATTCGCCGCTCCGCACGCGCGAGGCGCTCCGGCAACTTACAATCCATCAGGCGCCCCAATTGCGGGCGCCTTTTTATGGGGAGATGATTCACATGCAGATCAACAAAGTCGCCTTTATCGGCAAAGGCGGTGTCGGCCTGCTCTACGGCAGCATGATCGCCCAGGCGCTCGGCAACGACGCCGTCGAATACGTTATGGACGACGCACGCTTCGATCGTCACGCAAACGACGCGCTCACCGTCAACGGCAAACCTTGCGCGCTCAAGTCCGTCCGCGCCAGCGAGGCTATGCCCGCCGATCTGGTCATCCTCACGGTCAAGACAACCGGACTCGACCAGGCGATCCAGACCATGGAGCACATCGTGGGCCCCAATACGTTCATCGCCTCGCTGTGCAACGGCATTACCAGCGAGCAAAAAATCGCCGAGCGCTTTGGCTGGGAGCATACTGTCCTCGGAATCTGCCAGGGCATGGATGCTGTATTCCTCAACGGCGAGCTCGCGTTTACCAACACCGGTGAGATTCGTTTTGGCGCGGCCGCCGGCACCGATCCCGCGACCGTCGCCGCCATCGACGAGCTCTACACGCGTTGCGGCATCGCCCATACCGTCGAGGCCGACATCGCGCACCGCATGTGGGCCAAGCTCATGCTCAACGACGGCATCAACCAGACCTGCATGGCCTACGGCGGCACATACGGAAGCGCCACGGAACGGGGCTCCGAGCAGCGTCGTTGCTTTGTTTCCGCCATGCGCGAGGCGCTTGCAGTCGCCAACGCCGAAGGCATCGAGCTGACCGAAGCAGACCTGACGCAGATGGTGCACCTCATCGAGGGGCTCGATCCCGCCGGCATGCCGTCGATGGCGCAAGACCGCGTCGCGCGACGCAAAACCGAAGTCGAGGAGTTCGCGGGCACCATTTGCCGTCTGGCAGCCAAACACGATATCCAGGCGCCGCAGAACGAATGGCTCTATCAGCGTATTCGCGAAATCGAGGCAAGCTGGTAGCGCCCGATTTGCCACGTCAACAGACTCGACAGTAAAGCCGCCGCAAGGAGCACTCCCCTTGCGGCGGCTTTCATCTTCATCTATAGCCAGTGGTCGGCGTCCCGACGGTTAGAGCTGCGACTCTGGAGCCTCATCCTCGTCATCGCGACAAAGAACCACGCCTGCGCTGCCCAGCAATGCGGCCGCGATCAGCGCACCGACCACGATGGGGGCAGCCCCGCAGGACCCCTGCATGCCCGCGACGAGCGCGGCCGTAGGACCAAGGCAGCCAAGCATCAATGCGACGGCGGCGACGGCGATATCTCGAGCATTCACAAGACCACTTCCTCCACGAGAAAGACCCTATTTCTCATGAACTAGTGTGCCCCGCGCCCATATGCGCGGCGTACCGCCACGGTAAGGGCTCTGTTAACTCAAGCGCATACATAGAACGGGCGTCTTTACGTTGCCCAAAAGCTCGGTAAAGACGCCCATCCGTCAAACAACTATGATGTCGAAAGATTACCAGCCGGTGTAGTAGTCGGTGGTTCCGGCAGCGCAGCCGGAGTCATAGACCTTGCACTCACCCTTGGATCCGGTAAACGTGGAGCCCTGGGCCTTATCGCCCGCAGCAACAACGTAGTAGCCATCGGAATCGCGCCAAAAGCCCTCAGAATCCTGCGTCCACTCGCCCGTGCGGTGATGATAGAGCACATTGCTGCTGTAATAGGTCTCGCGGCGGCCGTTATAGTTATTGACGCCGCTCGAACGTGTCAGGCCCGAGCCGTTGGCGTAATACGCAGCGGACGCGTAAGACGAGCCGTAGCCGGCATTGTA
Organism: uncultured Collinsella sp.; assembly: GCA_934658705.1. Lineage (GTDB taxonomy): Bacteria > Actinomycetota > Coriobacteriia > Coriobacteriales > Coriobacteriaceae > Collinsella. The sequence goes on along the minus strand of CAKUHP010000037.1, from coordinate 2,478 downwards.
ATACGAAGCCTGAGCGGCCTCAGCAGCCTCGGCTTCGGCGGCCGCAGCCTCGAGCGCCTCGCGCTTGGCATCCTCAAGCGTGGAGCGAAGCTCGTCGAGCTCGGTCGACTTGGCGTCGACCTCCCCCATCGTCAAAAGGCCACCCGCGTTGTCGATGCAGCCCTGCAAGACAGCACGCTCATCATCGGTAGCATAGTCGCCATACATGTTCATAATGATCTGCGCGCGCATCTCAAGGGAATCGCGCTTGGCCTCCATCGAAGCGTTCCACTCCTGCATGGAGCCAAAGCCGTCGCCACGGTAGTCGACGGGCTGCACCAGCGTCGCCTCGGACGGCGTAGATCCAACCGTATCGGGCAGTGTTGCCGCGTGGGCATCAGTTGCGCCGGCGCCCGCCAAAAGTGCCACGGCCAAGGCGGCAGAAAGGGCGGCAGCTTTCGGTTTTCGTGAATCGATCCTCATGTAGCTGGAAACCTCCGTAGTGCGTTTTTGCTGCGTTTAAGCTGCGTGTGATTCGATCGCGCTGCATAGTACCCCGAGCAATTCGCGACCTGCGGTTTTACTCAAAAGGTGCACGTCAATTGCGTAAAACTCACATCCTCTCAACAGGAGTTTTCCACAACTCGAATGCATAAAGCGTCTCAAAAACCCTGTTTTGGCATGCTCCCTATGCAAAAAAGGCGCCTATGCAACCATCGTTCGCACAGGCGCCTTGAACAGGCATTTTATGCAGTTATACCTATCGACTCGCAAGGGGTCCTTGCACAAGTCGCCTTACTCGTCCAGCGCGGCGAAGGCCTGCTTCAGATCCCAAATGATGTCCTCGGCGTTCTCGGTACCGATGGAAAGACGGATCGTGGAGGGCGTGATGTTCTGCTCGGCGAGCTCCTCGGCAGAGAGCTGGGAGTGCGTGGTGGTAGCCGGGTGCACGACGAGCGACTTGACGTCGGCCACATTGGCGAGCAGCGAGAACACCTGCAGGTGATCGATGAACTTCCAAGCCGCCTCCTGGCCGCCCTTGATCTCGAACGTGAAGATCGAGGCGCCGCCGTTGGGGAAGTACTCCTTGTAGAGCTCGTGATCGGGATGCTCAGGCAGGCTCGGGTGGTTCACCTTGGCGACATGACTGTCACCGGTCAGGAACTCAACGACCTTCTTGGTGTTCTCGACATGACGGTCGACACGCAGCGACAGGGTCTCGGTGCCCTGAAGCAAGACCCAGGCGTTGAACGGGCTGATGCAGGCGCCCTCGTCGCGCAGCAGAATGGCGCGGACATAGGTTGCGAAGGCGGCAGGACCGGCAGCCTCGGCAAACGAGACACCATGGTAGGAGGGGTTGGGCTCGGCAATCTGAGCGTACTTGCCGCTCGCCTTCCAATCGAAGTTACCGCCGTCGACGATCACACCGCCCAGCGAGGTGCCGTGGCCACCGATGAACTTGGTTGCGGAGTGGACGACGATGTTGGCGCCATGCTCCAGCGGACGGAACAGGTACGGGGTGCCAAAGGTGTTGTCGACGACAACCGGCAGACCGTGCTTCTTGGCGATCTCGGAGATGGCGTCGATGTTGGGGATGTCGGAGTTGGGGTTGCCGAGCGTCTCGAGGTAGATGACCGTGGTGTTGTCCTTGATGGCGCCCTCGACCTCGTCCAGGTTATGGGCATCGACAAACGTGGTCTCGACGCCAAACTGGGAAAGCGTATGCTCCAGCAGGTTGTAGGAACCGCCGTAGATGGTCTTCTGGGCCACCACATGGTCACCGGCCTGGGCAAGAGCCTGCAGGGTATAGGTGATGGCAGCAGCACCGGAAGCGACGGCGAGACCGGCCACGCCACCCTCGAGCGCGGCGATACGATCCTCGAAGACACCCTGGGTGGAGTTGGTCAGACGGCCGTAGATATTACCGGCGTCGGCAAGGCCAAAGCGGTCGGCGGCATGCCGGGCGTTGCGGAACACGTAGCTCGTGGTCTGATAGATAGGCACGGCGCGGGAGTCGGATGCGGGATCGGCGCTCTCCTGGCCAACGTGCAGCTGCAGGGTATCGAAACCAAAGGTGTGCTCGGGGTTGTTGATGAACTGGCTCATGATGATCTCCTTGATCGAACAAAAGTAAAGAAATAAGAGAGAAGTAAGTCGCTGTCTCCTGATCACGCCGACGGGCGCAAACAGGAGCCCGGCATTCGTCTTGGCAAGCAATTCATATGTGGGTCTCCTTTCGCATCCCGGTTCCGTGGTCGGCTTAATTACCTACCGCCTTTGTGTGTTTTGAATAGTACGAGCATTGTTTCGCTCGGTCAATCACTTAAAAGCGCTAACCTGTTATCGGTTTTGCAGATAGCAATCGAAAGGACGGGCACCGATGACCCTTCAGCAGCTTCGTTTTCTGATCGCCGTGGCAGAATCCGGCTCAATCAACGCCGCAGCTCAGCGCCTCTATACCGCTCAGTCCAACATCTCAAACGCCGTCAAAAGCCTGGA
>CAKUHP010000036.1 GCA_934658705.1 uncultured Collinsella sp. | reverse complement strand
CCGTATCGGCACTTGTTGCGGTGCGCATTCAGGAGTTCCTCAACGGTAACTGCAGCATTGCAAAAGTCAGCGCCATTCGGCAGATAGATAAAGTCGTCATCACAAGTGAAGCCGACAGGTCGTCGTTCTCCATGTACTCGATTTACCTCGGTATAAGCGGTGGCTACGCGGCATGCTTCAAGAGTCTGCCAATCATCCGTCGCATCGAATCGAACGACGGCTTTTTCTACGCCTTTGTCTCCGCGACGGGAGATGCCGCCGGATCCGTCGTTGAATTCCGCGTCTTTTCCTTTGACCATGAGCTAACCCTGGAAGACTTCGAGACCCTCAAGCTACTGCTCGCCCTGAGCGATGACGACTCACGCGCAGCGCTGCAGCATCTCAAACTTGTTCCCAGCGAACAGAGCTACTACGACATCGCCCCCGATGCGAGCATCGTTCCGCAAAACAGACCCCTCGACGACACCGACAAGGGAGCGCTCACCGCACTTGTCCAAGCACTCGTGATTGCACATCTCTCCGGTGCGCACGTCGACGTGTTCCAAGGCAGCGAGTCCACCGGATTTCTTTCGTTTGACAGCTATCTATCCTGGTTGTGGTTCGATTTTTCGCGCAAGCTCAGCACCGTGCGCATCGGGTACTGTGAACAGTGTGGACGCGCCTTTTCGCTCGCGGGACATCGCGGCATGGAGCGTAAATACTGCAGCGAAAAGTGCAAGACCGATGCCAAGAACGAAAAGACCCGTCAGGAAACGCTCGAGATACGTCGTCGCTTCTCTCTGGGCCAATCGATAAACGAAATAGTCGGGGCGACCGAGCGCCGCCCCGACTATATTCGCAAACAATTGAGTAAATGGACTCAGCTCAAGCATGAGCTAGAAGATGATCTTGCCGAAAACGGGTTCAACGGCTCCGACCTGCTTAAACGCTGTGGATCCGAGGGTCTCAACCTGGACCAACTCCTCAACAGCAAGCGAAAAGCCGAGCTCAAACGAATCGCGAGCGGGAGATAGGTAGGCTGGACATGAGCGTTGCCGAATTCGTGGTGGCGAGTTTAACAACTTTAGCAAACTTTAACAAGTTTAACAGCCGGTCTTACAAAAGCTCAACTTGGCCAACTTGGCTGTAACCGAACAAGGGCGGGGAATCAGATGATCCCCGCCCTCGCCAAATTAAACGGCTTACCTACGCTTTCTCAAGCTTTGATAGCGTATCCGCAGTCCTTTGTTGGACATCTTGCAAGGATAAATAGGTCGAATCTCGATACTCGTTTCGCGTCATACTGAAATCCAGCAATGCGTAGGTCGCATGTTGCCCATAGCTCTTTAGTGCTTCTGCGTATTCTCCTTCCGATGCAGGTATGCCCCTTACAAGGCAGAAGGATTCGTTTGCACCCGATATTTCTTTAACTGCAATTTCCATTGAAATGTCGTCCTCAAAAGCGTCACCCTTTTTGCCGCGCATCGTCGTAATTGAAGCAGAAAGGACATTGCCTTCCTCGCACATGGCCTTCATCTGATCGCTCATCATATACATGTTGCTCTCGATAAAAATCGAGCCAGATTTCTCCGTAAGAGAGAGGAACTCACCGCCACCGTTGCTGTAATCAACCCAGTGCTGTTCATATATACGCTTCAGACCCCCGTCAACATAAGACCAGACCTCGACCTCATAGGGCTTGGTCGAATCTGTCCCGATCCAGTCCATCTGGGATGCACTCTCATCCAGGTCGCACGTTATTGTTAGCAGCTCGTCATTTCCATCGTTGTCGAAATCAACCAAATCCGCCACGCAAAAACCCGTCAGCGCATAACCGTACGTCTCAACAACATGTGCCTCGCCATATTTATTGAGATATTCTCGGCACTTTTGGTTGTATGCGCGATATGCGGCAACTTGGGTAGGGTCCGCATCTTTCCCGCCCGCATTATCCTTCTTGGTATCCGTGGCAGCATCCTTGCCAGGAGCTTGAACAGTAATTTCAGTTTCGGCCTCAGATTTACGGTTATCGCTCACAATTTTTACCGGAATCGAATACTCGACCTTCGTCTGCTTGTTGGTCACCTTGAGTGTGTACGATCCCTCTGCGGCGTCCTTGAACTTCCCTATCGAAAAACCTGATTCGCCGGTTACTTTGACTTTCGAAGAGTGACCATCCTCATCTATGAGTTCCGCAACAAAAGACGTGATTTTATTACCGTCTGAGTCCGTAGGAATTACCTTGGTATCGAGCGCGCAAACCACCGATTCCTTTTGGCCGAACGTGACGACATTGCCACCGGAGCCGTTAAAGAAGAGTTGCCAAGAGATCAGCGCAATCGCAATAATCCCGACGACAATTCCAACGATATAGAGCGCCTTGGGCTCTTTCCGCTGCGGAGCCGCAGCCTGAGATACCGCGTTTGCCGCAGTCGATGTTTGCGCGGATTCACTCACCTGCGGGGTGCTGTCGAGCACATGCCCATCCGTTCCGAATTCAGGCTCTACCTCAACAGCTTCGTCAACAGCATCAGTCACCATAGCGCCATCGGCGAGTGTTTCACCAGAAAGTTCGGATGGCGAGGCGTCCGCGCTCGCTCTTTCACGAACTTCGGCCATTACCTGAGCTGCGCCTTCTAGCGAAGCACCGCACTCAGTGCAAAATTTTAAATTGTCAGCGAGCTTAGCGCCGCACTTTGGACAGAACATATTTGCTCCTTGCTAGATCAACGGTTGCCAAGCTGCCGAAGTATCAACCGGATAGGCCTCTTCGACCTTTTGAATCAATGCACTGCAATTTACTAAATTAGAAGCATCATGAATGCCTTCGAACGAATCGCTCGCTGCCTCATTAATTGCTCCCGAGCACTTAACAGTTGCAATCTTCGCATCGTCGTCGCGATCCTGCGACATTGTTGTCTCGCTCTCGAAATGCCCTTCGATCAGCCGGCTATAATCCCAGTAAACTACAGCCCATCCACCATTGCCCGACTGACAAATTACGTTGTCCGAGCAGAGCGTCATACCCTGCCTATAGCCGGTTGTGGCAACAAGCCCCTTAACTTGATGGTCCTCAAACCCATATATAGCCAAAACACATGTTGATGGACCACTGGCCTCCGTATCGTCATATGCATGGCCAATTAGAAGTTCATCCACCCCATCGCCATCCAAATCCTTATAGAGATAGCGCATTCCCTGCAAAGTTATGTCAGTCCCCTGCACATCTATAAAGTAATTGAATAGAGGATGTTTAGAGTCTTTCAGCCCATCAGTCCAATATGGCGACTCCACGGTATCGTCGTATACAAACCCATTGGCCTCATCTTTATCTGTCAACGAGCCGTCAGCGAAGGCCTCGCGATATTGGGTTAAAACCTCATCGTAGGCAATGTGGGCTTCCTTATTATCCTTTTTCTTATCGTCTTCCCCTGAAGCCCCTTGCTGCTCCTTATTCTTTTTCGCCGTCTGCTCCTGCTGGACGGGCTGCTGGATGCGGGGCTCGACAACATTCTTGTAGAACATGAATGCAGCGTAAGCGATACCTGCGGCGGCGATGAAGCTCGCGATGATGAGGGCGAACGTCGGCACCCAGCGGTTGCCGATCTGACGCTTCTCTGTGAGAAAATCGAGCATGCTCGAGCGCTTGGGTTGTTGGGGCATCGGTGCCGGGGACCCAAAGTCCACCGGATTCACAGGGCCTGCGGGATTAACGCTTTCAACCTGATTCACTTGTGTTGACGCATCAAAACCGTCGTGATGCAGTGCGTTAAGCGGAGCACCGCAACCGGTGCAGAATCGCGCGTTATCTCCCACTTTTGTACCACATACCGGGCAGAACATCGACGTCTCTCCTTCATCACGGCAGCTCCGTTCACACATCCGCAGAGCCGCCAGCTATCCCAAATGAATCGCTCTAGTTATCCTTGGTCAGCGTATAGGTGTCGTAATAGTACGACCAATCAAAAATGCTGCTCGGCTGGTAGGACGTGTTGATCTTTGCAACGGCGTCATCGCCAAAGCTCAGCGAAAACGTCACTTTGCCGTTTGCGTCTTGGGGGCACTCATAGTCATCCGAAGGATACGACCACGAGGAATTAAACGTGAACACCATATTGAACGGAACATCGGTAAGCACGGTATCGCCGGCATCGGAATCCTCTGCGTTATCGGGCGTCTTGTGATTATGCGCCACGCCACTAAACGTCCCCTCGACCTCGCCGGTCTCATCGTCAACCTTGGTAATCGTCACCTTAACGGGATTCGCCTTGCCACCAAAGCATTCCTCGCTACTTGATTGGCTCTTAAACTTGCCGGTCCACGTTCCCACGAGCTTCTGATAGCTCACCTTGTCGATATCATCGCTCGCATCAACGGAATTGAGTTCCCAACCATTACCGCCATAGACAAACTTAGCGGTGATAGTGCCCTTACTTTCGCTGTATGTCGAGCTCGACTTGCAAGAGATCTTTACGGTATCCGTTGCCTTTTCCGAGTTAAGGTCGCTTTTCTTAACCTTAAAATCGCCGTTGTCATACAGCGAGGACAGGCTCATGGAATAGCCGTTTGCATCAGCCGTACTCAGAATCGTCCCCATATTCTTGATGACCTTTTTCTCGTCGACGCCCCCGGTTACCTTGGTTCCCGTTGTATCGAGTTCGGATCCCGTAAAGTAAATCGTGTCCCATTTGCCGTTGGCTTTGACCAGGTTGATATTGCCCTGCTTGGTGACCTCGGAGTCATCGTTGGCAAAGACGACCTCGACCCTTGCGGAGTATGGATCGGTAATCCTAACGCCCATGACCTGATAGCTCGAGACGCCCTGCATATTGCCCTTTTGCTTGCTGAGCACCTTGACCGACTTGATGGAGTAATCGCTACCGTCGCTCCACATCGAGCCAGTGCTCATGTCCTTGGTCGAGACGTTCTCGCGCACGATCTGCTCAATTGTGCCGTTGGAGGGGCCGCTGTTCAGGAACATGACCACGGCAACAACTGCAACCAGGACGACTGCGGCAACACCGCCGATGATTGCCTTTTGTTTCGTGGAAATCGCAGAGATTTTGGAGCCGACGCTCGAGCTGGCAGGCAGTGGCTGAACATTGGTTGGAGCGGCGTATTGCGCAGCGTAATCAACATTCTGGAACGCCTGATTGCCTGCCGGCTGTTGCGAGGAAGCAGGAACACCCTGCTCGAACGCTGTGCCCTGATTCATGCTCTGTCTCGTCTCCGAAGCGCCGGGTGCACCCGGCGCTGCAGCAACAGGAGTCAGTGGCGTTCCGCAGGCATAGCAGAACTTGGCATTCTCGACGTTCTCGGCTCCACAATGAGGGCAATACATAACGATCGCTCCCCTTCCCCTTTTCTCGATCGCGTACGCGACCACCCCTTTGCTGATTCACAAGATATGTGAAACGGCTATCCCTTAAAAGAGATTTTAAGCGGGTAATTATTTGAGGCCGCCGGACAAATAAGGCACTGTTGCACAACACCAATTATGAATGTGATTATACGGCGAGAAACTTCTCCTCTGCCCTCTTTGCCACGACTGCATTCGCCAGACCAACCTAACCCGGCATGGCTAGCCTTGTGAATCCCAAGTGCATGGTGTCCTGTTATAGTAATTCATACCTTAATTCGTTATAGTTTAATTAGTTATACCTTATCTATATGAAGGTGATGCGAATGCCGTCTTTTGTTGGCCGAGGGTGCGAGCTCACTGAGCTCGAAACCGCTTACTCCAGCGACTCTTTTCAATTTGCCGTCGTCTATGGACGTCGCCGCGTTGGCAAGACAAGCCTGCTCAGAACCTTTGTCGCTGACAAGCCAAAGGTCTGCTTCTTCACAGCACTCGAGACGACCATCGGTGACAACGTTCGCCTGCTCAACAAAGCCTTATCGGAAATCGACCCAGCCTTTGGCCTGATGACTCCCGAGCCAACGACGAACTCCATCTGCAGCGCACTTACCGCCGTCTTCGAGATTGCCCAGAGGGAGCGTCTGGTTCTCGTTATCGATGAATATCCCTATCTTGCTGCCTGCTACCCGGGCATCTCATCGTTCCTTCAGGTTCTCATCGATCAAAATCGCGAATCGAGCAAACTATTCCTCGTCCTGTGCGGGTCTTCAATGAGCTTTATGGAGCATCAGGTTATGGGCTACAAAAGTCCCCTGTATGGACGCAGAACTATGCAGATTAAGCTCAAACCTTTTTCAGTTTTCGATGCTAAGAAAATGCTCCCGAGGGCCGATGCCCAAAAGCTCGTCGAGCTCTATGCGGCCGTTGGCGGCATCCCTATGTATCTCAGTCAGTTCGACGATTCGGATTCGACAGCGGGTAATCTTGCCAAGTATATCTTGCGCCAGGGCGCCTACCTGCATATCGAACCCGAAAACTGCCTGCTTCAAGAGGTGCGGAATCCCGCCATTTACAACGCCGTTATTTCTGCGATTGCCAACGGCTACGTGCGGCCCAAGGAAATTGCCGATACCACTGGCCTCAACAGCCCGCAAGTTTCTCAATTACTTGACGCCCTTGCTGAGCTTCAACTGGTTGAGCGCGTAACGCCTCAAGTCAATGCCAAAAACGTCAGGTTTTCTACCGCATCAGCGATAACCTCTTTCGTTTTTGTTACCGCTTCGTCCCTAAATATGCCGGAGCGCTCGAGGTTGGGCTCGAAGAGCAGATCGCAAGCGCGATCATTAAAGCTGATTTCCCAACGTTCGTTGGGCCGGTTTTCGAAGACGTTTGTCGCCAGTGGCTAGCTCAACAAGTAGCTAACGGCAGCTTGAATGTCTTGTTCAAAGGAATTGGAACGTGGTGGGGAACCAATCCTCAAACAAAGCAGCAGGAAGAAATCGACATCGTGTTCGAAAGCATCGACAGCGGGCTCATCGTCGGTGAATGCAAATGGCGAAATGAGACTGTGGACGCTGACGTGCTCGATACGCTCCTGCGACGCAGCATCCTTTTGGGCGAGCACATCGAGCGGTACTACGTGTTCTCAAAGGAGGGCTTTACCGATAACTGCCACCACCGCGCTGCGGCGATCGGCAATGTCAAGCTTGTTACACTCGAAGAGATGCTGGGGTGACGGTTTTCGGTTCAGGCCGCCCCGCACCTTCCGTTTTGTTCAGTATGTTAAACAAATTGGAGGCATTTCCGTTCACCATACTGAACAAGTTCGCTTTTCAATGCGGAAACGGCAGGCCAGCCATCCCTATCCCAGCGAGCGGTTGAGGGAGCCGAGTTCGTCGTTGCCCATGGTGCGCCACATTTGATAGATGCAGCCGCGCGCCAGGAAAAAGAAGCCGTTATCGACGAGTTGCACGGCGGCATCCGCGAGTTGATTGGTCACGGCGGGCACCGGCGGCAGCTCAAGACCTGCCTTGCGGATGGTTTCGACAGCCTCCTCAAACGCGGGCGGTTTGATGACACCCATCTCGTTCATAAGGCCCTGCATTTCCTCCTGCGCGCTACCGCCCGACTCCTCGCCGCGCGGCACCAGGCGGTAGCACGCCAGCGCCAGCTCAAGCTGGTCGCAGTTCCAATAGGCAAACGCCAGGCGATAGAACAGGTAGCCAATCGAGGGGCGATCGCTGGCGATGCGCAGGCCGTGGCGCGCCACCTCGATAATTTCGTCATAGCGCTCCAGGCGTGCCAGCACGTTGATCAGGGCAAAATGAGACTGCATGGACGAGCGCGCCAAATCGTAGAGACGACGCACCTCGGGCAGTGCACGCTCAAAGTCCTCCTGTTCGGCGTAAAAGCTGCAGATCTCGTGCTGGGCAAAATACAGCGCATCGGGAGCGCGAAGGATACGCACGGAACGATCCTCCTCCATCACCGGCAGCACCATACGCACCAGCTGGTTGTCGCAGAACTGGGTCTGCACCGGGCCCGTCGCCAAAAGCTCAGCAACAGTACACTTGGCTTCCAGCTCCTCGACAAGGCGAGAAAAGCCCTCGAAAGCACCAGCTCGGTCAACTTTGGATTGCTCGCGCAGCTCGACGACACGGGCGACATATGGATCGTTGTCCTCCTCCATGACCTCAAGCTCGTCAGCTGTATCGGCGAGCAGCAAATCGCGAAGCGCAGGCGGCAATGGACGATGGTCGTCGCGCGGGCGAGCATGGGCCTCCGCAGGCTCAATCATGTCCGGCGCATCTGCCTCATATGCCTCGAGCAAATGCTTGCAGGGCATGTCATCCATGTCCATCGTCTCGAGGTCTTTGGCGACGGAAACGCAATCGGCCAGATAGGCCGCACGGCCAAAGGAATATGTTGCGACGATGCGCTCGCCCTGCTCGCCGTCGGGAGCCGCAATCTGCACGTAGCAGCGCGTGATGCAGGAGCCCGAAGCAAAGCACGCCGCCGCGAGTGTAAGCGCAATACGCGCATCGTGCTCAGCGGCCCATGCCGCACGCTTAGGCTCATCCACCTCGCGCCAGGCGTCATCTTGAGCATCGTATTCGCGCTGCGGCATAGCATCGACAACCGTGCGACCAAATCGCACCAGCATGATCCCCTCGGCGATGTTCGCTCGGTAGGTATAGTCGAGCCGCGTGACCACGTTGAGTGCTTCTACGATACGTGCAAAGCGGGTGCGAACGTCCCACTCGCCACCGGGCTGGCACGCAACCGTCCCCGGCTTGGCCCACGGGTTGTCATTCGACAGCGTTTCGAGCAGACGGGGAACGTCGTTTGTCGTCTTGCTGATATGCCATAGGTCAAAGAGCGAGCAGCCCTCAAAGCTTGGCGACGAGGCAACGGGGCCCAACCCCGCCCCAATGCGCTCGAGGATGCCCGAGAGGCGATTCAGGCGGCATTCGATGGCAAGCAGACTATCGATCTCGTCCTGGTCAAGCAAGCTACGGTCAAAATTGAGATAGAAGAGCCTCGAGCGATCGATGCGCGCCAGGCTCATTTCGGTTTTAGCCGCGATGGTGCGCAGGCGCGGTAGATTGACCTCGCCCATCAAGGCCGCGGCATAGCGCTCGATGCCACTCGGATTATCTGCGTGGTCGACGCGATAGAGCAATGTTTCGATGGCATCGGGCAGCGGCGTGGAGTCAAAGCCCAGCAACACCTCAACCGGCTCGGGGAGTTTTACAAGCTTGATCTTGTCGACGGCATTTTTCATGCCCTCGTCGAGGCCGTCAGCTTCCGCCGTGCTTGCGACAGCGTTTTCGGAATCTGCGAATATCACGTAACGCAAGAACATCGAGGCCATGAACTCGCCGTAGCGAAGGCTGCGCGTCGAATTCCACGTCTCGCGATCGGATTGTTCGCGCATGGCGCCTTCGGGAGAGCCGATGACTCGCGCCCGGGAGTGCATCGCCCCATCGGTACCCCTGACCGCAATCTCACCGATGTTGGAATCGAACTCGTCAAGAATCAGTTGCATGTCGGGATCGTCGGGCAGCGATACCTCGTTAACGGGACGGTCCACCTTATAGACCTCACCCGAAACGCTCACGTAGCCCAAAAGCGACACATGGCTTTTGCCGACGAATTCGACGATATAGCATGATTCATGCGGGTCCTCGCCAAAGAGCTTCCAGACCACGCCATACGAACGGCCGGCGGGCTGCTCGGGCATGGCCGGAAAGCGCTTTTTGGGATCGAGAAACCTGAGCTTGTATGTCGGACGCTCTGCCACGAAATATCACCCTGATCGGTCGACTGAAGAAAGGGCCGCGAACGAAGCGCGGCATCTATTCGAAATCTTACACGAGTCGATAGGAAATGGTCCCTTTGACCGAGGTTTGAATCCATGGGATGTCGCCATAAAAGAAAAGCCCCCGTTGCCGGAGGCTTCAAGTTCAATTGGTGCGGCGTATAGGATTCCGCGCATCCGCTTCGCGGATCCGCACCGGCTTCGGCCGCCTGCCGGCGTCCTCGCCCGCTCGCTACGGACGCTCCGCGTCCGCTTTACGCTCGCGCCTCGACCGAGGTTCGATTCCATGGGATGTCGCCATAAAAGAAAAGCCCCCGTTGCCGGAGGCTTAAAGCTCAACTGGTGCGGCGTATAGGATTCGAACCTATGACGTTCTGATTCGTAGTCAGACCCTCTATCCAGCTGAGGTAACGCCGCGACTTGTTGATTATTATGCACATGGACTGAATATAGGTCAAGCATTTTTTCGAAAAAAGTTATCAAATTGGATTTTTACTCATTTGAGGCAATTACGACCAGTTTGGATCATCTGACATTCAACGCTTGTCACTTGACCGAATCGTTATATAAGAAAAGCTCCCGTCGCCGGGAGCTTTAAAGTTCAATTGGTGCGGCGTATAGGATTCCGCGCATCCGCTGCGCGGATCCGCACCGGCTTCGCCCGCCTGCCGGCGGGCTCGCCCGCTCGCTAAAAACGCTCCGCGTTTTCTTGACGCTCGCGCCTCTATCGAGGTTCGAATCTCTGCAATGCCCCCGTAAAGGAAAAGCCCCCGTTTCCGGAGGCTTAAAGCTCAACTGGTGCGGCGTATAGGATTCGAACCTATGACGTTCTGATTCGTAGTCAGACCCTCTATCCAGCTGAGGTAACGCCGCAACGCACGGATTATTATGCACGTGACCCTTCGATGGGTCAAGCAACAATTTGGAAAATTTTTACGAAGCGCTGATTCAGTTGCCGCGCGGATCCGCACCGGCTTCGGCCGCCTTCCGGCGTGCTCGCCCGCGGGCTGAAAACGCTCCGCGTTTTCTTCACGCCCGCGCCTCGACCGAGGTTCGAATCCATGGGATGTCGGCATAAAAGAAAAGCCCCCGTTGCCGGAGGCTTCAATTTCAATTGGTGCGGCGTATAGGATTCCGCGTATCCGCTCCGCGGATCCGCACCGGCTTCGCCCGCCTGCCGGCGTGCTCGCCCGCGGGCTGAAAACGCTCCGCGTTTTCTTCACGCCCGCGCCTCGACCGAGGTTCGAATCCATGGGATGTCGGCATAAAAGAAAAGCCCCCGTTGCCGGAGGCTTCAATTTCAATTGGTGCGGCGTATAGGATTCGAACCTATGACGTTCTGATTCGTAGTCAGACCCTCTATCCAGCTGAGGTAACGCCGCAGCGCAAGACATATAAAACCACTTTAGCTTATTGGAGTCAAGCACAATCTCAAACTTTTTTTCTCGAGACCGTAATTTGTCATGCTGCACCGCGAGCACCAACACTTCTCGTGCGATCGATTGGCTTTTCAATCACATCGAACCCGGCGCCAAGCTCCCCCAAAAGTGACCGCACCCGTTGGGCACAGTCATAGTCGGCAAACGAGATGCTCAGCATGCGAGCAACCTGGTTAGAAGTTCCAACCCCATAGAAGTGCTCAAGTGCCGCAAGTCCCTCGCGTGGCACAAACGTCTCGACCACATGCGGCGATTCCTCATAGCACCATCGCGTCAACGGCCCCTCGCTCGTCTGCCGAACCACCAAGCCACCCATACCAGACGGCTCGCACGTTACCAGCAGGTACTCACCGCCTTCATCGCTCTCGAACATAACTACCCGCTCATCGAACAACTCCATTGCATCCCCTTTCTCTCGCTCTTATCTAGCAAAAGCATAGCAGGTAGATAGCTGTATATAGAACATCTGTTCGTGTATTTTCTATTGAGCTGTCCGCACGACATGGTATGGATCTGCGCACAAAATAGGGCGCCCTAGACAGGAGCGCCCCATCAGATCGCTTATGTAGCTTGCCTACGCGACCGGCTCGATCTTCTCGAGGCCGCCCATGTAGGGACGCAGAACCTCGGGGATCGTGATGGTGCCGTCGGCGTTCTGGTAGTTCTCCAGAATGGCGGCCATGGTGCGGCCAGCCGGCAGGCCGGAACCGTTAAGGGTGTGCAGGTAGCGCGAACCCTTGAAGTTCTCGGGGTCGCGATACTTGATGTTGGCGCGACGGGCCTGGAAGTCGCCGCAGTTGGAGCAGGAGCTGATCTCCTTGTAGGCGTTGTAGCTCGGCAGCCAAACCTCGACGTCGTAGGTCTGACGGGCAGAGAAGCCCAGGTCGCCGGTGCACAGGCTAATGACGCGATACGGAAGGCCCAGCTGCTGCAGCAGGTACTCGGCCTCGGCGGTCATGCTCTCGAGCTCCTCGTCGGACTCCTCCGGCTTGGCAAACTTGACCATCTCGACCTTGTCGAACTCATGCTGGCGAATGATGCCGCGGGTGTCGCGACCAGCGGAGCCGGCCTCCTCACGGAAGCAAGGGGTGAAGGCGGTGTAGCGACGCGGCAGGGTGTCGGCGTCCAGAACCTCACCGGCGTGCAGGTTGGTGAGCACGACCTCGGCGGTGGGGATCAGGAAGTTATCGCCCGAGACATGATAGGCGTCGTCCTCGAACTTGGGCAGCTGGCCCGTGCCAAACATGGTCTGACGCTTAACGACGATGGGCGGCCACCACTCCTTGAAGCCACGGCTGGTGTGCGTGTCGAGGAAGAAGTTGATGAGGGCGCGCTCCAGGCGGGCGCCGGCGCCACCGAGAACGGTGAAGCGGCTGCCGGAGAGCTTGTTGCCGCGCTCGAAGTCGAGGATGTCGAGATCGGTACCCAGATCCCAGTGCGGCTTAAAGTCGAAGTCGAACTCGCGCGGGGTGCCCCAACGACGGCGCTCGATGTTCTCGTC
>CAKUHP010000035.1 GCA_934658705.1 uncultured Collinsella sp. | reverse complement strand
CGAAGCATTTGGCCCGATATCATCGTGACGCTCGGCAATCCCGCGACGCACTTTGTGCTTAAGACCGAGATTGGCATTACCAAGCTGCGCGGCAGGTTCCATCAGATGGGGCATTTTGTGGTGATGCCCACGTTCCATCCGGCGGCGGCGCTGCGCAATCCGGCGTGGCAGGAGCTGCTGGAGGAAGACTTTAAGATGCTGGGCGACTATCTGGAGCGACATCCCGTGCCAGAGGCCGCCTCGGAATAATAAGGAGCATATATGTCCCTGGAGCGCCTGGGGGTAGGTACTTTTAAAACAACCTGTGCTGCCGATACGGAGCATTTTGGCGAGCTGGTCGCGCCGTGTCTAGAAGACGGCGATGTGCTGATCCTGACCGGTGGCCTGGGAGTGGGCAAAACTCACTTTACCAAGGGCGTCTCGCGTGGGCTGGGCGACGGGCATATGGTTACGAGCCCTACGTTTGCGCTCATGGCGGTTCATGACCAGGGCCGTATTCCGCTGTTCCACTTTGACCTGTACCGCTTGGAGCATGCCTACGAGCTCGAGGATACGGGCATTTTTGACGTGCTGGGCTACGAGGGCGCCTGTTTGCTGGAATGGGGCGAGCAGTTCCAGGACGAGCTGACAGACGAGTACCTTTCGGTAACGCTCAAACGCGACGAGAACGACAGCGATGTACGAACGATAACGCTCGAGGCACACGGTGAGCGCGCGACGGAGCTTTCTGATTTGATTGATAGGGCTGTACAAGATGAGCTTGCATAACGACAACGCGCCGGTGGCGGCGCTCGATACCTCGACCGACATGCTTGCCTGCGCGGTAAGCTGGATCGATGGGCAGACGGGCGAGGCGAGGCTTGCCAGTGGCGACCATCTGTGCCGCCGTCATGCCAATGTTGAGCTCGTGAATACCGTTGATGGTGTGCTGTCACAGGCTGGTCTGGATCGTAGCGATGTCGGCTGCTTTGTGGTTGGTCGTGGCCCGGGTTCGTTTACCGGCGTGCGTATCGGCATCTCGACTGCCAAGGGTTTGGCTCGCGGTGCCAACGTGCCGCTGTTGGGCGTATCGACGCTCGACGCCTGCGCCTGGACGGCATGGAAAGCCGGCGTGCGTGGCAAACTCGGTATCTTGGCCGATGCTATGCGCGGCGAGGTCTATCCGGCTTTGTATGTGCTGGGGGACGAGGGCCCCGAGCGTCAATTTGAGCGCGAGCGCGTGGCCAAGGCCGCTGTGGCGCTCGATGAATGGCGTCAGGCCGCCGATTGGAGTCAGGTCAAGCTGACCGGCGACGGTTTGGTGCGCTATGGCAAACTGCTGGGTGAGGATGAGGCCGGCCGCTGCGTGGAACGCGACTTGTGGTGGCCTTCGGGCGAGGGCCTGCTTCTTGCGCATGCCGCGGGCGACGGCGACCCGGCTCGTGTCCTGCCGATCTACACCCGCCTTTCGGATGCCGAGGAAAACGAGCGCAAGCGCCTCGGTCTTGCCGAGAGTGCGCAGAGCGAGATTACGGGCGTTGCCGATGAACTCGCCGGTCGTCACCTGCAGTTCCGTCCCATGGGTGCAGCGGATGCCGAGGGTGCGAGCGCGCTGGAGACAGCTTGCTTTGAAGGTGCTGGACACGAAGCGTGGACGCCGGGCATGTTCCTATCCGAGCTGGGCGAGGACGTCGCTGCGCCGCGCAGCTGGTGGGTGGCGCACGACGACGGCCAGTTGCTGGGCCTTGCCGGCGGTATGGTCGTGGACGGCGATGTGCAGATTCTGGATGTTGCCGTCGATCCGACGCATCGCCGCGAGGGCATTGCGCGCAAACTGCTGTCGCACGTGAGCTACGATGCACAGATGCTTGGCTGCACCACGGCCTCGCTCGAGGTCGAGGACGGCAACGAGGGCGCGATTGCGCTCTATAGCGCCCTGGGCTTTACCGTGGCGGGCCGTCGCCGCGGCTATTACGGTGCCGGCAAGGATGCCATCGTCATGACGGCATCCTTGCCCCTGGTGCTTCCGGTCGATAGCGCTTCGCCCGAGCCGACGGCTGCCGAGCAGCGCGCATGGCCCCTGCCTGCGCCCGAGCGCAGCGCTGAGGAGCGTGCCGAAATTGAGCGCCGTCGCCTGGTGCTCGCCATCGAGAGCTCGTGCGACGAGACAGCCGTGGCGATTATCGATGCGGACGGCAATATGCTTGCCAACCAGGTATCGACGCAGATTGATTTCCATGCCCGTTTTGGCGGCGTGGTTCCCGAGATTGCCTCGCGCAAACACGTTGAGGTTATCGTGAGCGTCGTGGATGCGGCGCTCGAGGATGCCGCGACATCGCTTGGGCTTGAAGGCGGAGCGATTGTCCCCAGCGAGCTTGCCGCCGTGGGTGTGACGCAGGGCCCGGGCCTGGTGGGCGCCCTCGTGGTGGGCGTCGCCTTCGCTAAGGGCTTTGCCTATGCTGCCGGTAAGCCGCTCGTGTGCGTCAATCATCTTGAGGGTCACCTGTTCGCCAACCTGTTGGCGCAGCCCGATCTTAAGCCGCCGTTTATCTTTACGCTTGTTTCGGGCGGACACACCATGCTCGTCCACGTGAAGGCTTGGGGCGACTACGAGGTGCTTGGCGAGACGCTCGACGACGCTGTGGGTGAGGCTTTCGACAAGGTGGCTAAGGCACTGGGCCTGGGCTATCCCGGCGGCCCCATCATTTCCAAGCTGGCCGAGACGGGCAATCCCAAGGCGATCGACTTTCCTCGCGCGCTCAACAGCAGGGGAGACTACCGTTTCTCGCTCTCGGGTCTTAAAACGGCCGTGACGCTCTACATCGAGCAGGAGACCAAGGCCGGGCGTACGATTCATTTGCCCGATCTGGCGGCTTCGTTTGAGGCAGCGGTCTTTGACGTGCAGTACAAGAAGGCCAAGAATGCGCTGCATGCCACCGGATGCAAGGAATACTGCATCGGCGGCGGCGTTTCGGCCAACCCGCATCTGCGCGAGATGATGATCAAGAAGCTCGGACGTCAAGGAATTCGCGTGACGGTTCCGCCACTCTCGGCATGTACCGATAACGCCGCAATGATCGCGGAGGTCGCCCGCCGCAAATTCGACCGAGGAGAAATCTCGCCGTTTGACGTCGACGCCGATCCGAACATGACGCTGTAACTGGTAAGGTTCGGTTCCCGGCTCCGCCCGGGCGACGGCGGCCGCATATGAACTTTCCTGCTCGAACAGTCCTGCTCACGACGGAGGCCACATTAAGTGGCCTCCTGTTCGTGCGGAACTCGCGATAAAGTTCATATGCGGCCGCCGTCGCCCGGGCGGAGCCGGGAACCTTTCTGTATCGATACGGCTTCTGAGCTGGATCGGCGTCGACAACGTCCAGCAAGGTTAACCTGCCAGTGTCGAATTCCCGCCGTTCTTTAGGTGAAAATTATCTACTTGATAATCGATTCAATATCGCGGCTCTTATATAGCAGTCGGCGGACTTCCATAATATCGTCGATGACGACATAAAAAACCATGTAGTTGCCAACGTAGAAGCGGTAATACGGGTGCAGTCGCCTTCTCGTAGAAGGATATGTTGGTGACATGGTTGGATTTTTGAGATGCTCGAGTATGCCTGCTTCAACATTGTCGACAAGCCTATTTGCTGCAGCGGGATTATTGAGATCAAAGGCGATATATGACGCTGCTTGGCTGAGGTCCTCCCAAAATAGGGGAAGATAGCGGAGCTTATAAGGCCTGTTCATCGAGACCGCCGTTGAGCATGCTTCTTACGGAATCAAAGACGTCATCATGTGTATAGCGAAGCTGCATGCTGGCGGCTTGGCGATCGGCCGCATCAAGCGCGCTTTCGATTGTGTTGCTGAGTGACTTGTACTGCTCAAAGCTCATGACAACCATAGAGCCCCGCCCATTTTTTGTTAGAAAAACAGGGCCCTCTTGTTCGACTTCGCGCTCAACGTCTGGGTAGTGATTCCTTAGATCGGATACCGGCCTAATGTTCATGCTGTGCCTCCTGAAGTATCATGACCTTATCATAATTATGATAACAGAGTTGAGATTTGGGGTGGGAGTCCCTGCGCGCTGCGGGAGCCGGGCGGCGCATATGAACTTTATCGCGAGTTCCGCACGCAAAGGAAAGCACTTAATGTGCTTTCGTCTTGCGCAGGACTGTAGAGCAGGAAAGTTCATATGCGCCGCCCGGCTCCCGCAGCGCGCAGGGACATCTCTCATGCAAAAACTGTCGCAGGATAAAGTCCAAGGTCAGTGGCGTTTTATACCGAGAATTCCAAAAAAGTTGAAAATTCATTACAAATTTGCGTTGACTTTAGGTAACTAAAGTTTCATACTCCTTTTCATCCACTGGGGGATGTGAACACGCACGGATCGTTCACATCATGATTGAAGAGGATTTCTCAGACATGTTCACGCATCAGCTAGACATTATCAGCGTAGTAATTATCTGATGCGGGTTAGCACATACAGCTAGCCCGTACGATAACGGGCGGCTGATGAAGATGAGGGCCGTCGAGCGCAACCGACGGCCCTCATTTTTTATGTCTGGGAAGTTCTTTTTAGAGGAGGAAATGTAATGAACGGAGTTTTGCTCATGGTTGTGGCCGCGGCGGTGCTCGCCTGCGGCTATCTGGGCTACGGCCGCTGGTTGGCCAACAAGTGGGGCGTTGACAAAGAGGCCCTCACGCCTGCCAAGCGCATGAAGGACGGTAAGAGCTTCTCGCCTGTCTCCGCCTTCACCGCGTTCTCGCACCAGTTCAGCTCGATCTGCGGTGCTGGCCCTGTCACGGGTACGATCGTCGCCATGGCCTTTGGCTGGCTGCCCGTCGTGCTCTGGGTCCTCGTCGGCGGCATCTTCTTTGGCGCCGTCCACGACTTTGGTGCCCTGTACGCTTCGATGAAGAACAACGGCAAGTCGCTCGCTCAGCTCATCGAGAAGTACATCGGCAAGACCGGCCGTCGCCTGTTCCTGCTGTTCTGCTGGCTGTTCTGCATCATCGTCATCGCCGCCTTCACCGACATGGTCTGCAAGACGTTCATGTTCACCCCGGCCGTTGACGCTTCTGGCGCTGCTACCGGTGCCATCGACTTCACCAAGTCCTATGCCGCCGGCTGCGCTGGTACCATCTCCATCCTGTTCACCTTCGTCGCTATCGCCTTCGGTTGGGCCCAGAAGAAGTTCAACCTCACCGGCGCTGCCGAGTTCGTCACCGGCGTGGTCCTCATGGTCCTCATGTTCGCCGTTGGTATGCAGTTCCCGGTCTACCTGGACAAGTTCCAGTGGTTCGCCGTCGTCATGGTCTACCTGGTCTTCGCCGGCGCTATGCCCATCCAGATGCTCAAGACCCCGCGTGACTACCTCACCTCGATCATGATGATCGTCATGATTGCCTGTGCTGTCCTCGGCATCGTCGTCCTGGGTGTTAACGGCCAGGCTACGATGACCGCTCCGGTCTTCACCGGCTTCTCCGGTGCCTCCGGCATGATGTTCCCGGTCCTGTTTGTCTCCGTTGCCTGCGGTGCTCTCTCCGGTTTCCACAGCCTCGTGTCTTCCGGTACCTCCTCTAAGCAGGTCGAGAAGGAGCAGGACGCCGTCAAGGTTGGCTACGGCGCTATGGTTGTCGAGTCCTTCGTCGGCATCCTTGCCATCATCGTCGCCGGCATCATGTTCTCCGACATGAACACCGCCGGTACCGGCGCCCTCAACGCCGGCGTCGCATCCACGCCGTTCCAGATCTTCGCCGCCGGCATCTCCCGCGGTATGCAGGCCTTCGGCGTTGACGGCACGCTCGCTACCGTCTTCATGACCATGAACGTCTCCGCTCTGGCCCTGACCTCGCTCGACGCCGTCGCCCGCATCGCCCGCACCTCGTTCTCCGAGTTCTTTGCCCAGACCAACGACGCCCTGGCCATCGAGTCCAAGGCCGGCTACATGAAGGTCCTCGGCAACCCCTGGTTCGCCACGGTCGTCACCCTGCTTCCCGGTCTCGCCCTCGCCTTTGGCGGTTATGCCAACATCTGGCCGCTCTTTGGTGCTTCCAACCAGCTGCTCGGCGGTATGACCATGATCACCCTCGCCGTGTTCTGCAAGTGCACCGGTCGCAAGGGTTGGATGCTCTACGTGCCCGTCGCCTTCCTGCTCTGCTGCACCTTCACCTCGCTGGTCCAGAGCGCCATGGGCTGCATGACCGCTGTCCAGGCTTACGGCTTCTTCGGCACCATCCCGGCTACCGCCACCACGGCCGCCGTCTCCGTTGCCGCCACCAAGGGCCTGCAGCTCGTCTTCGCCGTCCTGCTGATGGTCCTGGGTCTCATCGTTGCCGTCAACTGCCTCAAGGAGTTCTTCGGCAAGGAGGCCGGCTCCATGCCCGACGAGGAGCCCGAGTGGTCCGAGATGGGCAAGGCTGAGTACGGTCGCGCCGCTGCCACCGAGGCTCCTGCCGACGCCGAGGCCGCCAAGGCTTAGTCGATCGGACGGGTTGTACTCCTCATCTATATGACTCGGAGAGACCGGGCCCGCAATCAAGCGGACCCGGTCTTTTTTCTTGTGAAAGCGGGTGATGTAAGGGCGTTCTCGCAGATGTTTTGCGTGGATAGGTGCGTGCGTTGTACCATATGGACGTATATGTGTGCATATGAAAGGGGCCCCGTGGCCAAGACGGTATATTCCGATAACCAAAACAATGTCGACGCTCTGGCCGAGCGTTTGAGCGGCCAAACGTCGCTTTCTGCTGAGCGGGCGAAGCTCGTTGCTTACGATCTGCTTTGCCGCAAAGCGCTCAAGATTAAGTCGAGCGCTCTGGCGCAAATCTTTCGCTCCGTGGATAAGGAGTGCGATACTAAGGCGATGCGCGACGAGCTTATCGCGGCAAATATCGTGACCAAGATCGAGGGCAGCGGCATTAACGGGCGCCCGGCGTTCTATACCATCAATGCCGAGATTTGCGATGCCCGGGAGCAGCCTGTCGAGGTTGCCGAAGAGGCTTCCGTCGATAATTTCTCTGAGATGCCTGCCGCGGAAGAGGCTGCCCCACGTGAGCATATCGATACAGACGAGCTGCTCGACGAGCATGTCGTGCGTGCCTTCACTGCCAAGGCGGGCCGAGGCGGCTTTGGCGGAGGCGGCAAGCGCGATGCGCAGCGCCGCGCCCAGCAGGAGCGCT
Organism: uncultured Collinsella sp.; assembly: GCA_934658705.1. Classification (GTDB taxonomy): domain Bacteria; phylum Actinomycetota; class Coriobacteriia; order Coriobacteriales; family Coriobacteriaceae; genus Collinsella. Next base: position 5,853 of record CAKUHP010000035.1, on the reverse strand, counting down.
TCCGTCGTGCCGTTGCTCAAAAGGATGAGACGGATGCTGAGACCGCCGAGGAAAAGCCCGTCGAAGTGCAGGAACCGGCTCGTGCTCAAGAGCATGTTGAGTCTCAAGAGCCCAAACGTCGTCGCGGCGCTCACTTTAAGGCTGCGCAGCAGGACGTCGAGCATGAGGCCGAAGGGCATGCCGAGGTTGCAGACGATGTTGAGGAGTCTGCCAAGAAGGCCCCGGGTTCGTGCCGTCCCGGGCGCGGTTTTGCCGGGCGCGCATATCCCGTAAAGCGCCAGGAGAAGAACGAGCCAGCTTCGACCGTTCAGGCCGAAAAGGCCGAAAAAAATGAGAAAGCCGCTGAGCCGGCGGCCTGTGAGCAGAAGCCTGTTGAGCCGCAGCCTGTGGTTGATGCCGAGGTCAAGGGCCAGCAGCCTGCGGGCGAGCAGGCGGGGGAGAGCGCCTCGAGCAAACCCCGTCGACGCCGTCATCGCGGGGGCCGCGGCTCCCATGCCGAGGCTGCAACCGAGAAGACTGCGCCGCAGAACGAGGATACGAAAGCCGGGGTTGCTTCGGAGCAGCCTAAACGCCAGCCGACAAAGGAGGGCAAGCCCGAGCATTCGCAGAAGCAGACGCCTACGTCGAAACGTGAGCGCAATACCCAGGGCGATTCTAAGCGCAAGTCTCAGAAGAAGCCCGAGTCTGCCGCAGCAGATACGGCTGCCCAGCAGGCCGAGGCGACTACCCACGGCGAGGTCTCGGCATTTGCCCTGGCCCGCGTACTGGGCAGGCAACTGCTCAAGGTTGTCCCCACGCCCACGGCGCTCTCCAAGATTAAGGAGCAGCAGACCCAGATCGTAAAGGTCGAGGGCAAGGACGGCAAGAAGGCCCCGCAGCGCGCCCAGCACAACGAGATGTCCAACCGCAAGATCGCCGAGGAAATAGCGATTATCCAGGCTTGGATTGAGCAGAACCGCGGTGCTGATACGCCGATTGCCTCGCGCCGCCAGCGTGCCTATCAGATCTTTAATGACGAAAAGGCCTTTGACGGCAAGCACGGCGAGCGCCTGATTAGGCGTATGGCCGAAAAGGGCATCAGCATGCAGGCGATTAAGGTTGCCCCCAACCGTCCTGTGCACTTTACGGGCTTCTTTACGCTGGGTGCCGACAAGCCATTCATTATGGTCGAGAACCTGGACACCTACGACGAGATCGTCAAGCTCCTGCGCGGTCGCAAGCACGCCAAGCTCTTTGGCACCAAGGTCGGCGGTGTCATCTTTGGTGGCGGCTGCAAGGCGAGCGTCTCGCACGCGCTGGACGATTATCTGGCCGAGATCGGCTATCGCTTTAACTACGTCTACTACGTGGGCGATATCGATCGAGAGGGCGCGCGCATCGTTGAGCAGGCTCGTAACGCCAATGTCGTTGAGATTCGCCTGCATGCCGGAATGTATCGTGCCATGCTCGCCGAGCACAAGCGTCGTGTAAAGGCCGGTGGCGAGTGCGAGCCCGCGGCCGCCAACCAGGGCGTGCCGCAGAACCTGGCGGCGACGATCAAGGACCTGCCCATGGTTACGCGTGTGCAGTTCCGCAACGTGCTGCGCGAGGGCGGGCGTATTCCGCAGGAGATCCTGATGACCGCCGACTATCGGGATGGCGACTCGGGAAGCTTCGACCGCATGCTTAACAATTAGGGACGTGCGGCCCCGGCGGGCCGGGCATTAAGTTTGCTGCTCTACAGTCCTGCGCAAGACGAAGGCCACATTAAGTGGCCTTCTTTGCGTGCGGAACTCGCGACAAACTTAATGCCCGGCCCGTCGGGGCCACACGGCACGTTGTAGATGGCGGCTCGCTTTTCGGAACTGGGCTGATATTTTCTTGATGTAAGGCGCTCTTGGTCCTGATGGGCTTGGAGCGCCTGTCTTGTACGAGTAGATTTTTGGGACATGCCTTGGAATCTATCTTAACTTCTCGTCCTGCATGAGAAGTTTCGACCATAACTTCTCGTCCTACACGAGAAGTTATATACTCAGGGTGTTGAAAGGAGGGCATGATGGCCCCTACTGCTTTAAGTATTGCGGAGATTGTTGCCGAGGCCCGTTCCTTTGAGATTCCTCATGTCGTGCATCGAGACGATGTCATCGGTGATCTTCCTGAGCCAAAGCCGTTCAATCTTGTCCATATCATCACGGGCATCAGGCGCTGCGGCAAAACGTTCTATGCGTTTCAATGGATTCATCGCCTTATCGATCGCGGTATCGATCCCGAGCGTATCTTCTATTTCAATTTTGCCGACGATCGTCTTCGGCCTGCGCCGGACACGCTTATGAGCGACATATTGGAAGAATATTGGCGGCAAGTTCCCTCTGCACGGTCAAAGGGCTGTTATCTCTTTTTGGATGAGGTGCAGGAGACTGATGGATGGCAAGGCGTGTGTCAACGCTTGGCTGAGCATGAGAATGTGACGCTTGTTATTACTGGATCTTCTTCGAAGCTCTCTGCTGATGAAATCGCAACACAGTTTCGCGGTCGTTCGCAAGAGCATGCCATGCATCCGCTCTCGTTTCGCGAGTACTGCGCGTTTCATCACATTGAAGCGCTGGATATGTCTACTGATGCTGGAACTCTAGCTGTTTCTCCGCAGCAGCGGACTGATTTGGAATCGGCATACGACCGCTACCTCGTAGAGGGTGGCTTCCCTGGGGTTCAGGAGCTTAATGCTGGTTCGCGTATTCAGATGCTTCAGGCTTATCTACGAGATGTTGTTGCGCGAGATATTCTCGAGCGAAGCGGGCGCACGGATATCGCTCTCGCCAACCAGGTGGGGCTCTTCTGCCTGAGGAACACGGGGTGTGACCTCTCGGTCAACAGTTTACTGGATGCTTTAAAGTCTGTCGGATATCGAGCGTCATGGGAAAAAATTAGTGAGCTCGTGCGTCTGTTCCAACAGGCTCATCTCATTGGGCTGCTACCGAAGTATTCAACGGCGCTATCGCCGAAGACAACGACAACGGATAAAGTCTATGCCGTTGATCAGGGAATGGCATATGCGACGTCGCGTGCCAATCAACAGGATATTGGAAAGCGCCTGGAGACTGCGATATATGCTGAGCTTATGCGCCGCACGGCAAATGGTCGCATGGAAACGGTGACTTCATATACGGCCCCGACGCAAACGCGAGAAAAGGTCGATTTTCTGGTTGGTGATGCCTTGGCATCAGACCCCTATGCGCTTTATCAAGTAACGGTCGATATGACGGCGGAGAAAACGCGCCGGCGCGAAGTCGGGTCTCTTGAGGTTGCGATGTCAAAAACGAGGATCAAAGACGCAAAAATCATCACGTTGCGTGAGGCGACCCAGATCGAAACGGAGCATGGCATTATCGAAGTCATTCCCGCGTGGAAATGGTCGCTCAGTCTGAAGTAGGGCGTGCGGTCCCGTCGGTCGGGGCACCGGCTTAGGTTTCCTGCTCTACAGTCCTGCTCACGACGGAGGCCACATTAAGTGGCCTCCTGTTCGTGCGGAACTCGCGATAAACCTAAGCCGGTGCCCCGACCGACGGGATTGCACGGCACTTTGTAGAAAGCGGCTCTCTTTTCGGAACTGGGCTGATGGTTTCTAAATGATGGGGCCCATGGCTGATGTGGGACGGAGGGATTCCGCGTCCGCCTTTTCGGCGGCCGCGTGCCGCTGCGTCGCTTCGCTCCTTGCGTGCTTCGCTGGAAAACGCTTCGCGTTTCCTCAGCTCCGCACCCTTGCGGGTTCGAATCCCTCCGCTTGCCTACGAAAAAGCGCTCCGGGTCCATAAGGGCCTGGAGCGCTATGTTCTTAGGGGCTGGGACGGAGGGATTCCGCGTCCGCCTGCCGGCGGCCGCGCCCTGCTGCGTCGCTTCGCTCCTTGCGTGCTTCGCTGGAAAACGCTTCGCGTTTCCTCAGCTCCGCACCCTTGCGGGTTCGAATCCCTCCGCTTGCCTACGAAAAAGCGCTCCGGGTCCATAAGGGCCTGGAGCGCTATGTTCTTAGGGGCTGGGACGGAGGGATTCGAACCCCCAACAGCCGGCACCAAAAACCGGAGTTCTACCGTTGAACTACGTCCCAATGTGTGCTGTTGCTCAAAAGCAACTCGTCTAGTTTACCTAATCTGCAAGGGCATCGCAAACGCCATCGAGTAGGCGCACTGCGAGCGTCTGGGCGTCGCTTGCCGTGAAGGTGCCGTTGTAGCGCGTCATGCCGGTGAGCTCAATGCGGATGCGTGCCGGCTTTTGCTGTGCGGCGACATTGGCGGTGCGGATGCGCTGGGCCAAGTTGTGGCACTCGGCAAGGGCAATCGTGGCGCGCGGTGCGGCGTCGGCGGGCAGCTCGTCGCTTGCAATCTCGAGCACCAGATCCACGTCGGTTGGAACCTCGGAATCGCAGAGCATCATGCCGCTATTGTCGGTCGTCGCCGTGGCGATGTTCCACATGCGCGATGCAACGCTGCGTGCGATGGGGTCTTCGCCGATGACGGCAATCTGGAAGCGCTCGAGCACGTTGGCGGCGCGGGCAAAACCGATGCGCGACTCGGCCTCGGTGACCGAGGGCTTGCCCTCCCACACATGGTGCAGACGGTTGATGTAGGCGTAGGTATCCTGAAAGGCCATGCCGTCGGCAAACAGGCCGACGTTTTCTTGGAACTGCTGCAGGGCGGCCTCGGTGTGCGGGCCAAAGTAACCATCGTCCTCACCGCAGGCAAAGCCTAGCACGTTGAGGGCGCGCTGCAGGGCCTGCACGTCGGCACCGTGGAAATTGGGCATGCGCAGGTAGAGGGTGCGGTCACCCAGCTTGTACGAAGCGTCGACCAGGGCGCTCCAGCAGGGGATGTCAACGGCGTGACCGGCGGCAAGACCGCTGTCGAGCCTAAAGGTGCCAACGGCCTGCTCGGTGGTGGTGCCAAAGCGCTTGTCAGCGACCTCGGCGGCATCGATTGTGTAGCCGAGCTGCAGGAGGCGAGACTGAACGTCCTCGACGGCTGCTCCCTGCATGCCCGTGGTAATAGGTTCCATGAACGAACCCCTTTCGGCGTACCATTCGTACTATTTGAGCGTCTGTCGGATAGACAACGCAAAGGGATGCATAAACATGCACTCAACAGTGTAGCAACTTGTACCCAAATACGCTGGCGACAGGTTTTATAACCCCCGCTAGTTGAGGCGCTCCACAAAGAAATCTGCCATGGAGAGGAACAGCTCGCGCGCGTGCGGGTCGAGCTGGACGTCCTCGATGGCCGCCTTGGCCTTAGCGGTCAGGTCGAGCGCGTAGGCGTGAGCATATTCGATGGAGCCGGTCTCCTGGAAGATCTCCACGGCGCGTGCGAGCTGCGCGGGGTCCTCGGTGCCCGAGGAGAGAATGGCCTCGACCTCGTCGTGGTAGCGCTCGTCGGATAGGGCGTGTACAGCGACGAGCGTGCGCTTGCCCTCGGTGATGTCGGTGCGGAAGTCCTTATTGGCGGCTTCCTTGGTGCCGACCAGGTTGAGCAGATCGTCCTGGATCTGGAAGGCAAGACCGGTGTGCAGGCCAAAGGTGCGCAGCGCCTCGATTTGCTCATTGCTGCCACCGCCAATAATGGCTCCGGCGGCAAGCGGCGTCGCTCCGCTGTAGAACGCGGTCTTGTGCGTCGCCATGTCCAGGTAATCATCGACGGAGATGTCGAAGCGCCCGTCGCGGACCCAGCCCAGGTCGAGTGCCTGGCCCTCGATGGTGCGGACGATCATCTCGGTGAGCTCATGAAGTACGCGCAGTTTTACGTTCGGCTCGAGCGTGGGGTCGTCGAGAACCGTCTTGGTGACCATGGTGAGTGCCAGGTCGCCGCAGTTGATGGCGAGTCCCGTGCC
>CAKUHP010000034.1 GCA_934658705.1 uncultured Collinsella sp. | reverse complement strand
ACCCCGGAGGAGTTCCGGAACCAGCCCCTTGCGGCGTAGTTCTTATTTAAGCCGTCCAAGTTTTGGGGTGCAGTTCAGATGCGGGCGCCCCGCCGCTTTTCGTATCGCACTTGCCTGGAGCATGCTTCAATGTGCAACAATGGCGTTTCGCCCTGCCAGATGCGAAAGGAAGCCCATGTCTCAGAGAAGCACCAGTCCGCTCAAGCGCTCGACCGTGCGCCGCACGCTGCGGCGTTTTTGGGATGTGACGCGCACGCAGCCACTAATCGTCTTTCTCTCGGTATTCTCGTCGGCGGGCTACATCTTTTTGCTCACCTTTGCCAACACCTATGTGATGGCGCTTATCGTCGACCGCGTCCAGGCCGGTCCCGTGGCAGGCGACCAGGTGCTTGAAGTCTTCGCCCCCTACATCCTGGCGCTCGTGCTCGTTAACCTGGTGGGCCAGATTCTCTCCAAGCTGCAGGACTACACCGTCTACAAGCTCGAGATCGCGGGTAACTACCACTTGGCACGCCTGTGCTTCGACACACTCTCCAACCAATCCATGACCTTCCACACCAGCCGCTTTGGCGGATCGCTTGTGAGCCAGACGAGCCGTTTTATGAGCGGCTACACGGGCCTGGTGGACGTAACGGTGTATTCTCTCATCCCCACCATCACCTCGGTCATCTGCACCGTGGCCGCGCTCGCCCCGGTGGTGCCCATGTTTACCGTGATCTTGGTGGGCATTATGGTCGTTTACATCGCGTTTGTCTGGCTTATGTACAAGCGCATCATGCCGCTTTCGGCTGCGACGTCCGCCGCGCAGAACAAGCTGTCGGGCGTGCTGTCCGACGCGGTCACAAACATCTTGGCCGTTAAGACCTGCGGGCGCGAGGACTTTGAGCGCGACCTGTTCGATGCCGCCGACCGTGCCGCGCGCGACGCCGAGACGGTGTCGATGCACGCCATGATGCAGCGCAACTTTACGACCTCAGGCCTTATCGTCATCACCATGGCTGTGGTGAGCGTGTTCGTGGCGGGCGGCAACGCGTGGTTTGGCATCTCGGCCGGCTCGCTCGTCATGATCTTTACCTACACGTATAACCTCACCATGCGCCTGAACTACGTGAGCTCCATGATGCAGCGCATCAACCGCGCGCTGGGCGACGCCGCCGAGATGACACGCGTGCTGGACGAGCCGCGCCTGGTGGAAGACGATGAGGACGCCCCCGAGCTCAAGGTGCGCGAGGGCGCGATCGATTTTGAGCACCTGAGCTTTGCGTACCGCGATGCCGCGGCGGGCGAGAACGTGTTCGACGACCTGACGCTTCATGTGGCGGCCGGCCAGCGCGTGGGCCTGGTGGGCAAATCGGGCTCGGGCAAGACGACACTCACCAAGCTGTTACTGCGCTTGGACGATGTACAGGGCGGCCGCGTGCTCGTGGACGGTCAGGATGTCTCGCGCTGCACGCAGCAGAGCCTGCGCCGCCAGGTTGCCTACGTGCCGCAGGAGGCGCTGCTGTTCCACCGTTCCATCCGCGAGAACATCGCCTACGGGCGCCCCGATGCCACTGACGAGCAGATTCGCGAGGCCGCGCGCCTGGCCAATGCCCTGGAGTTTATCGACCGGCTGCCCCGTGGCTTTGACACCATGGTGGGCGAGCGCGGCGTCAAGCTCTCGGGCGGCCAGCGCCAGCGCGTTGCCATCGCCCGCGCCATCCTCACCGACGCGCCGATTCTGGTGCTCGACGAGGCGACCTCTGCCCTCGACAGCGAGTCCGAGGCGCTGGTGCAGGAAGCGCTCGAGAATCTGATGCGCGGGCGCACCTCCATCGTGGTGGCCCACCGCCTGTCCACCGTGGCGGCGCTCGACCGCATCGTGGTGTTGGCGGACGGCGAGATTGTCGAGGACGGCACGCATGCGCAACTCGTCGAGGCGGGTGGCGAGTATGCGAGCCTGTGGAGCCGCCAAACCGGTGCATTCTTGGAGGCGTAAACGCCTCGGACGTGGGACAATCGTGGACATAAGTTTGTTGTGCCGTTGAGCCGAGGAGTCGTTATGCCACGCGAGACCAATGCCGCCAAGCGCGAGCGCGCCATCGAGGTGTGTGAGCGCCTCAACCGTCGCTATGGCCCGGTCGAGTGCTTTTTGGACCACGAGAATCCCTTCAGGTTGCTGATCGCGGTGCTGCTCTCGGCGCAAACGACCGATGCGCAGGTCAACAAGGTGACGCCGCAGCTGTTTGCCCAGTGGCCCACGCCCGAGGCCATGGCCGGGGCGAGCGTGGCCGATGTGGCGGACACGATTAAGTCGCTCGGCTTCTATAAGAGCAAGGCCAAGCACGCTGTGGAGGCGGCGCAGATGATCGTCGCCGACTACGGCGGCGAGGTACCGGCGGACATGAAGGAGCTCGTCAAGCTGCCGGGCGTAGGGCGCAAGACGGCAAACATCGTGCTCAACGTAGGGTATGGCATCGTGGAGGGCATCGCGGTGGACACGCACGTCAACCGCATCGCGCACCGCCTGATGCTGAGTCCCAAGACGCACGCCAAGGAGCCGCTCAAGACCGAGCAGGACCTGCTCAAGATTTTGCCGCACGAATATTGGAAGTCGGTCAACCACCAGTGGATCACCTTTGGTCGCGAGATCTGCGACGCCCGCAAGCCTAAATGCGACGAATGTCCGCTGGCAGACCTTTGCCCCAGCGTGCGCGTGACGGGGTAAGGCTCGGCGCGATTTGTCGGCGTTCGGATGCCGTGGCCAATGTTGCGCAACACATTTGCGTTTTGAGGGCTCAATATGATGGCGATAGATGCTGTTTGTTGTGAGGGGATGCCCGAATATGTTTTGCACCAAGTGTGGCTCCGAGATGCCCGATGGAACTGAATTTTGCACGAACTGCGGGGCGCGCATGGGCGCTGCTTCGCCGGCGGCTGCGCCTGCTGGGCCCGCGCCGAGGCCGGCGGCAGGGGTACCTCCCGTGCAGAAAAAGTCGCATAAGCGTGCCGTGATTATCGGCGTGTGCGTGGCGGGCGTGCTCGTTGCCGGTGGTGCCGCGCTGGCGCTGACCGGCGTGTTGGGGCCGCTTGGGCAGGGCAACTCGTCGCAGATTACGGTGCTCGGGTCTGACGAGGGCTCGGCCGAGCACAAGGACAAGGGGAGCGCCAAGGAGAAGCCTGCCGACGACGAGGATGAGGCAGAAGAGCCCGAGGAGACCGGCAGTAGCGTAAAGGTCGACCTCAACGACCAGGCAACCTATGCTGCGGCAAACCTGTTCCTGTCGAATTTTACGGAGGAGCACTTCGATCTGGACTGGTATCAGACGGGTGGCTTTGATTCGACTGACGGGCTTACGGATGACGAGAAATACCAGCTGGTTAAGTTCATCTGGTGCCATTTTATTGACAACGCACCGTATCGAATCGAGAAGGGTGACTATGACAACGGCAATCGCCAGCGCATAGCGACCGATGTAATCAATAGGGAACTCAACCGCTTGACGGGTCTGACGCTTTCTGATGCTGATATGACCTATGACAGAACGCCGGAGGGACAGGTGATTCCTGATTCGGCCGAAGCACATGACGGGTATTTGTATCTCAAGCAAGAATACGGCCAGGGAAACTACAACCCACCGTGCGCCATCGTTACGGGTGCGACTGACCTTGGCGACAACATCTACGAGCTCACCTATGAAGTCTACAGTGCTGGCGGTATGCTGCTGCCTTCTGACATCCCTGAGAGCACCTATGGCCTGCCGAAGGACCAGTTCATCGCGGCGATTCAGGGCGACGCGTCGAGGGGTCGTACCGAGACTTGCACGGTACGGGTCGCGCAGGGTGACGGCGCCCCGACCTTCACGCTACTCAAAATGGGCGTCTATGACTAGGTCCGACATATAACCTTGCTTTGATTGCGCCAGGCGGCTTGCCCGTCTGGCGTTTTTGTTGCGGGGCTGGGTGCGCGCTTGAGCTGGAGTCCTCTCCATGCGCTACCATGACAGGCAATGAATTAGACGAACGACCCGCCGAGCTTGCCTCGGCGGGCTTTTGGCGTTGCGATGCCGGAGGAACAGCATGCTCATTCACCGTATAGCCGCGCAGCTCTACACTGCCGAGGCCCTGCAGACCGTCGAGGCCGGACTCGATGCCGGCGAGGACGTGACGCTGGCCGTGTCGCAGTCGGGTCGCACGCTTATGGCCGCTGCCCAGTTTGCGCGCCGTCCGCGCCCCACGGTCTACATCGTGAGCGGCGAGGACGCGGCCGATCGCGCCGCGCGCAGCCTGGCCGCCTATGTGGGTCTAGAGCACGTGTGCCGCTTTCCCGAGCGCAAGGACTATCCGTGGCGTGAGCAGGCGCCCGACGACGCCGTGGTGGCCCAGCGCTGCGAGGCGCTCGGGCGCATCGTGCGCGGCGACAATTGCATCATGGTCGCCTCGGCCCGCGCGCTGCTGCGCTGCGTGCCGCCGGTCGAGAGCCGCTATTGGGAGTCCACTGCTTTTGCGGTGGGTGAGGAGATTCCCTTTGACGAGGTGCCGCAGCGTCTGGTGGGCATGGGCTATACCAATGCCGGCGCCGCGGACGCGCCCGGCCTGTTCCGCGTGCATGGCGATACCGTCGAGGTGTTCCCCGCGCAGGAAAAGGCGCCCGTGCGCATTGAGTTCTTCGGCGACGAGATCGATCGCATCCGCCGCATGGTGAGCTCCACGGGCCAGACCATTGGCAACGAGGACAGTATCGAGATCTTCCCCTGCCGCGAGCTGGCGCTCACCGACGAGGCCGTCCACAACATGCACGTGGCGCTCTACCGCGCTAGCCAGGACGACAGCAAGCTGGCGGCGCTGCTCGAGATGGTGGACGCTCGCATCGTCACGCCCGAGCTCGACCGCTTTTTGCCGGTGATGTACGGCCAGACTGTGAGTCCGCTGTCGCATGTGAGCGGCAAGGCGCTCGTGGTGCTGTCCGAGCCGCGCTCGCTGTTCGACGATTGCCTGCGCGCTTACGAGGACATCGAGGCCCGCGCCAACGAGGCGGGGGTCGACCGCTTGGACGGCCTGTACGTGCGCGCCCAGCAGCTCGACTTTGGTGCTCAGCAGCGCCTGAACTACGTGAGCCTCATCCGTGCCGGTGGTGCGGTGACGGCCGAACTCAAGATCGAGCAGCCGGCTATCGCGGGTTCGGACAATCGCTTTATGACGCGCATTCAGGAGGTCGTGGGCAAGCGCTATGCCTGCGTGTTTGCCATTCCCGACCGCGGCGCGCGCGAGTCGATGGAGCTCACCTTTGGCGACGAGGGCATTACCTTTGAGGAATCGCTGACCGCGGCGCCCGAAAATGCCGGCGCTATCGGCGACCGCGTGCGCGTGGCGGCGGCCGATTCTGCCGATCGCGCCGCACGTCAGGATGCTCATGCTGCAATTCGCGAGCGCAAGGCTGATGCACTCAACGCCCGCTCTCTGGAGGCCGGTGCCGCCCAGGCTGCCGCCGGCGCCGCCGTGCCCACCATCTCGCGCGGGCGCGTGACCTTTGTGGACGCCGCCCTGCCGCAGGGCGTGGTGGTGCCCGACGCTAACCTGGCCGTGTTCTCGATCGCCGACCTCAACGCCCGCATGGACGCTAACCGAGCGCGCAGCCGCCGCAAGGTGGACATTACGCAGATTACCTTCCCCTTTAAGCCAGGTGACTATGTGGTGCATGCCACCCACGGTATCGCGCTCTTTAGCGAGATCGCGCGCCAGGAAGTGGGCGGCAAGGAGCGCGACTACTTTTTGCTGGAATATGCCGACGGCGACAAGCTCTACGTGCCGCTCGAGCAGGTCGACCGCATTACGCGCTATGTCGGTCCCGACGGCGATAAGCCGCGCCTGACCAGGCTCAACACCGCCGACTGGACGCGTGCCACCAACAAGGCGCGCAAGAACGCCAAAAAGTTGGCGTTTGACCTGGTCGACCTGTATACGCGCCGCTCGTCGATCGCCGGCATTGCCTGCCCGCCCGACACACCCGAGCAGATCGAGATGGAGGAGAGCTTCCCTTACGACGAGACGCGCGACCAGCTGGAGGCCATCGCCGACATTAAGGCCGACATGGAGGCGCCCAAGCCCATGGACCGCTTGTTGTGCGGCGACGTGGGCTTCGGCAAGACCGAGGTCGCCCTGCGCGCGGCGTTTAAGTGCGTGGACTCCGGCCGCCAGGTCATGGTGCTCTGCCCCACGACCATTCTGGCCCAGCAGCACTACGAGACGTTCTTTGAGCGCTTTGCCCCGTTTGGCCTGGAGGTCGAGGTGCTCAGCCGCTTCCGCACGCCGGCGCAGCAAAAGCGCGCGCTCAAGGCGTTTGGCGAGGGCACGATTGACGTGCTCATCGGTACGCACCGCCTGCTCTCGGCCGATGTGAACCCCAAGAACCTGGGTCTGGTGATTATCGACGAGGAGCAGCGCTTTGGCGTGCAGCATAAGGAGCAGCTCAAGAACCTGCGCGAGCAGATTGACGTGCTCACGCTTTCGGCAACGCCTATTCCGCGAACCATGCAGATGGCCACGAGCGGTGTGCGCGACATGAGCCTGATCACCACGCCGCCGACCGGGCGCCGGCCCGTGATCGTGCACGTGGGGGAGTACGACCCCGATGTGGTGAGCGCGGCGATTCGCCTGGAGGTGGGCCGCGGCGGCCAGGTGTACTACGTGTCCAACCGTGTCAAGACCATCGACGACGCCGTGGCGCGCGTTCACGAGGCCGCGCCCGAGGCGCGCGTGGGCGTGGCGCATGGCAAGATGAGCCCGCGCGAGGTCGAGGACGTGATGATCGAGTTCGCGACCAAAAAGATCGACGTGCTCATCGCCACGACCATCGTGGAGAGCGGCATCGACAACGCGACGGCCAACACGCTCATCATCGAGGACTCGCAGCGCCTGGGCCTGGCGCAGCTCTACCAGCTCAAGGGCCGCGTTGGCCGTTCGGCCACGCAGGCATACGCGTACTTTATGTTCCCCGGCGAGCTGCCGCTGACCGAGGAGGCCACGGCGCGCCTGACTGCGTTATCCGAGTTCCAGGACCTGGGCAGCGGTATGCGTATCGCCATGCGTGACCTGGAGATCCGCGGCGCCGGTTCGCTTATGGGTGCCGAGCAGCACGGTAACCTGTCGAGCGTGGGCTTTGACCTGTTTACACAGATGCTGGGACAGGCCGTGGCCGAGGCACGCGGCGACGACGACGCCGGCGTGGAGGCGGCGAGCGTGGGCATCAACCTGCCGGCCGACTACTTCCTGTCCGAGGAGTACCTGCCAGCGGTGGACCAGCGCGTGCTCGTGTATCGAAAGCTTGCGGCGGCGGAGGACCTGGAGAGCATCGACGAGGTGCAGGAGGAAACCGAGGCCGCGCACGGCGAGTTGCCGCTGGCGGGGCTCAACCTGTTCAATCGCGCGCGTATTCGCATTCGCGGTGAGCGCCTGGGGCTCGAGAGCGTCACGCTCAGCGGTGGGCGCATTACCTTCCTGGGTGTCGACGTGCCCAAGAAGGTGGCCTTTGAGCTCAAGAATCGCTACGGCGCAGTGAACTTCCCCAAGAGCCGCAAGCTGTCGGTTCCCTACAAGGCGGGCGCCGGTGCGGGCAGCGGCCTGGGCCGCGGTCTCGACGCCAACGACGGCACCGGCCCGGTGGCAGCCGCGCTCATGCTGCTGCAACAGCTAGGCGCGAGTGATGATGACTAACAAGTAAGTGGCGTGGTGGGACAAGGCTCCACCACGTCGCTGGTTGATTCTCCACCCGACCGAAAGGAAGCCATGCTCGGGTACATCTATAAGAAAGACGCCGCCATTATTGCGGCTATTCTGGCCCTTTGCCTGCTCACGGGCAGCTTCTTCGATTACCAAATCTCGAGTGCGCTGTTCAACTCGTCCAACATGTACGGTCGCTTTGTCGAGGCCGCCGGTGAGTTGCCGTTTGAACTGACGGCGAGCATCGCGGGTGTCATGCTCGTGCGCGCGGTGCGCCCCGATTCCAGGGGGAGCAAATGGCTCGCCGTGCTCGGCATTCTCGTCAATGTAGGCCTGGCCGGCTACGAGATCATTTCGTCCCTGCGGGTTGGCGGCAAGCTCGTTGCGGTCCAGTTGGTACTGACATTTGTGCTGGTTATCGCCGCCAACCTCATCGTCTATCGCCTTACGCGCAAAACCTCGCCCGACGAGTTCACGCGCTGGGCGCTGATGGTGCTCGCCGTTTGGGCTGCCCAGGCCATTATCCTCAACGTCATCGTTAAGCCACTGTGGTCGCGCCCGCGCATGCGCGTGATCGAGGTCACGCCGGGGCTCAATTTTCAGCCGTGGTGGGTGATCGGCAACCCCGACAAGTGGAGCTATATTGCGGCTGGCGTGATCAAGGACGGCTTTAAGTCGTTTGCGAGCGGTCATACCGCACACGCGGCGATCGGCCTGATGCTTGCCGGCCTTCCCGCGGCGGCCTTTACGGAAAAGCCTTCGCGTCGTCGCGTGGTCTTTTGGGCCGCGGCTGTGGTCGCAGCGCTCGTCGCCTTTGGCCGCATCGTGATCGGCGCACATTTTTTGAGCGATGTGAGCTGCGGCTTTGCCCTCGTGCTGGCGCTCGAGTGCCTTGCCGCGCACATTGTCTATCCGCACGGCGTACAATAAGCGCCACCTGAATCATCTGGCCGATACCCGGTAAGAGAGGATTGCCATGCTCGCGTTCAACAACGATTATTCCCACGGCGCGCACCCGGCGGTGCTGCAGGCGCTCGTCGACACCAACATGGAGCCGCAGCCCGGCTACGGTACCGATGCGCACACCGAGCGTGCCAAGCAGCTCATCCGCGAGGCCTGCCAGGCCCCCGATGCCGACGTGTTTTTGCTGGTTGGCGGTACGCAGGCCAACGCGACGGTGATCGATATGCTGCTTGCGCCGTACGAGGGCGTTGTTGCCGCCGAGACCGGCCACGTCGCCTGCCACGAGGCGGGCGCCATCGAGTTTGGCGGCCACAAGGTGCTCACCATCCCCGGCTACGAAGGTAAGATGCATGCCGAGGACCTCGAAAACTATATCCAGGTGTTCTACGAAAACGAGAGCTACGAGCACACGGTGTTCCCGGGTGCCGTGTACGTGAGCCTGTCGACCGAGTACGGCACGCTGTACTCCAAGGCCGAGCTCGCGGCAATTCATGCCGTGTGCCAGAAGCGCGAGATTCCGCTGTTTGTGGACGGTGCCCGCTTGGCCTATGCGCTGGCGGCCGACGAGTGCGACATCACCCTACCCGAGCTGGCGCAGCTGTGCGACGTGTTCTACATCGGCGGCACCAAGTGCGGTGCTCTGTGCGGCGAGGCCGTGGTGTTCTGCGGCATGCATGCTCCGGCGCATCCCATCCCGCGCATTAAGCAGCATGGTGCGCTGCTGGCCAAGGGCCGCCTGACGGGTGTGCAGTTTGAGGCACTCTTTACCGATGGTCTGTATTTTGAGATTGGCCGCCAGGCGATTGAGACCGCGCAGGCACTGCGCTGCGTGCTGCACGAGCGCGGCTACCAGTTCTTCTTGGAGACGCCCACCAACCAGCAGTTTGTGATTCTGCCCAACGAGGACATGGCTCGCATTCGCGAGCATGCCTCGATCGAGTACTGGGAAAAGTACGACGAGACCCACACCGTGGTGCGTTTTTGCACTAGCTGGGCCACGACGCAGGAGGACATCGACGCCCTGGCGGCTGTCCTGTAGGTTGATATGATGATGAGGGGCCGCCCTGCGCCTGGGTTTGGCGCAGGGCGGCTTTTGCTTTTGAGGGGGAGGGGCTGTATGCCCGAGAAATCCGAGATGTCCGAGCCGACGATTCGCCTGGCGACGCCCGATGATGCGCCGGCGTTGCTTGCCATTTACGAGCCGTATGTGCTTGAGACGGCGATTACCTGCGAATATGAGGTGCCGAGCGTTGAGGAGTTCGCCGGGCGCATCGAGCGTACGCTCAAGCGCTATCCGTATCTGGTGATGGAACTGGACGGGCGCCCGGTGGGGTATGCCTACGTGAGCGCGCTCAACAGCCGCGAGGCCTACGACTGGTCGGTCGAGACGTCGATTTACCTGGCAGGCGATGTGCGCCATGGCGGACTGGGCCGCAAGTTGCACGATGCGCTCAAGCAATGTCTGGTCGCGATGGGCATCACCAACATGTGCGCGCTCATCGCCGTGCCGCACGACGAGGACGACGAGTACCTGACGCACAACAGCCAGGATTTCCATGCCCATATGGGCTATCGCCTGGTGGGCGCCTTCGACCGCTGCGCGCAAAAGTTCGGCCGCTGGTACGACATGTGCTGGATGGAGCTGGTCCTAGCCGAGCGCGTCCCCAACCAGCCCAAGCCAACCTGGTTCCCCGACCTCCTCGCCTAAAACCACCACATTGGGGACAGGCACCTTTGTGGTGGTTTTGGTGTTGGTTAACCGATGGGTTCGGTGTATTTGGCGCGGTCGGTTCGTTGGATGCGCTTGGAGACGTGGAGCGGGCGGCCGTCGGTGTCGTAGACGTAGTCGGTGATAAGGATCAGCGCCTGGCCGCGCTCAACGTTGAGCAGGAATGCCTCGTTTTGCGAGGCATAGCACACCTCAAAGGTTTTGTGGCCCTGGGCCGGCGCGCGATGAAACTCCTGGCGTAGTGTGGCGTAGAGCGACCCGTTGATGTCGCGATCGATGAGCGCCCCAAAGCTCGGCGGCAGGTAGGTGGTCTCCAGGCACAGCGGCACATCGTCCAGATAGCGCAGGCGGACGAGCTTGACGAGCTTGCTGCCCACGGCGGCATCAAAGAACTTGGCCACGCTGCCCGCCGCCTTGGCAAAGCCCGAGTCCACCGTGCGCGTGGTGGGCTTCATGCCCTGGCCTTCGACCTGCTTGGTATAACTCGAGAACACCAGGTTGTTCTCGTGCACCTCGGGCGTGTCGGCCACAAAGGCGCCGCGTCCGCGCTCGGTGTGCACCAGGCCCTCATCCACCAGTACCTTAAGCGCATGGCGCACGGTGCTGCGCGAGAGTCCCGACTCGTCCATGAGCTCCATTTCGGACGGCAGCTTGTCTCCGCGCGCGTAGGTGCCGGCGGCGATGCGGTCGCGCAGCGTGCCCGCCAGGCGCTCGTATTGGGTCAAGTTCTTTTTCGACGAAGTTCTCATGCGATCAACCTGTATCTAACTTGTATGCTTATAGAACCAAGCATGTATCCAATACAACAACAAAACCGCTGGTAACGGATTGCCGAGAATCAGACCAGCAAAATTTCTAAGACAAATATAGCATACAACTAGTCGACATCACCAAAACATGTATGTAACTTGTATGCCATCGACAGCATCAAACGAGAAGAAAGGCTGATGCACGATGACTACTCAGGAACAGGTTAAGGACGTCGTCTCCCAGGTTTTGGCTGACAAGGCAGACAAGGGCGGCATCAAGCGCGTCGTGTGGATCGGCGCCGGCGGATCCAACGGCGGCAACTATCCTGCCCAGTACTTTATGGAGCACGAGGCCACGCAGGTCGTGAGCTCCAGCTACACCAGCAACGAGTTCGTGCACGCCACCCCGGCCTACGTCAACGAGAACACCTTGGCCGTCGTCGTCTCCATGCGCGGCACCAAGGAGACCATCGTCGCCGCTCAGGTCGCCAAGGATCACGGCGCCAGCACCATCGCCATCTATGTTGACGAGTCCGGCCTCACCGAGGTCTGCGACTACAAGGTCCAGTATGACAGCCTGGCCATCGACGAGTCCTGCATGGGCCGCACCAACTCCGCCGTCGTGACCATGATTGCCATGGAGCTCACGCAGCAGACCGAGGGCTATGCTGAGTACGAGACCGCCATGGCCGCCTTCGACCTGGTCGATCCCATCTATCGCAAGGCCGTTGAGTACACCACGCCGCTCGCCGCTAAGTGGGCCGAGCAGAACGCCGACAAGCCCTGCATCAACGTCATGGCTCAGGGTCCGCTCTTTGGTGCCGCCTATGTCTTTAGCATCTGCAACGTTCAGGAGATGCTGCAGATTGATTCCTGCACCATCAACACCTGCGACTTCTTCCACGGTCCCTTCGAGATCCTGGACAAGCGCACCTCGCTGTTCCAGCTCATCAGCGTCGGCCGCAGCCGCTGCAACGACGAGCGCGGCATCCGCTTTGTCAACCAGTACGGTGGCGAGCGTGTCTATCAGCTCGATGCCAAGGAACTCGGCCTCAACGACATCAAGGACAGCGTGAGCGAGTACTTCAACCACCTGATCTTCGCTCCGATCCTCAACAACGTCTACATGCGTGCGCTTTCCGCCGTTACCCACAAGGACTACATGACGCGCCGCTACATGTGGAAGCTCGATTACTAAGGGATAGAGCAACCTGACAGCTCGATGTCCCCATAAGTTGCGGTGGAATAGTTCCTGTTTGGGGGCTTGAACCCTCTATTCAGGAACTATTTCACCGCAACTGCGTTTGGCTACCCTTGCAAAAGCGGCTTCCGTTCGCCGATTTCGGTCTTGATAAATGTATATAACGACTATAACGTAGTATGAAACATATTGGTAACAAAGCCAAGGAGGCTACGTTGAAGAGAAGCAATCTGGGCTATGTGCTGGTGCTGATCGCCGCGCTTATGTGGGGCACCATCGGAATCTTCGTTAACGGAATCTCAGCCCTCGGCGTTTCGTCTCAGAGCATGGCGGCCTTTCGCCTGTTGTCCGGCGCCATCTTAATGGCTCCGGTCTTGGTGTTTATGGGTTGCCAGGGAGGTGCTCGTGAGGGAAAAGCCACGGGCCCCATGGCGCTCTTCAAAGCAAGCCCCAAAGAGCTTGTTCCCTGCGCGCTTCTTGGCATCATCGGCCTCGCCACCGCTAACACGCTTTATTACGAGTGCATGGGCGAGGTGGGCATGTCCACGGCGTCGGTGCTGCTCTACACCTCGCCGGTGTTTGGCGTTGCGCTCGGCCGCGTGCTCTATTGCGAGGACGTGACCCCCAACAAGCTCGTTGCCATCGTCTTTAACATCGTTGGCTGCGTGCTTGCGGTGACGAGTGGCGACCTTTCCGGTTTCCATTTCTCGGTATGGGGTGTTGTGTCGGGCGTGATCGCCGGACTTTGCGG
The DNA here is from genome assembly GCA_934658705.1 of uncultured Collinsella sp. Classification (GTDB taxonomy): domain Bacteria; phylum Actinomycetota; class Coriobacteriia; order Coriobacteriales; family Coriobacteriaceae; genus Collinsella. The sequence continues at coordinate 759 of CAKUHP010000034.1, read as the reverse complement.
TGCGCTGCTGGCCGTGTTTAGCCGCATGGCCACCAAGACGCTGCATCCGCTGGCCGTCACGTTTTGGGGCTTTGTCTTTGGCGGATGCTTTATGGCAGCCCTTTCGGCTCCGTGGTCCGATGTGGCCGCAGCAATGTCCCCGCAGCTCATCCTGCTGTTTGCAGGCTTTGGCTTTATCCCAACGGCCCTTGCATACATCTTTTATATGCAGGGCCTTTCTATGGATCTAGAGACGTCGAAGGTGCCGGTCGTGGCTTCGTTCGAAACCGTGGCGACCGTCCTGGTCGGTATTGGCATCTATGCCGAGTCCGCCGGCGCCGTCAAGGTCCTGGGCATTGTGCTGGTGCTCACGTCCATCCTGATCATGAACACCGACTTCTCCAAGCTGCGCAACGGCGTCATTGTGAAACGTATTGTCGAGAGCATGACTTTTAAGCCCAACGCGTGGTGGACGGAGAAATCGCAGGACATGGATCTGTTCAAGGAACGCACGGGCATCGCGCTGGAGCCCACCGTGCAGGAAAGCCCCTGGTACTTCGTGCGATAGGGGAGTGGTCTACCACTTGATGTGGCGATGTTCAAGCGACACCGAACCACCTCGCGCGAACGTTTCAAACGCGTTAAACCCGTCAACGGTCGATTTTCACCGGTAAACGGTCTTTATACTAATTAACAATATTCACAACGTATAAGACGTTATAATGACCATAACGAAAAGGAGGAGGCAAGATGAATCAGATCATTCTCGCATCTCATGGC
>CAKUHP010000033.1 GCA_934658705.1 uncultured Collinsella sp. | reverse complement strand
CATAAAGGGTCGTGGGCAAAAAATGCCAAATATGAGTACTGTCACAAGACCTGTAACATTACTTTTTTGCAAAATATGTCGTATTATGCAACATATGTCCAAGTACTCAGCTGATAAACTCCTGCAATCCTGTCGTCATAGGATGTTTTGAGGTCAAAATCGCCTTCTGAAGGCATGAAATCGCTGTTACCAAAATAGTAACAGTACTCATATTTGCCATTTTTTGCCCACAGGCCTTAGGAGGAGGGAGCACGATCCGCACCCTGTCGGGTTCGAATCCCGGCGCATGGGTAGCGAAAGGCCCGTCACCGAATTGGCAACGGGCTTCTCAAATGTTGTGGTGCCCCCAGCGGGATGTCCGCGTGCGGCTGGCGCCGCCCGCTTTCGCTGCGTCGCTCCGCTCCTTGCGTGCTGCGCTGGAAAACGCTTCGCGTTTCCACAGCTCCGCACCCTGCCGGGTTCGAATCCCGGCGTATGGGTAGCAAAAAAGCCCGCCGCCGCGAGGGCAACGGGCTTCTCGATTTAAATGGTGCCCCCAGCGGGATTCGAACCCGCGATATCCACCTTGAAAGGGTGGCGTCCTTGGCCGCTAGACGATGGGGACAGCGGGAAAGAGTATAGCAGACTTTTTTGCCGGCGCGTATATCGTTGGCAAACTGGAAAACCACCACATAGGAGCCGACTCTCTATCCCGATTTTCAAATATCTCAATCTGTAACATCTGGGCGGGCAAATCGGCTTTATCTGTTACAGATCGAGACAAAAGGCAGACGTCGGGACGAACATCTCATTCTGTAACAGTAAGACGACTTTCAACGGTCTAGATGTTACAGATTGAGACAAATGCTGGGATGGACCAAAACCACCACAAAGGTACCTGTCCCCTTTGTGGTGGTGGGGTGCTAGGGGAGGAGCTTCATGGCGGCGTCGTGGGCGGCGTGCTCGTAGGTGTCGTCGAGGGGTTTGAGCGGCAGCAGAGCGTTGGCCTGTGCGTCGCCGCGGCGCTCGAGGGCGTGCTCGATCAGCCAGTCGGCGAGTTCGGGGTTTTTGGGCAGCGCCGGCCCGTGCAGGTACGTGCCGATCACGCCCTTGTAGACGAGGCCCTCAAAGCCATCGTCGCCGTTGTTGCCGGTGCCCGTGACGACGGACGTTCCGAGCGGCGTGGCGCCTGTATCGAGCAGGGTGCGGCCGCCGTGGTTCTCGAATCCCACAAAGGGCTCGGGTGCCAGGTCGGTCTTGACGGCGACGTTGCCGATCAGGCGGTCGGAACCGCGCACGGTCTCGGCGGCAATGACGCCCAGGCCCTCGATGCGATTCTCGCCCATATAGTACGAACGGCCGAGCAGCTGATAGCCGCCGCAGATGGCAAGCAGTGTGCCGCCGTCTTCAACATAGGCCGCGACCTTGTCTTTTTGAGCGAGCAGTTCATGTGCAACCGCCAGCTGGTCGCGATCGGAGCCACCGCCCATCATAACGATGTCGGCGTCGGTCAGGTCGAGCGTCTCGCCCATGTGGACTTCGTCCACACGCACGGGAATGCCGCGCCAGGCGCAGCGGCGTTCGAGCGCGATAACGTTGCCGCCGTCGGCGTAGAGGTTGAGCGCATCGGGATACAGGTAGACGATGCGCAACGGGCGCGAAAGCTCGACCGGCGCAATATCGGTGGGGACAGCGCTACCGTCGGCGGGCGTTACGGCGCAGGAGACAACCGAGCTCGCATCGGCGCCCTTAAGTTCGTCGAGCTCCTTGACCAGCGGCGGGAAGGCCGTGTAGTTAGCGACGGCGTAGAAAGTGTCGCCGGCGGCCTCATCTGCCACGGCGCCAATTGCCTGCGCGACGTCCGAGATAATGGTGGCGTCGATGCCGGCGTACTTGAGGCGCACCTGCATATCGTGTGCACGCGCGCCGCCGGCAAAGGCGACAAGCCCTGGGTTATCGGCAATGCGCTCGAAGTCGACGTCGTAGATCCACGAAACATCGTGGCCGTCGGCGCTGTTGTCGTTCAGGAAAAAGGCGCAGAGTCTGCCACCTGCCGTTTTAATGGACTGGATCTGGCGGTCGAAGCCCACGGGATTTTTGGCAAGGTTGGCCTCGACGGTGCGCCCGGCAATGTTCCAGCGACCCATGCGACCACCCGCAGGTACATAGGCATCGAGCGTGGGCTGCAGATGGGCTGCGTCCACGCCTAGCTCGTGCGCGGCAAAGAAGGCGGCGGCAACGTTGTAAACCATGTAGAGACCGTTGTAACGCGTGATGATGTGCGCGGCGGCCGCGTTGGGCTCAGCCCCAAAGACCAGGTCAAAGCCATAGCCGTCGCAGCCGAGCTCCACGCCTGTCACGCGACGGACAAGTGCGGGGCGCGCCCAGCCGCACGAGGGGCAACGGTAGGCGCCGAGCTGGCCGTACTGTACGTAGTCGTACTCCAGTGGTGCGTTGCACTGCGAGCAAAAACGCGAATCGCTAATGCGGTCGGACTCGGTGTTGGTGGCGCCATCGATGCCAAAGGCAATGCTCGCGTTGGGAACGCGCGCGGCAATCGAAGCGCACAGCGGGTCATCGGCGTTATAGATGAGCATCGTTGTCGGCGAGAGTTCCAGCGCATGGGCGATGACGTCCTGAGTATGGTCGATCTCGCCGTAGCGGTCCAACTGGTCGCGGAACAGGTTGAGCAGCACAAAGTACGTTGGTTTGAGCTTGGGCAGAACGCGTACGGTGTAGAGCTCGTCGCACTCAAAGACGCCCACGCGCTTGCCGCTGCCGGCGCGCTTAAGTCCGCTGCGTGCCTCGAGCAGCGCACCCACCACGCCCGGCTCCATATTGTTGCCGGCGCGGTTGCACACCACGGTGGCACCGCTGGCGGCAACGGCGTCGGCGATCAGGTTGGAGGTCGTGGTCTTGCCGTTGGTGCCGGTGATCACCACGCTGCGGTCGACGAGGCCCGCGAGGTCGCTCAGCAGCTCGGGGTTAATCTTCATAGCGATGCGGCCGGGAAGCACGCCGCCCTGGCGCTTAAGGACGGAGCGCAGCCCCCAGCGAGCGATATCGCTCGAGGTGCAGGCGAGAGATGAGCGGAGGTTCATAAAACCGTTCCTAACGTTAATGACATGGTCGGGGCGAGCGCGTCGCTAAAAGCCGTAGCGACGCGCAAATTCCTGGGCAAGCTGCGAAACGTCTTCGCAGGCGTTGGCCCAGGGGGCAAAGTCGGGGGTGTCAGAGATGATGCCGTCGGCTTCCCAAACCGCCTGATGCGAAAGGTCCCAAGGGTCGCGCGGCTCGGGGCGGCAGGGAAGATACGGCGTCTGGTACACCGGGTTCAGCAAAAAGAACGCGCCGCCTTCGCAGCGGTTTGCGAACTCGCGCAGTGCGCGCGCCGCCGGGCGCATCTTGTTCGTTTTGAACAACAGAATCGTGCGGGCGAGCAGGTACCAGGGGGAGTTCTCGAGCGCATCGGCTCCCATCTGCTCCTCGAGCTGGTGGGCCAGGGCAAAAAAGCCGTCCTGGTCTTCCAAGCGGGCGAGGGCGAGCAGCACGGTACCGGCGGCTCGGGTGGGATAGCCCTCTGCCTTAAGAACGCGGCGGGCATAGTTGGCGGCGGCGCGGTAGCGGGCGCTTGCCATACATAGCTGCGAGATGGCTTCGAGTGTGTGGAGCCACCCGATAAGGGCCGGCTCGCTCACGGTAAGATCGGCTGCCGTGACGCCGCCTGCCAGCACGTTGTTGGCCCAGTAATGCGGGGCCTCCATGTCAAATCCAGGCACGCTTTGCTGCAGGTAATCGGCCGTGCTCGCTTCGAGCTTCATCAGGTCGCCCAGGCACGCATCGACCGGCGTGTCCGCCAAAATGATGGCGAGCAGCTGGGCGTCGACGGCCAGCGCATCGACGCGAACGATCTTGAGCAGCTCATCGCGCATGTCGTCGAACAGGCGATTGCGCGTCTGCTCGAACTCCTCGTCGCTGCCCATGTCCTCGATACGGCGAAGCTCATCGAGCAAATGACGATGAACGCCGGCATAGGACAGCAACGCTTGGGCATGCTCGGTCTGCGCATACTTTTGAGGGTTTGCGCTTATGTCAGTATGGACAAGCTCGCGTGCTGCATCGGTGAGCTCGGGGTGCGATGCCAAGTAGGTGCGCTCCAGGTAGGCAGGGATGTAGACGCTCGGATCCATTAGAGGTCCCCTCCCTTAAACGGCAGGCCCTGCTCGGCCGCGCGCAGGATACGCTCGTCGATCTGGGAGCGCACGATGTCGTTGGTGGCGACCCAGGCGGCAAAGCTGGCGTTGTCGGGGGCGCCCAGGCCCTCCTGCAGCACCGGCGTCGCCTCGGACAGGGCAAGAACGAGCTCGTCGGTGGAGCCTGCACCCACGTTGACGCGGGCATAGATGCCATCGGGAAACTCAGTTTGGAAGTAGAGCGCCTCGGCCGCGTGCGGGCACGAGCGCGTCAGGATGCGCAGGTAATGCTCGGCACCCTCGTAGTCCAGCTCGCGCCAGGCAGCGCTCATCAGCGCGATGAGCGTCCACGGGTCCAAGTCGCGTTCTGCATCCTTGGGACGACGGCGCAGCGGCGTGTTGGCGAGATAGGGGACGGAGTGGGCAGAGCGAAAGCGCTTGAGCTCCTCAGCGGGGTATTCGAGCTTTGCCATGGCGAGCATTGCGGTGTGGCGGACGCCGGCAGGATCGTTGGGGGCAAAGTCGAGGCTGCGGTTTGCGGCTTCGAGCGACATGCGGTAGCGGCCGCTAATGAGCGCGCGCGATGCCAAGGCGGCAAGCCAGCGCAGATAGGGACGGCGGGTCAGGTCGCCTGCGGCCTCGCGATCGTAGGGGTCCTGCGCCGAGGCAATCTTGAGCGCCAGATCGTGCTCCACCTCGTCGCACTTGGACACCAGATACTGCACGTATTCCTCGTTGGATTCGGCTGTGAGCGCCGTCAGCATGCGCTGGGCATCCCAGTTAGCCGGATCGAGCGCGGCTGCCTCGCGGAGCATGTTCTCGGCTGCGGCTTCTTCTTGCTCTGCCTGGGCGTCGTCGGGGATAAAGGGGATGCGGTAGTCGACAGCCTCGACCACCTTGGCAATGAGGTGCCCGGCGCGGTCGCGGTCGTGCACGATGAGCGGTGCGGGGTTGCGGGTGAATTGTTCCATCAGACGCTCTACGGCGGCACCGTCGGTGAGCGGGATATTGTCGCGGCGCAAGGCCTCAAGAACGAGGCGATGGCAATCCTCTTGAATGGGATCGAATGCCATGGGGCCTCCTTTGCTGCGGTTAGGGTTCAAATGTCTCTATATAAGGTTCTAGTTTACCCGCATGTGGCACACCGGGGGTGCCGCACTTGGACTTGCACCTTTGCACCACGAAGACGGATGTCGCACAAATGTCGGCACCTTGGACGACCGAGTGGTATCACGGTGCCGCAAACGGTCGATATTTGGCGGCGAACGGTGCATATTTTGGAGGGGCACCGTCCTGCCCGGGATATGTAGTCAACCTTGATAAAACGTTTGCCCAGCTTGGGGGTATGGATGCCACACAAGGGTCTTCGGGGATAGAAAAAACGTTTCATCATTGGCGGCTTTAGGTGAATAACTGACCAACCAGAACGGTAAAATAGTGTTTGTCTGAGCGTTGAGACGTTTAGACATCGTGCATTGTCATCGCCGGCAACGCACAAAACGGTCCTAACGGAGCCAATCGGGTGCTCCGTTATATACACAAGTCTAAGAGGGGCTTGTTTAGGAGGCACAGTATGGGACGTTTTACCAATCCTCGCGATCTGTACTTTGGTGAGGGCGCTCGCCACGAGGTGAAGAACCTCAAGGGCAAGAAGGCCATCATCGTTTCTGGCGGCAGCTCTATGCGTCGCGGCGGGTTCCTGCAGGACGTCGAGGCCGACCTCAAAGAGGCCGGCATGGAGGTCAAGCTGTTCGAGGGCGTCGAGTCCGACCCGTCCATCGAGACGGTCATGAAGGGCGCCGAGGCCATGCGCGAGTTCGAGCCCGACTGGATTATTGCCATCGGTGGCGGCTCGCCCATCGATGCCGCTAAGGCTATGTGGGTCTTCTACGAGTATCCCGAGGAGTCCTTCGACAACATCATCCAGCCGTTCAGCTTCCCCGAGCTGCGTCAGAAGGCCAAGTTCTGCGCCATCTCCTCGACCTCCGGCACCGCTACCGAGGTCACCGCGTTCTCCGTCATCACCGACTACGCCAAGGGCATCAAGTACCCGCTGGCCGACTTCAACATCACCCCTGATGTCGCCATCGTCGACCCCGAGCTCACCTACACCATGCCCGCCAAGCTGTGCGCTCACACCGGCATGGACGCTCTGACCCACTGCATGGAGGCTTACGTCTCTACCTTCGCCTCTATGTTCACCGACGCCAACGCCCTGCACGGCATCCGCGAGATCGTCGAGTGGCTGCCCAAGTCCTATGAGGGCGACAAGGAGGCCCGCCAGCACATGCACGAGGCTCAGTGCATCGCCGGCATCGCCTTCTCTTCGGGCCTGCTGGGCATCGTTCACTCCATGGCTCACAAGACCGGTGCCGCCTTTGAGAACGGCCACATCATCCACGGTGCCGCCAACGCTATGTACCTGGGCAAGGTCATCCAGTGGAACTCCAAGGATCCCCGCGCTGCCGAGCGCTATGCCTTCGTGGCCAAGGAGGTCCTGCACCTTCCCGGCGAGACCAACGAGGAGCTCGTTGCCGCACTCGTCCAGAAGATCCGCGATATGAACGACGCCCTCAACATCCCGCAGTCCATCAAGGATTACGCGAACGGTGGCGTGAAGGTCGACGCCGAGAACCCGCAGATGGTTTCCGAGGAGGAGTTCCTCGCCAAGCTGCCCGAGATCGCCGCGAACGCCGAGACCGACGCCTGCACGCCCGAGAACCCGCGTGAGACCAAGGCTGCCGACTTCGAGAAGATCCTCAAGGCCTGCTACTACGACACCGACATCGATTTCTAATCGACGCTCATTATCGTGATGAGGGGGCTCCGCACATAGTTGTACGGAGCTCCTTTTCTTTTTAGCTATAGAGAATGGGATAGATATGGCTGCAATTTTCAATAGCCCCAGCAAGTATATCCAGGGCCCGGGCGAGCTCGCCAAGCTTGGCTCCTATGTTGAGCCGCTCGGTGGCAAAGCCCTCGTCATCGTGACGCCTTCGGGCAAGAAGCGCGTCGGTGCCAAGATTGAGGGCGGCTTTGCCGAGACCAAGGCCGAGCTGCTGTTTGAGGACTTTAACGGTGAGTGCTCCAAGGGCGAGGTCGATCGCCTGGTGGCGCTCGCACGCGACAACGGCTGCGACATCATCGTCGGCGTCGGTGGCGGCAAGATCCTCGACACCGCGAAGGCTGTTGCCTACTACCTGGAGTCTCCGGTCATCATTTGCCCCACCATCGCTTCGACCGATGCCCCGTGCTCGGCGCTCTCGGTGCTCTACACCGATGACGGCCAGTTCGACAAGTACCTGTTCCTTAAGGCGAACCCCAATATCGTCCTTATGGACACCACGGTCATCGCCGCAAGCCCGGTGCGCCTGACGGTGGCGGGCATGGGTGACGCGCTCGCAACCTACTTTGAGGCTCAGGCGACGCATGATGCCGACGGCGGTACCTGTGCTGGCGGCAAGGGCGGTATGGCCGGCCTGGCGCTCGCCAAGCTCTGCTACGAGACGCTCATGGCCGATGGCGTCAAGGCCAAGGTCGCCCTGGAGAAGGGTGCTCTGACGCCTGCCGTCGAGCATATCATCGAGGCCAACACGCTGCTCTCCGGTATTGGCTTTGAGAGTTCCGGCCTTGCTGCCGCGCACGCCATTCACAACGGCCTGACGCTGCTGCCCGAGTGCCACGGCATGTACCACGGCGAGAAGGTTGCCTTTGGTACGCTCGTTCAGCTGGTGCTCGAGGATGCCCCGACCGAGAAGCTCGAGGAAGTCTTGGGCTTCTGCATTGAGCTGGGCCTGCCGGTTACGATGAAGGAGCTTGGCGTGGCCGAGCTTACGCGCGAGCAGGCCTTGATCGTTGCCGAGGCCGCCTGTGCACCCGAGGACACCATGTGCAACATGCCGTTTGAGGTGACGCCCGAGATGGTCGCAAACGCCATTCTGGGCGCCGACGCACTGGGTCACTACTACCTCATGGATGAGTAAACTAAGGTAAGGAAGGGCAAAGCCAGCAGATGGCTTTGCCCTTTTTGCTATGGTGCAAAGAGGTCAGGTTACTTTGCACCAATCGTTGTTTGATGAAGGGCGGATTCTCGTATGGCGCTTCCTATGGTTTATGGCGGTCCCGGCCGGTATGTTCAGGGGCCGGGCGAACTTTCGCGTCAGGGCAGGTATTTGTCATGGTTGGGCTGCGCTGCCTATGTCTTGTTTGACCAGGGCACCGAGGATCGGCTGTGCAGGCAGATCGTCGATGGATTTCTGGATGAAGACCTAAGCGAGCCGTTCTTTAAGATTTATGACGGTCCGTGTACGGAAGAGGCCGTTGTCGAAATGGCTAAGGAAGCCCAGGCTGAGTATTGCGACATGGTGGTGGGTATCGGTGGTGGCAAGATGCTCGATATCGCCAAGGCCGTTGCGCATTTTGCCGAACTTCCGCTGTGCGTGTGCCCCACGGCGGCATCGATGGACGGTCCGTGCAGCGCGATTTCGGTGCTGTATCACGAAGATGGGTCGTTTGACTACTATCTGGCGCTTGCGAAGAACCCTGACCTGGTCGTGGTTGATACCGACGTGGTCGCCGCGGCGCCGTTGCGCATGACGGTTGCCGGCATGGGCGATGCGCTGGCAACGTACTTCGAGGCCCGCTCGTGCGTTATGGCGCGGGGCACTAACGAGCATGGTGGTACGCCGGGGCACTTGGCTTTGGTTGCAGCCCGCGCTTGCTACGACACGCTTATGGAGTGCGGTGTCGCTGCTAAGCGTGACCTCAAGAAGGGCCGCATGTCACCAGCCGTTGAACGTCTGATCGAGTGCAACATTCTGCTTTCGGGCGTTGGCTTTGAGAGCGGCGGCTTGGCGCTGGCGCATGCCATTGCCAACGGCCTGACGATTCTGCCCGAGTGCAAGGCCATGCATGGCGAGGCCGTGGCATTTGGTCTGCTGGTTCAGCTGCGCTTGGAGCGCGCGCCCGAGCTTGACCAGGTGCTTGAGTTTTGCCAGCGTGTCGGCCTGCCGACGACGCTCGAGGAGCTGGGCCTTGGCGAGATTTCCGATGCCGACCTGCAGAGTGTTGCGGACGCAACTTTTAAGAACGAGCGCAATATGGCCAACGAGCAGGCCAAGGTGACCAAACAAAAGCTCGTGCAGCTCATGCGCGAGGCATAGCTTGGCACTTGATTGGCCTTGTGCAATCGAGGCGGCGATAGACCATAGGCTATTTGCCGCAAAGATGCGCCGCATGGAATTTGCCCGAGGCGTGGGCCGATGGCGTATCATTATCACTTGCTTGTTTGCACTGCTCAGGGAGGGGCCGCGCATGGCGCAGGAACACGATCTGTTTGATGACATTATCGAGATCAGCAAGGGCTTGGATTTCTTTAAAGACCCGCTTGGCGGCGTGACCGACGCGCTCGATCCGTCGGCACCGCAGTGGAACCCTGCCGACTACAAGGAGCGCCCGCGCGGAAACACCATTCCGTGCCTGGCCTGCAAAAACGAGAAGAGCGGCTGCACCGCGTGCATGGACGTGTGCCCGGTCAACGCCATCGAGGTCGAGGAAGACGCTATCGAGATTCTCGACACCTGCCGCAAATGCGGCCTGTGCGCCGCCGCTTGCCCGACCGAGGCGATTATCTCGCCGCGCCTGGCGCCCAAAAACCTCTACGACGATATTGTCTCGGCGGCCACGAGCCACGAGACCGCCTATGTTACCTGCACGCGCGCCCTTAAGCGCATGCCGCGCGAGAACGAGGTCGTCGTCGCCTGCGTAGGCGATATTACGGCCGAGACCTGGTTCTCGGTACTTGCCGACTATCCCAACGTGAGCGTGTACCTGCCGCTGGGCGTTTGCGATAAGTGCCGCAACACCGGTGGCGAGGACATTCTGGGCGAGGCTATCGCTACTGCCGAGGAGTGGGCCGGTACGGGCATGGGCTTGGAGGTCGACCCCAAGAGCCTCAAGTGCCATAAGCGCCGCGAGTACGAGCGCAAAGAGTACATGGAAAAGATCGCCCGCACCACAGGCTTGACCGTGACCAAGCTCAACCCGGCAACGGCGGCACTGGCATCGGTGACGCAGAAGCTGAAGGCTCATCGTCACCAGATTACCCAGCTTGAGCGCACGCTCAACACCATGTGCGGCACCACGACGACCAAGCGCCGCCGTACGCTGACGCACGGGCGCCAGCTGGTGCTCTCGACGCTGCAGAATCACCCCGAGCTTGCCCAGAATATGCAGGTGGCAACACCGGAGTGCGATTTTGATAAGTGCACGTCGTGCGGCGAGTGCGTCAACGTGTGCCCCACGTTTGCCTGCGATCTGGTGGGAAGCGGCCGCTTTGCGCTGGAGTCCACGTACTGCCTGGGCTGCGGCGCCTGCGTCAAGGTTTGCCCCGAGCATGCGCTCAAGCTCGTTGAGCACGATGCGTCCAACCTGGTCGTCGTCGATCCCGAAGCCGAGGAAAAGGCCGCCCAGAAGGCCAAGGCTCACGAAGAGGCCGAGAAGGTCAAGGCAGAGGCAAAGGCGAAGCTCGACAAGATGCTCGACCAAGTGGAGAAGCTCGCAGACTAGCTAGCGACCGAATCTCTGCTTCATTTGCGCCGCCGTGGTGTCTGGGTTCGCCCGGATGCTGCGGCGGCGCTATACTTATGCAGTTTGAAATACTTGTACCAAAAGGAGCTGTCGTGTCCCTTTCCATCGGTATCGTGGGCCTGCCCAACGTAGGCAAGTCGACGCTGTTCACCGCGCTCACCAAAAAGACCGGCCTTGCCGCCAACTACCCGTTCGCCACGATCGACCCCAATGTGGGCATCGTCGACGTGCCCGATAGCCGCCTGCAAAAGCTTGCCGACATCGTCAACCCGGGCCGTATCGTGCCGGCAACGGTCGAGTTCGTCGACATTGCAGGCCTGGTGAAGGGCGCCAACGAGGGCGAGGGCCTGGGCAACCAGTTCTTGGCCAACATCCGCGAGACCGACGCCATCTGCGAGGTCGTGCGCTACTTTAAGGATCCCAACGTCATGCGCGAGGTTGGCCGCACGGGCGAGTTCGTCGACCCTGCCGGCGATGCCGATACCATCATGACCGAGCTCATCCTGGCCGATATGGGCACGCTCGAGAAGCAGCTGCCCAAGCTCGAGAAGGAGGCCAAGCGCGACAAGGAGCTCATGCCCAAGTTCGAGGTCGCTAAGCGTCTGCTTGCCTGGCTCAACGAGGGCAAGCGTGCCGCGTCCATGGAAATGACCGATGAGGAGCGCATTGCCGCCAAGGGACTGTTCCTGCTTACCATGAAGCCCATCCTGTATGTGGCCAACGTGGACGAGGACATGCTCAACGACGACCTGGCGTCCATCGACGGCGTCAAGCCGCTGCCCATCTGCGCCAAGATCGAGGCCGAGCTTTCCGAGCTCGACCCCGAGGACGCCGCCGACTACCTGGAGAGCCTGGGCCTGGAACAGCCCGGTCTGGACGTGCTCGCTCAGGCTGCCTACAAGCTGCTCGGTCTGCAGTCGTTCTTTACGGCCGGCGAGATGGAGGTCAAGGCCTGGACGGTGCGCCAGGGCGCGACCGCCCCGCAGGCCGCCGGCGTCATCCACACCGACTTTGAGCGCGGCTTTATTAAGGCTGAGGTCATTGGCTACGACGACTACATCGAGCTCGGTGGCGAGCAGGGCGCCAAGGCTGCCGGCAAGCTGCGCATCGAGGGCAAGGATTACATCATGGCCGACGGTGACGTCGTGCACTTCCGCTTTAACGTGTAAGGACGACGCATATGTTCAAATATGGAAAAAAGGCCGGCTATATGGGCATCGCGCTGCTCGTGCTCGCGGTGCTTCCGCTCGTGGTTGCGGCGTGCGTCCTTCCCAACATTGGACCCGAGGTGGCAACGAAGTTCAACGCCGCTGGCGAGGCAACGCGCTGGGGCAAGAGCTACGAGCTGCTGGCGCTGCCGGTGCTCAACCTGCTGCTCGGCGTGGCGACGTACTTTACCGCCGGTCGTCAGGCTAAGAACAACGACGACTCTGCTGTGATGGCGCGACTAACGTGTGAGCGTTATCTGCGCAACGGCTGCATCACGGGCGTGTTTCTCAATGTGATTAACGTCTACTTTATGTATTCGGCAATTACTGGCACGGGCTTTGGACTGGGATTCTAGCTTGTCCCTTTAGGCAACGAGCCTGCAAGCATATTCGATGGCTGCTGCGAGGCCGCCGCTCGATCGTGGTTTAAAGACCACGTCGGCGGCGGCCTCGTTTTCGTATCCCGCGCCGCGAAGCGTGAGGGCGACGGCAGCTTCTAGCAGCAAGGGAAGGCCATGCTGCGTGGTGGCGATAACGGCGGTCTGGTCGAATGCGCGGCCGTGCTGTCGGCAGAGGGCCGCAAATTCGTCCTGCTTTGGGCTGGGGAGAAGTGCCGCGCCAACGCGACTCGATAACAGCGTGAAGGCCGTGCGCTCGTCGGGCGTGAGCTGGTCGGCCTCGATAACGACAAGAGCAATCGGCGTGTCGCGCCGGCGGCAATCTGCGCGCCGTACGTAAATCGAAGAACCCGGCATAGAAAACTCCTGTGTATTCGGCAAAACGTAAACTATAGTTTACGTTTTTGTTTTGCGCCATTTCAAACTCGTTTGCATGGATGAACGTGCGAAACAGATTCTTGGCGAGCGAGTCGAGCAAAAGCGTGAAGGCCTTGGTATCTCCAAGGTCGATTTTTGCGTGGCAGCAGGAATTAGCCGCCCCTATCTCGACCAGATCGAAGGCGGGACGGCAAATTTCACGCTCAAGATTCTATTTAAGATTGCGCCCGCACTCGGCATGACGGTGTCAGAGCTTCTCGAGGGTATCGAATAGGACATCCTTCGGTGCAATTTGGCACTCTTTGGGCAGGTCCCCCTGGCTGCGATGTGCAAAATCGCGAGTATTCAGCACCTGTTCGCCCCTAGATGGCGGTTCAAACGGCTTGCTTTGTGTTTTTGACACTAGTTAATCCACACACTAATAAAAAATGAGGAATAACTATTTATAAGACGGCCTTTTCACGCTAAAAGCTCGCCTAAAAGTCAGCCGATATGGTGTCTCCGTCCGGAAAATTGCAGAATACTCCGTTTTTTGCACGTCCCGAGGGGGACCACCTGCCGTTTGAGACTGCGATACGCGGATCTGCCCTTGGGATTACGCCATCGGGATGCGGTCGTGGTTGACTTGGCTGTAGAACAGGCGCTGGATTTCGGCCGCGTCGCGCGACTGGCCGAGTGCCCACATGGTTTTGGCCACGAGCGTCTCGGTGGTCATATCGTCGCCGCGCAAAATGCCCGGATGATCGGCGTACGCGCGGCCGACCTCGTAGACGCCCAAGTCCAGACCTTCCTCGGGCACCTGCGTGGTCATAACGACCGTGCGGCCCGAATCGACCCAACGGAAGATCGCCTCTTGGAACGATTCGCCCGACTCTCCAAACTCCGGGATGCCGCCAATGCCAAAGGTCTCCAGAATCACGGCATCGTAGCTGTCGGCCAGGGCATCCAGAATGCCAGGGTTCACGCCGGGCGTGAGCTTAAGCACAAACACGCGCGGGTCGATATTGTCGTAGAAGCGAACCGGGTTTTCGCCTTGGTGCGTGCCATGAAGCCCGTTACGCACAATACGGTCGTTGCGGATGTAGGCGATGGGCGGATAGTTGACGCTAATAAACGCGTTAAAGCTCATGGTGCGCTGCTTGCGGGCGCGCGTTCCGGCAATGGCCACACCGCCAAACACGATCGAGACGTCATGCGAATGCTCGTCGAGCGCATAGAGCAGACTCTGATACAGGTTGAGCTTGGCGTCGGTGAAAGGATTGCCCATGGGCTTTTGCGAGCCGGTGAGCACGATGGGCTTGGGGCTGTCCTGGATAAGGTAGGAGAGCGCCGCGGCCGTGTAGCTCATAGTGTCCGTGCCATGCAGAACCACAAAGCCGTCGTGATCGGCGTAGCCATCGACGATGACATCGCGGATGCGCATCCAGTCGCTGGGGCGCATGTTGGTGCTGTCGATGTTCATGGGCTGCACGACGTCGAGTTCGCAGAGCCCCGAGATCTCGGGAACGCTTTGGGCGAGCTCCTCACCGGTCAGGGCGGGGGAGAGGCCGTTGCCGTCCTCGGTCGATGCGATGGTGCCGCCCGTGGC
>CAKUHP010000032.1 GCA_934658705.1 uncultured Collinsella sp. | reverse complement strand
GAGCAGCAGATGCTCGTTATGGGCCGCGCCCTTATGAGCAACCCCAAGCTGCTCATGCTCGACGAGCCCTCCATGGGTCTGGCGCCGATTCTGATCGAGCAGATCTTCCAGATTGTCGAGGACCTGCACAAGGCCGGCACCACGGTGCTTCTGGTTGAGCAGAACGCGCAGATGGCGCTTTCCATCGCCACGCGCGGCTACGTACTCGAGACCGGCAAGATCACCATGACCGGCACCGGCCAAGAACTCCTGCACGACGACAACGTGCGCAAAGCTTACCTCGGAGGCTAGGGACTTCCGCCGTTCTGCCGAACGGCGGACCGGCCGACGCTGCGCGGGCGCCCTGATCGACGTGCCGAAGCTCCTCACCCTTGGGGTTATGCCGCGGTACGAGGCCAGGTGGTCATGGTCCGGGAACCTCGCGATGTCGAATGACACCGCGAGGTTCGCCGCCGTCCTCGCCGTCCTCGGCCCCCGAGCGGGCGATCCCCACGCGCTAAAGCCTGCAAACAAGGGGATCGCCAAGATGCCGCCGGGCACCTCCGTCATAGACGTGGAAGTGCGGCCGCGCTGAAGCTCTGCGCGGTGTCTGCTCGCTTATGTGCGCATCACGAAGGAAGACCAGATCGGTGAGCGGGATTGGCCCGAAGTCGAGAGATTCCCATCAGCCTCTCGTCGGTCGATGACCGGTTCACCACGCAGGAAGAGCGTGACGGAAGGTCTCGCAAAAAGGCTCCGAGCGCGGCGTGCTCACGCCCGTCGTGGTGCGCCCGAAGGGGGATGGCTGCTACGAGCTCGATCATGTGCGAGGAG
Source organism: uncultured Collinsella sp. (assembly GCA_934658705.1). Classification (GTDB taxonomy): domain Bacteria; phylum Actinomycetota; class Coriobacteriia; order Coriobacteriales; family Coriobacteriaceae; genus Collinsella. Next base: position 13,565 of record CAKUHP010000032.1, on the reverse strand, counting down.
AAGACGAACCAGTCGTTGCAGATCCAATATGGATCTCGCCAACCTCGGCAAGCTGCTCGATGAGTGGAAGTCCTGTCGGGTCGTCTATTTCAACACCACCCAGAATGATGGTGTCATCGCGCAGGTCGATCTGCGTGTTGAACACAGCGAGGTTAAAGCCGGAGGCTACAAATCCGATAGCAGCCAGGACGAGCCCCGTGGCAACAAGCCCACCCGCTACGGCAAGGTAAATCTTTTTTACGCTGGACATGTTTGCACTCCTTCCTATGCCGTGAGCGGCGCCGCTTCAGCGACCCTGCGGCTCTTATTGCCTCGATCTTTCCAGAAGGGCGAAACGGCTTTCTTCGCCCAAAGGGCAGAGAGGCGCGCGATTTGCTTGGACGCCGTCCAGGCGCCGGCTCCCGCGAGAAGCGCCACACCGATGGAAGCGAATCCCATTCCCATCGAGGTTAAAACGTACGGAACATGCACGATAATGATGCCGTCCACGGCGAACAGGAGCCCCACCACGCCCGCGCCCCCGAATGCCGCGGCCACGATCCACACGCAGAGCGCAAGAACCCAAATGCAGATGTAGACCGTAGCGGCAACGGCGACGAACGCGAGCAGCAGCGGAATCCATACCGGAGAGCCCACGATGGCGAGCGCCCATAGAAGCGCCGTGCTCTTGCGCTTGGTCCTCGCAATTGCGCGCGGCACGGCGGGCAGTTCGTCGAGCGTTGCCTCGGCGACCTCACCGAGCGTGCCCATGGCGGCCACAGCCTCGGCCTCCGTCATGCCGTCCTCCATACGGTCGGCGATGACCTCCGCGTAGAACTCCTGCGTTTCCTTTATCTGATCTGCCGGCAGGCAGGCCAGAAGCTCGCCCAGCCGGTTCAAGAACTCATCGCGCGTCATGGTGCGCTCCCTTCACGTAACGGTAGATCTCCTGCACGGATGGCCATTCGGCGAGGAACTCGGCGATACGCTCATGCCCGGTGTCCGTGATGCGGTAGTACCTTCGCAGCCGCCCGTTGTGCTCGGCGGAGCGCGCCGTGATGCACCCCGCCTTCTCCAGGCGCTTGAGCAACGGATAGAGCGTGGACTCCGTGAGCCCCATGCTCGCGGGCACGTCCTTCACGATCTGATAGCCGTAGGATTCCTCGCCCGAGACGGCCGCGAGTACGCAGGCCTCGAGGAAGCCGCGCTTCATCTGTGCCTCCATCCGCACACCTCCTTTCGTAGTATACTGTGTAACACCTACTATATGACACATAGTATATGATGCCAACAGTTGTCGTAGTCGTTGGGGACGTTCTTGAATGACTAGTCGTTTAAGAACGTCCCCAACGACTACTTCTATACAGCAAAAAGGGGTGCTGACCATTTCGGTCGGCACTCCTTTAAGTTGCGGTGAAATAGGGACTAAATGGGGGCTCTAGACGCCAAAACAGTCCCTATTCCACCGCAACTTCATGGGGATGTGTGACAATGCCCGTCGGAAAACATCTGCTGTCTTTGGGGGCCTATCTATGCTGTACGAGTTTTGTGCCGAGAACTTTGAGCGAGTGCCGGCGGCCATCGAGGCCGGTGCGGGGCGCATTGAGCTGTGTGACAACCTCGCCGTCGGTGGCACCACGCCTTCCGCCGGCGTTATCAGCGCTACGGTCGGCTACGCTCACGAGCATGACGCGCAAGTGATGTGTATGATCCGTCCGCGCGGTGGCGACTTTCATTACAACCAGGACGAGTTGCGCATGATGGAGATGGACCTGGGCCTTGCCGTGAGCGCCGGCGTCGATGGCCTGGTCTTTGGATGCTGCAAGCCCTGTGCCGGCGGATGGGCGCTCGACGAGCTCGCCCTCGGCGCCCTTGTGATGGCTGCGGGCTGCGCGACCGAGGAGTGCAAACGCGAGCCCATCGACATCACTTTCCACATGGCGTTTGATCAGCTCTCGCCTGAGGCTCAGCTCGATGCCATTGATACGCTCGCCGACTGCGGCGTCACGCGCATTCTGACGCACGGTGGTGCTGCCGGTACGCCGATCGAGGACAACTTCGAAAACCTGGCTTGTTTAATCGAGTATGCGGGCGATCGTTTGACCATCCTTCCCGGCGGTGGCATTACCGCGGCCAACCGCGATGTGGTTGCGGCGAAACTGGGTGTGTCCGAGCTCCATGGCACCAAGATCGTGCCGCTGGAGGTGTAACCCGTGGCACTTGTATTCGATGTTCAGCAGGCGAGTGGCAAGCCCGACGACAACCGCCGCCCCGGTACTGCGTGCCCCTTTTGCGACACGGAGGGGCTCGTCAACATCATCCAGCGCGATGGTGACTGCATCTGGCTCGAGAATAAGTTCAAGACCTTGCGTGCCACCCGCCAAACCGTGCTTATCGAATCTGCCGACCATGACGCCGACCTGGTGACCTATGCGCCGGACGAGCTGCATCATGTGATGCGGTTTGCCCTGGGCTGTTGGCAGCAGATGATCGATTCCCAACAGTACCGCAGTGTGCTCATGTATAAGAACAGGGGCCCGCTTTCGGGCGGCAGCCTGGTGCACCCGCACATGCAGATTGTGGGCTTGGAGCAGGAGGACGGCTACGCGGCGCTGACCTCCGCCAACTTTGAGGGCATCGATGTCTGGCAGCGGGGAAGGGTCGCGGTCAATATCTCGACCGAGCCGATCATGGGCTTCTTTGAGGTCAATGTCTCGGCCCCACAGGGAATCGCCACCAGCGACGACGCGCGCGACCAAGTCGAGGCCAGTCTATTTGCCGATGCGATTCAGATTGCCCTGCGCTATATCCTGCACGAGCACCACGGCGGTCGCGCGGAGTCGTACAACTTGTTCTTCTACCACATGGGCGGTCGAACCATCGTCAAGGCACTTCCGCGTTGGGTGGTATCGCCCTACTTTGTGGGCTATCGTCTGGCCCAGGTCAATGCCGAGACCACACTCGATATCGACGCGGAATGCCTGCGCACGCATCTGGAAGCGCTCGCGTAGCAAAGCGAGCATCCGCGCAATGCGGATGGCCTAGCGTGCCATCGCGTCGCGGCCAGCCTCGACTTGCTTGCGCTGAGCAGCGCGCTCCTCGCCGGTCAGCCGTTCAAAAAGATGCCCGATGAGCGAGGCGAGCACCTGCTGAAACAACGTGCCACACATGACGGGAAACACGACTTCGCCGGGAAAATACTGCGTGGCGATGACGGCGCCCGAGGAGATATTGCGCATGCCGCAGGTAAAGCACATGGTGGTTGTCTCGCCATACGGTAGGTGCAGGGCGCGGGCGACCAAGATGCCGATGATAAAGCCGCTGATGGCGAACACCAGGATAAAGAGCGCGACTTCCAGGCGCTCAATATTCATGTGCAGCACGTACTCGCTCATGGCGGTGGAGTTTGACGCGATGACGCCCATCATCATGAACTTGCAGGCGGGCGAGAGCGCGGGGGAGAGCTTATCGTGCCCCCAGCCGCGCGTGAGCTCGTTGATGACGATGCCGAGCACGGCGGGGATGGCAATCATAAAGGCCATGTTCTGCATCATGCTCGGTACGTCGATCGAGACGGTGGCGCCCAGCAGGAGCTTAAGCGTGAGCGGAATCGTGACGGGCGAGATGACCGAGGACGTCAGGATAATGGTGAGCGCAAGCGGGCCGTTGCCGCCGAACATGCTGATCCACATAAAGGCGGTGACTGCCACGGGTACGCTGTACTCGAGCACGATGCCGCAGACAAGGTTGGGGTTGGAGCCAAAGAATAACGATCCCATGACATAGGCTGCGATAGGGATAAGCACCGCCGAGACGAGCAGCGCCAAGATTAGGTGCAGCGGACGACGGAATACCTCGGCCACCTGATGAAAGGTGTTGCTGAGCGCGCCCTGAAACGTCATGAAGGCAAACAGGGTGGGGACGATAGGCTTGAGCACGCCGATCTGCTGGGGAAAGAGCACGCCGAGCGCCACGCAAATCGGAACGATGATCTGCATGTGCCCCGCGAGGAATTTTCCCAGTCCAACCCATTGCTTCATATGTCCTTGTGACTCCCTTTGCTCGCGAATCCGTTTGAATGGATATGCTAGACGCTCGCATGCGTCCGTGCGGCAGAAACGCCTAATTATTTCGAGGGCATTACCGTTATCGTTTGCCGAAACCGCGGCGCACTGTGACGTTTTGCGTCCGCACTGCACGGTATAATAAATCCGTTCAACAGATCTGCCTGCCGAAGCGGGCATACACAGAGGACTCATTGCTATGAACCGTGAGAGGTATCGCGGCGACCTGCCCCTATCGGGGGTGGGCGCCTATGTCATCGCTTAAGACGACGCATCGCTGGGCGGTCGCTCAGCAAAATTCCGAGCTCGAAAAGGAGCTTTCGGCCGGCCTGGGCATACCCGGGCTGGTGGCGCGCATTATGGTTGCGCATGGCATTGGCTCCATCGAGGAGGGCCAGCTGTTTTTGACGCCTTCGCTCGATCGCGACTGGGCGGACCCGCTCATTATCCCGGGTATGTCGGTCGTTGCCGACCGCATCGAGCACGCCATTCGCAACCACGAGCGCATTGCCGTCTTTGGCGATTTTGACGTTGACGGCATCACGTCGACCTGTCTGTTAACCGAGGCGCTGCGCACGTTTGGCGCCGATGTCACGCCGTTTATTCCACATCGCTTTGACGAGGGCTATGGCCTGTCTCGCGCGGCGCTCGACCGCGTTAATGAGCTTGCTCATCCTCAGCTGATCGTGACCGTCGATAACGGCATCGCCGCCAAGGAAGAGGTTTCCTATCTGGAGAGTCTGGGGATCGATTTGGTGGTCACGGACCATCACGAGCCGTCCGACCAGGTGCCGCAGGGCGTGCCCCTGACCGACCCCAAGCTCGAGGACGAGGGTCCCTCGCGTGAGCTTGCCGGTGCCGGCGTGGCGCTCAAGCTGGTGCAGGTCCTGGGCGAGCGCCTGGGCAAACCGTCGTATTGGCGTTCGCTGATTGAGGTCGCTGCGCTGGGTACCGTGTCTGACATGATGCCGCTGACGCCCGAGAACCGCGCGCTGGTTGCCGAGGGCATTCAGCAGATGCGCGTGACCGCTCGTCCCGGCTATATCGCGCTGGCTGCGCTCGCCAAGGCCGACCTTTCGAGCATTACCGCCGACGGCCTGTCGTTCTCGCTCATTCCCCGCTTAAACGCTGCCGGCCGCATGGCCGATCCCAAGCTGGCGCTCGATCTGCTGCTTGCCCGCGATCCTATCGAAGCAAGCGCGCTGGCGGCCGAGCTCGAGGAGATCAATCGCCAGCGTCGCGAGATTGAGGCGGAGCTCACGCGCGATGCCATGGCAAAGGTCGAGGAGACCTATGACGGAGGACGCGCGATCGTCGTGGGCGGCGAGGGCTGGCATGAGGGCGTCAAGGGTATCGTGGCGAGCCGTCTGACCAACCGCTATCACGTGCCGGCGCTGCTGTTCTCGATCGAGGACGGTATCGCGCGCGGTTCGGGTCGCTCGGTGGGCAAGGTCAACCTGTTCGATGCCGTTGAGCGCTGCTCCGACCTGCTGATTCGTCGCGGCGGGCATGCTGGTGCCGTAGGCGTGACCATCGAGGCGTCTAAGCTCGATGAGTTCCGCCGCCGCCTTTCCGCCGTGCTATCGGAGCTTCCCGCCGAGGACTTTGAGGACACCGACGAGGTCGCCGCCACGGTCGACCTTTCCGAGCTGAATATCGAGACCATCGAGCAAATCTCCCGTCTTGAGCCGTTTGGCCAGGGCAACAAGGTGCCGCTGTTGGCCGCCGAGGGCGTGACGATGTGCGATCGTGCCGTGGTGGGCAAAACCGGCGAGCACATGCGCTTCGTGGCGACGGATGGTGCCGCGAGCGTGCCGGCCATCATGTTCCGCGTACCGCAGATTGATAAGCTCATCAATTGCGACAGTGCCGTTGACTTGGTGTTTGAGGCCGTGGCCGAGCATTGGCAGGGACGTGTGAAGCCCAAGCTCATGATCAAGGATGTCCTGGTCCGCGATACCGCGGCGCCCAGCGTTGACGATCCGGCATGCGAGCTTCGCCGTGGCGTGCAGCCGGCAGATTCCGGCCTGCGCCTGGAGTCGCGTAAGCGCGAGACGCTCGCCCAACTTTCCTATACCGAGCTCACGCGCTCGCTTATCCATAGCTTTATCGGCTCAAACCAGCCGCACCGCGCGCAGGTCGAGGCGCTCGAAGCCTTGGCCGATCATCAGAGTGTCTTGGCCGTTATGGGAACGGGCCGTGGCAAGTCGCTCATCTTCCATGTGCACGCCGCGCGCGAGGCGGTCCTTCGCGGGCGTGCGAGCATCTTTGTCTATCCGCTGCGCGCGCTCGTCGCCGACCAGGCCTATCACCTCTCGTCGACGATGGCCGCGTTCGGTATTGGCGTGGGCGTGCTGACTGGCGAGACCGTGGAGGCGGCGCGCGATGACGTGTTTGCCGGCTTGGCTTCGGGTCGCACCGGCATCGTACTCACGACGCCCGAATTCCTGTCTATTCACCGCGACCGCTTTGCGCGCTCGGGGCGCATCGGATTTGTCGTTATCGATGAGGCACACCACGCCGGCCTTGCCAAGGGCGGCGACCGCAGCGCCTATCTCGATATGCCCGATATTCTCAAGGCCCTGGGCGACCCGGTCGTTATGGCCGCGACGGCTACCGCGACGGCTCCGGTCGTGGCCGAGCTTGCCCGCGTGCTGCCGATCACCCGCACAGTGGTCGACGAGACCGTGCGCGAGAACCTGCAGCTCGAGGACGATCGCGATCTTGCGAGCCGCGAGAACCGTCTGGTGTCCATCGTGGCGATGGGGGAGAAGACCGTCATCTACGTCAACTCGCGCGACCAGTCCGTGGCGCTTGCCAAGACGCTGCGCAAGCGCGTACCCGATTGCGCGACCCGCATCGCGTTCTATAACGCCGGGCTTGCACGCTCCGATCGCCGCCGTGTGGAGGAAGCATTCCGGGATGGAAGCCTCAGTTGCATCGTTTCGACCTCTGCCTTTGGCGAGGGCGTCAACCTGCCCGATATCCGCCATGTCGTTCTCTACCACATGCCGTTTGGTGCCATCGAGTTCAACCAGATGAGCGGGCGCGCCGGCCGCGATGGGCAGCCCGCCGTGATCCATCTGCTCTATTCGTCGCGCGATGCCCGCATCAACGAGCGCCTGCTCGACTGCTATGCGCCCGAGCGCGACGAGCTCGTTACGCTCTATCGAGCGCTGCAGACCATGTGGCGCTCCAACCGCGGCAAGACCGGAGACGACTCCTTTAGTGCGAGTGATATCGACATCGCGCAGATGTGCCTTGCCATCGATGCCCGCACGCCGGTTGACGAGCGCTCGGTGGAAAGTGGCCTGGGAATCTTCGAAGAGCTTGGTTTCTGCCGCGTTTTGGGGTTTGACGACACGCGTCGCATCGCGATGGCCGAAAACCCCGGCCGCGTGCAATTGAGCAGGTCAATCCGCTATTTGGAGGGCCTGCGCTCGCGCATGGAGTTCTCGGCTTTCCGGAGCTGGGCGCTCGATTCGTGCGCTTCTGATATGCTAGCCAAAGTTAACCGCCCGATCGTACCGCGGGCCTAGGGGAAGGGGACCTCGATGGATGCCGCAGCCCGTACCGCCCATGATTCCACCCTCCAGCCGTTCTCGGAGATGGAGCACTATAAGCATGCCGATGAGCTGCCGCCCGAGATTATGGCGGACAGCTACGACAAGCTGGAGCGCCTGTGCCTCAAATATATGAATGAGGACGACTTCTCCAAGGTAGAGCAGGCCTACTGCTTTGCCGCCGAGAAGCACTGCAACCAAAAGCGCCGCTCGGGTGAGATGTACATCAACCATCCCGTCGAGGTGGCCATCATTCTGGCCGACCTCAAGATGGACTGCGATGTGGTGTGCGCCGCGCTGCTGCACGATACCGTCGAGGATACCGAGACCTCGCTTGCCGATGTTTCCGGCCTGTTTGGCGATACAGTGGCCGAGCTTGTCGACGGCGTGACCAAGCTCACCAACATCGAAGTCGATAGCATGGACGAGAAGCAGGCACTTACGCTGCGTAAGATGTTCCTTGCCATGTCCAAGGATATCCGCGTCATCATCGTCAAACTTGCCGACCGCCTGCACAACATGCGTACGCTGGCTGCCCTTCGCGAAGACCGTCGCCTGTTTAAGGCGCGCGAGACCATGGACGTATATGCGCCCCTGGCCGACCGCCTGGGCATGAGCTCCATCAAATGGGAGCTCGAGGACCTGTCGTTCTTCTATCTGGAGCCCGACGCCTACCAGCGCATCGCGCGCATGGTGGCGGAGTCGCGCGAGGTTCGCGAGCGCTATCTGGCCGAGACCATCAAGACGCTCACCGACGAGCTCAACCGTATTGGTCTTGAGGGCTTCCAGATCAACGGTCGTTCCAAGCACTATTGGTCCATCTACCAAAAGATGAAGCGCAAGGGCAAGGAGTTCTCCGAGATCTACGACCTGGTGGCGCTGCGCGTCATTACCCATTCGGTGCGCGATTGCTACTCCACGCTCGGCGCGGTGCACACGCTGTGGCACCCCATGCCCGGCCGCTTTAAAGACTATATCGCCATGCCCAAGGTCAATAACTACCAGTCGCTCCATACGACGGTTATCGGCCCCACGGCCCGCCCGCTCGAGATTCAGATTCGAACCTACGAGATGCACGAGCAGGCCGAGTACGGCATTGCCGCCCACTGGCTGTATAAAAAGTCGGGCGGATCGTCTGCCTCCAAGACCAACGATGCCCAGCGCCTGGACGACCAGATCAACTGGCTCAAGCACTCGCTCGACTGGGCTGCCTCCGACGAGATCACCGATGCCAAGGAGTATCTGCATTCGCTGAAGGTTGACCTGTTCGACCAGGAGATCTTTGTCTTTACGCCCAAGGGCGAGGTCATGGCGCTCCGTGCCGGCTCAACGCCGCTCGACTTTGCCTATGCCGTCCACACCGAGGTCGGCAACCATTGCGTGGGCGCCAAGATCAACGGTGCCGTGGCGCCGCTCACACACGAGATCAAGACGGGCGACCGTGTCGAGATTCTGACCAACAAGAGCTCCAAGCCGTCGCGCGACTGGCTCAAGATCGTCAAGACGCCTTCGGCCAAGTCCAAGATCCGTCGCTACTTTGCCGCCGCGACTAAGGACGACGACGCTGCCGCCGGTCGCGATATGCTGGCCAAGGACCTGCGCAAGCGCGGATACGGCATTTCCACGCCGCGCTCGACGCGTGCGCTCAATGCCGTGGCGGAGCAGCTGAACTTTAAGCAGCTCGAGGACCTGTTTGCGGCCGTCGGTGCCGGCAAGGTCGCCCCGCGTGCCGTGGGCAACAAGGTCGAGCAAATCTTGGATCCCAAGCCCGAGGAGCAGCTCACCAAGGCCGAGGCCATCGCCGAGGTCGTGAAACAGCCTGCCCGCGGCTCCAACCGCAAGCCGCAAAAGCGCGGCAAGAGCGCGAGCAACGGCATCATCGTCAAGGGCGAGAGCAACAGCGGCCTGCTGGTGCGTCTGGCGCACTGCTGCAATCCCGTGACGGGCGACGACATCGTCGGCTTCATCACGCGCGGTCGCGGCGTCTCGGTGCACCGTGCCAACTGCCCCAACGTCAAGGGCCTTATGGAGCATCCCGAGCGCATGATCGACGTGGAGTGGGATGGCGCCGCCGACACCCTCTTCCAGGTTGAGATTGTGGTCGAGTGCCTGGACCGTATGGGTCTGCTCAAGGACGTCACCATCGCCATCGGCGATGCGGGCGGCAACATCCTTTCGGCTGCTACGTCGACCAACCGCGAGGGCATCGCAACGCTGCGCTTCATGGTCGAGATTTCGGACGCGAGCGGTCTGGATCCGCTGCTGGCCTCTATCAGCAGCGTCGACTCGGTCTACGACGCTCGCCGCCTCATGCCCGGCGAGGGCGGAGCACAACTCAAGCGTCGCGTGTAGGCGCGAGAGTCTTGCAGCATCATAGATATTGGCTACGTTCGAGGCATCGTTTGGTGCCTCGACGTATTTAGAAGGAAAGTGTGCATATGGACGATACGACTTTGGACCTGACGCCCCGAGGCGCGGCTTCGATTGAGACGCTCGTCAACGGCCCGATTCAGACCAACAGTTACGCCGTGATGTCGAATGACGAGTGCTTAATCGTCGATCCGGCGTGGGAGGGTGAGCGTCTTGTGGAGCATATTCGCACTTCGCATCCCGAGGTACGCGTGCTCGGCGCTGTCTGCACGCACGGTCATGCCGACCATGTTGGTGGGGTTGCCGGGGTGCGAACTGCCGTTGGCGACGGCGCACTATATGAGTTGTGCGCTAAGGACGTGATGGTACCTCGCGCAAATATCGAGGAGCAGCGTGGCATGTGGGGCATCGAGACGCCCGATCCGGGTGAGCCGACCCGCCTGCTCGCCGAGGGCGATACGATTGAGGTGGGCGACATCTGCCTACAGGTAATCGAGACCCCAGGGCATACGCCGGGCGGCATCGTCTTGTTTGCTGCGACCAAGCAGGGAAACATCGCCTTCGTGGGCGACACGCTTTTCCCGGGCAGCCATGGTCGTACCGATCTATCCGGCGGTGACGAGGCGGCGATTATGCGCTCGTTGTCCAAACTCGCCAAGGTTCTTCCGCCCGATACCGTTTGCCTGACGGGTCACGGCGATTCGACCACCGTTGCACGCGAGCTCATGCAGAACCCATTCATGCAGATGTAGCTTAGAGGCCGTCTTTCGAATCACGAAAAACGTTCAATCGTCAAGTAATTTTCCCCAACGGGTCGATTCTGTGGGGCAAACGGTCAAAATTTGCCCAATCGGATGATATTCGTGAACAAACGAACGTTTATGCTGCGGTATGCCGTGGTAAAATCACAGGCGTTATCGGAGCAACCTTACAGGAGGTTTCTTTTATGCTCGTCAACGCAGCAGACATGCTCAAGAAGGCCGAGGCCGGCAAGTACGCTCTCGGTGCCTTCAACACCAACAACCTCGAGTGGACCCTGGCTATTCTCCAGGCCGCCGAGGAGGCCAAGTCTCCGCTGATCCTTCAGTGCACCGCTGGTGCCGCTAAGTGGATGGGCGGTTTCAAGGTCTGCGCCGACATGGTTAAGGCTGCCGTCGAGGCTACGGGCGTTACCGTTCCCGTCGCCCTTCACCTCGATCACGGTTCTTACGAGGACTGCTTCAAGTGCATCGAGGCCGGCTTCACGTCCATCATGTATGACGGCTCTCACGAGGAGACCTTCCAGCTTAACCTCGACCGCACCAAGGAGCTCGTTGAGCTTGCCCACTCCAAGGGCATGTCCATCGAGGCCGAGGTTGGCGGCATCGGCGGCACCGAGGACGGCGTGACCTCCAACGGCGAGCTCGCTGACCCCGCTGAGTGCAAGCAGATTGCCGACCTGGGCGTTGACTTCCTCGCCTGCGGCATCGGCAACATCCACGGCGTGTACCCCGCCGACTGGGCCGGCCTTTCCTTCGAGCGTCTGGGCGAGATCAAGGCTCAGACCGGCGACCTGCCCCTCGTTCTGCACGGTGGCACCGGCATCCCCGAGGATCAGATCAAGAAGGCCATCTCCCTGGGTATCTCCAAGATCAACGTCAACACCGACCTGCAGCTCGTCTTCGCCAAGGGCGTCCGCGAGTACATCGAGGCTGGCAAGGATCAGCAGGGCAAGGGCTTTGACCCCCGCAAGCTCCTCAAGCCTGGTCGCGACAACATCGTTGCCCGCACCAAGGAGCTCATGGAGGAGTTTGGCTCCGTCAACAAGGCGTAAGTAGCGGTTTAACTTTCCCGCCGGAGGCCCCGTTTCCCCTACGCTGCTTCCCTCGCGCTCACCTGGCTTCGCCAGAAGTCGCGCGACGGAATCAGCTCCGGGGAAACGGGGCCTCCTTTGTTAACTCGCTACAGGGTTACTTGGCTGAATTCATTTTTGTAGGTACCGTTTATCGGTGTTGAGGGTTCCTTTATTGGGGCTTTCATTTTTATCTCGCTACAATGGGCTTCAAGAGTTCTAGTGACTTGGAGTTTGGTATGGCTGTTATTGATGTGCTGCCTTCGGATGGGAAGGTTGTTGACGAGGGGCCTGTTGGGTGTTCTGTTGATGTTTGTTGTGATGACTTTCGTCATCTCGATATTGGATTGCCGCCTGAGATTCTTCGTCTTAAGGATGCCGGGTATTTGACGCAGGCTGTTGCTGCCTGCGATCGTCTTTTGGAGCAGAATCCTGAGCCTTCTCTTTCTGCTTGTGTTCGTGCTGAGCGGTATCGCATGCTCGAGACGCCGCTTCATTTTTCGGTGCCGCGCGATCGAGCTATTGCGATGATTCGTGAGGAATGGCCTGAATTTACCGAGGAACAGTTCGACGACTTGATTGATCGTAAGCGTATTGACTGGCGTTTTATCGATGGTGAGCTGTTCGTTCTGGACAACTTCCTCGATTCGCTTCGCGTGTATCCCAAAGAGGTTCCGGGCATGCGTCCCGATCCCACGGATGGCATTGCACTGCGCAACCAAATGCTCCAGGAGATGGAGTCGCAAAACGGGTTGGCTCGCGTCATTACGCTTAAAGCGTCCGTGTCTGTCCCCGGCGCTCTAGATGGAGAGACTGTTCGCGCGTGGCTACCCGTTGCCGCCGCCTGTCGTCAACAGTCTCATATCGAGGTTCTCGATATGACGCCGGAGGGTGCTGTTGCCCCCGCGAATGCTTCGGCGCGTACCGCCTCGTGGTCTTTTTCGAGTGAGCACTTTTTTTCGGTGACCTATCGTTATCACATCGATGCTGCTTATTGTGATGTCTACGGTGGCACACTTCCGGTTCACCCGCGTATGGACGCGCCTCTGCCCGAGGATATTTCCGAGGACCGTCCGCACATTGCGTTTACGCCGTACCTGCAGCAGCTGACGGAGCGTGTTATTGACGGGCTCGAGGATCCGCTCGATCGCGCCCGAGCCATCTATGATTACCTGACGCTGCATATCGACTATCGCTATCAGCCGCCGTACCTGCTTTTGGGATCTATTGCCGATGACTGTGCACATTCGCTCCGCGGCGATTGCGGCGTTATGGCGCTCACGTTTATCACCATGTGTCGTATCGCCGGCGTGCCTGCCCGTTGGCAGAGTGGCCTGTATGTTGCACCGGATTCGGTGGGGCCGCACGATTGGGCAGAGTTCTATACGCCGCAGACCGGTTGGCTCAACGCCGACGTATCGTTTGGCTCCTCGGCGCGCAGGATGGGGGAGGAGTGGCGTCGTCGTCACTACTTTGGCAACCTCGATCCATGGCGCATGGTGGCAAACAATCGGTTCCAGGCCGAGTTTGAGCCGGCCTTCGACGGCATGCGCGAGGACCCCTACGACAATCAGATGGGTGAAGCCTCGGTTAACGGACGCGGGTGCCGCCGGCGCGAGATGCTCCGCTCGGTCGAACTCATCGAAATGCTCGAAGTTCCATTTTCGGACTAATCAACAGAAAGCTGTGATAAACTAACTCACGCATTACGTGCCCGAGTGGCGGAATTGGCAGACGCAGTGGACTCAAAATCCACCG
>CAKUHP010000031.1 GCA_934658705.1 uncultured Collinsella sp. | reverse complement strand
TGGGCGCGCCTCAATCGTAGCCCGAGACGGGCCCGGGCTGACAATCTCGACTGTAATGGACGTTCTTAAATGACTAGTCAAACAAGAACGTCCCCAATGACTAGTCGCTTAAGAACGTCCCCAGCGGATCAACTACGCCCTGCATCTTCACAAACTCAACGCTTACGAAGCGCATACGTTTCATGCTAGGCTGGTTCCACCACATAAGTAGTCGCAGACGCGCGTAACACGGGCGGGCGAGATGAAGTTCCAGTAACTCCATCTCGCCCGCCCGTTTTTGTTGGCGGCGCCGCGACGCAACACAGAAAGGAACCTGCCCTTCATGCCTATCAACAAACGAGAGAGCCTGCTGTTCACCTTTATCATGTGCTTTTGTATGGTGCTCTGGATGAGCATCTACAACGTTGCCCTGCAGCACGGGGCCATCAGCGGCGAGGTCATTGCCGCTGCATGGCTCGGCTTCCCCGTTGCCTACGTCTTTGCCATGTGCTGCGACTGGTTCGTCGCCAGCCCGCTCGCCAAGGGTTTTGCCTTTAAGTACCTGGTCGCGCCGGGTAAGAGCTCGCCGCTCGCCATGACGCTCGCCGTTAGCTCCTGCATGGTCGTTCCCATGGTTATCATCATGTCGCTCTATGGCGCTTGCGAGGGCCTGCTTCACATGCCTGGCGGCCCGCTCGCAAACCTGCAGGCGCTGCCGATGATGTGGTTCATCAACATCCCGCGCAACTTTATCATGGCTCTGCCTTGGAACCTGCTGGTAGCCGGTCCGGTTGCCCGTTTTGTCTTCCGCCGCGCCTTCCCCATGGGTACGGTTTTTGAGGAGCAGCATATGGAGCTCGTTCGCATGCCGGGCGCTCCCGCTGCCGATGCCGCCGACGACGTTGTCGAGAACATGAACGCCGAGCCCGCCTGCTAGACAGCAGTTCAAAACTAAACCGCTAAACGGACCGGAGCAATTCCTTTTTTGTAGACGTTGTCGCGCGGCTACGGGTGGGAAAGGTCCCAACGGTTAACATATACTCCATATGGGTAAAGAGACCAAAGCGCTGCCGCGGGGCGGCGCTTTGCGTTTGAAAAACTAGCTCGTCTAAGAGGAACTAGCATGTTAGACCGTTTTACCGATCGCGCGCGCAAGGTCATGTCCATGGCCAAGCAGGAGGCGCTCGATCTTCACTCAAATAAGGTGGGCACCGAGCATCTGCTGCTCGCGCTTGCCAAGGAGGACGAGGGCATTGCCGCCGAGGCACTGCGCTCGCTCGATATCTCCTACGACGACATCATGGACACCCTCAAAGAGGTCCAGACCACGGTTCCCGAGCCCAGCGAGGAGACCGAGGCCGCCAAGCTCGCCTTTACGCCGCTCGTCATCAGTGTGATGGAGCGTTCCTTCCGCGTGGCGCGTGAGAACAACCAGACCTACGTGTCGACCGAGCACCTGCTCATCGGCATCGTCGAAGAGGGCAACGGCATGGCCATGGACATCCTCATGCGTCTGGGTGTGTCGTCCGCTTCCATCAAAAAGGCTATCGAGAAGCTCACCGCCAAGGATCAGGACAAGAAGCGTCCGCTCGCTGGCGCCGGCGCCGGGCGTCCCGGTGCGGGCCTGCCGTTCTTTAGCGGCTCGGACGCCTCCCAGCAAAAGGGGAGCGGCACCGACACGCTCAAGCAGTTTGCGACCAACCTTACGCAGAAGGCGCGCGACGGCGAGCTCGACCCGGTGATCGGCCGCGAAAAGGAAGTCCAGCGCATGATGGAGATCCTTTCGCGTCGCACCAAGAACAACCCGCTTATCCTGGGCGATCCCGGCGTGGGTAAGACGGCCATCGTCGAGGGCCTGGCGCAGCAGATTGCCGCTGGCAACGTGCCCGAGAACCTCATGAACCAGAATATCTGGACGCTCGACCTGCCGGGCCTGGTCGCGGGTGCTAAGTATCGTGGCGAGTTTGAGGAGCGCCTCAAGAACGTTATCCAGGAGGCGACCGAGGCCGACGACGTCATCCTGTTTATCGACGAGATGCATACCATCATCGGTGCCGGCTCCGCCGAGGGCTCCATCGATGCGAGCTCCATGCTCAAGCCGGTGCTCGCGCGCGGCGCCTTCCAGATTATCGGCGCCACCACGGCCGAGGAGTTCCGCAAGTACCTCACCAAGGACCCGGCCTTTGAGCGCCGCTTCCAGACCATCGATGTCGAGGAGCCGAGCGTCGAGGATACGGTCAAGATCCTGACTGCGCTCAAGCCGCGCTACGAGGAGCACCATCATGTGCGCTACACGCAGGGTGCTATCGAGGCCGCCGCAAACCTCTCCAACCGCTATATTCAGGATCGCTTCCTGCCCGATAAGGCCATCGACCTCATCGATGAAGCCGGTGCCCGCGCACGCATCGCTGCCAACCGTGCACCCGAGCCGGTGCGCGAGGCCGAGCATCGCGTGGAGGAGCTCAAGGCCGCCGCACAGGAGGCCACCGAGAGCGACGACATGAACAAGGCCGCCGAGATTACCGAGCGGCAGAAGGCTGCCGAGATTGAGCTCGCCGAGGCCAAGGCCGCTTGGACGGCCGAGCTCGACGCCAGCCCGCTCACCATCGACGTGAGCCAGATCGCCGACATCGTGTCCGTGACCTCGGGCGTGCCGGTGTCCTCGCTTACCGAGAGCGAGAGCCGTCGCCTGCTGCAGGCCGAGAGCGTGCTCAAGACGCGCATCATTGGCCAGGACGAGGCCGTCGAGGCCGTGGCTAAGGCCGTCCGCCGCAGCCGTTCGCCGCTCAAGGACCCGCGTCGCCCGGGCGGCAGCTTTATCTTCCTGGGCCCCACCGGCACGGGCAAGACCGAGCTCGCCAAGACACTCGCCGAGTACCTCTTTGGCAGCAAGGACGCGCTCATCAGCTTCGACATGTCGGAGTTCGGTAGCGAGTTCGAGGTCTCCAAGCTCATCGGTAGCCCTCCGGGTTATGTGGGTCACGACGAGGGCGGCCAGCTCACCAAGGCCGTGCGCCGTCACCCGTACTCGGTCGTGCTGTTCGACGAGATCGAGAAGGCGCACCCCGACATCTTCAACATCCTGTTGCAGGTGCTGGAGGAGGGCCGCCTGACCGATAGCCAGGGCAAGACGGTCGACTTCCGCAACACCGTGATCATCATGACGTCCAACGTGGGCGCCCGCGAGATCGCGCAGGATGCGAGCGTTGGCTTTGGCACCACAGGCGAGCAGGGTCTCACGTCGAGCGAGATCAAGGGCCGTGCGATGGGCGAGCTCAAGCGCCTGTTCCGCCCCGAGCTGCTCAACCGTATCGACGACATCGTGGTGTTCCAGAAGCTCTCGGGCGAGAACCTGACCAAGATCGCTCACCTGCTGGTGGACGATTTGCGCCAGCGCCTAATCGCCAACG
This sequence comes from uncultured Collinsella sp., assembly GCA_934658705.1. GTDB lineage: Bacteria > Actinomycetota > Coriobacteriia > Coriobacteriales > Coriobacteriaceae > Collinsella. The sequence goes on along the minus strand of CAKUHP010000031.1, from coordinate 11,681 downwards.
GCATGAACATCAAGCTCACCGATGCGGCTTACGACAAGATCGTGGCCGAGGGTACCGACCTCACCAACGGCGCACGTCCCTTGCGCCGTGCGATCCAAAAGCTCATCGAGGACCCGCTGTCCGAGGAGCTTCTGGCCGGCGAGTGGGGCGAGGGCGATACCGTCCTGTGCGATGTGGCCGACGGCAAGTTTGTCTTTAGCCACGGCACGGGCGAGATCCCGGCACCGCGTCCGGCGGGTGCGCTCGGCGGCGATACCGCTTCGGCGGCACCGCACACCGGAAACGCCGCACCCGTGAGCGGCGGCGTGACCTCGGGTCCCGGCGGCATGATGCAAGCCGGTTCCGGCGCACTGTAGGGTACAACATAGCTTTGTGAAGGGGGCGCTCCTGTTGGGGCGCCCTTTTTTGACGAGTAATCGGTGCTATACTTATTTTATAAGTATGTATAGCAGAAGGAGCTAACATGCCTACATCGATACTCGACTCACGACCGGTCCAGATGAATGTACGTATGGATCGCCAACTCAAGGAGGCCGGGGACGCCGTGCTGGCACATATCGGCATGACGCCGTCTCAAGCGGTGAGGACGCTTTGGGAGTATCTGGTCGTCAACGGATGCATGCCCTCAAGATCAGGGGCTGCGGCTTCGAGTTCTGACATGGCGGTGACTGCGTCAATGGAATCGAGGGCTGTGCAGGGCAGCCACATCGTGCGCGATGCATGCCTCAAATACGGCATCCCAGTCCCCGAGCTATCGGGTGACTACGACGACCTTTATGAGGAGGCCATGGCAGAGCGCTATCCCGAGTGGGTGGAGCTATGAGCGCAGGCGGCATTCTCAAGTTGCTCATCGACACTAACGTATGGATGGATTATTTCTCTGGCAGGTCCGACCGTACGGCAAATGTCGTCCATTTGATTGAAATCGCTGATGCCTCGGAGCGGATTGCCCTGTTTGCGTCGTCTCTTTCGGTCAAAGATGTCTCGTATCTTGTCTCGGCGGCGATCAAGCGGGAGAGCCGAAGAAAGACTGCTTCGCTGAGCGACGACGCGATTGCAGCAGCGGACGAGACTGCCTGGGCATGCGTTCGGCAAATGCGCGAGCTCGCCCTCATTGCACCGGTCGGAGCAGATGAGGTCTTCGATTCCTTTGTGTTCAGGCCTCACCACAATGACTTTGAGGACGACCTAATGCTGGGCGTCGCCAATCGCATTGATGCCGATTATGTCGTGACGGAGGATAAAAACCTCATTAAACATACCAATGGCATATGCATTAACGTCGAACAGGCGTTGAGGTTGGTTGGAGAGGCAAGCGTCCCCTCTGTACAACCCGTCTAGCCCGCTTTATCTTGATAAAGTGGCGTTCCCTCGCCGTTAGCCGATGATGCGTGAGCGCTCGGCGTTTTCGACTGGTTTATGCACGCGAAGTCTGGGAATATACAAGTCGCATGTCTTACTGTCTAACCAGTTGCGCCAAGGAGGCACCATGGACTACAAGATTACCGGTTACGAGCCCGCCCAGCTGTTCCATTTCTTTGAGGAGGTCAGCGCGATCCCCCGCGGGTCTGGTAACGAGAAGGGCATCAGCGATTTCCTGGTTGCGTTTGCCAAGGAGCGCGGTCTCGATGTGTATCAGGATGAGGTCTACAACGTCATCATTCGCAAGCCCGCATCTGCCGGCGCCGAGAATGCCCCGACCGTGATGCTGCAGGGCCACATCGACATGGTGTGCGACAAGCTGGGTTCCGTCGAGCACGACTTTACGACCGATGGTATCGACCTGGTCGTCAAGGACGGCGTCCTCACCGCTAACGGCACCACTCTGGGCGCCGACAACGGTATCGCCGTCGCTCTGATGCTCACTGTTCTCGATGACGATTCGATCGTTCACCCCGCCCTCGAGTGCGTATTCACCACGGACGAGGAGACTGGCCTGGTCGGCGCCGAGACGCTCGACAAGTCTCAGATTAGCGCCCGCACCATGATCAACCTCGACTCCGAGGAAGAGGGCGTTGCCACCGTCAGCTGCGCCGGCGGCGTCGTCGTTACCTATACCTGCCCGATCGTGCGCGAGCACAAGACCGGCAGCACCCTCACGCTCGATATCTCCGGCCTGTTGGGCGGTCACTCCGGTAACGATATCAACCTAGAGCGCGGTAACGGCAACCTCATCATGGCCCGTATCATCGATCGCCTGATGGTCGCCGGCGAGCCTGCCATTGTCAGCTTTAACGGCGGCACCAAGGACAACGCCATCAACCGTGAGTGCAAGGCCGAGCTGGTTTACGCCGATCACGCTGCCGCCGAGGCCGCGGCCGAGATCGCCGAGGGCATCATCGCCGATGTCACCGCCGAGCTCGAGGTCTTCGACCCCGGCTTTACCTGCACCGTCGAGATTGCCGACGACGCCGAGGTCGAGGCCATGGACGAGAAGTCCGCGCTCGCCCTCATCCGCGCCCTGCGCCTTGCCCCCAACGGCGTGATCCGCCGCAACGTTGCCACCGACGGCTCCGTCGAGGTTTCCTCTAACATCGGCGTGGTCGCTACCTCCGACGACCAGGTCAAGATTATGCTGTCCCCGCGCTCCTCGATCACCTCGCTGCAGAACGAGTTCAAGGACCGTCTGCAGACGCTCGCCGATGTCCTGGGCTTCGACGCCAAGTTTGAGTTTGAGTATCCCGGCTGGAGCTATGCCGAGCATTCGCCGGTCCGCGACGTCTTTGTCGAGAGTTATCGCGAGCTCTTTGGCTCCGAGCTGCGCATCGAGTCCATTCACGCCGGCCTTGAGTGCGGCCTGTTTGCCGAGGCCCTGCACGGCCTGGACGCCATCGCCGTGGGCCCGACGCTCTCCGATGTCCACACCCCGGACGAGAGCATGGAGCTCGCTTCTGCCGAGCGCTTCTACGAGCTGCTCATCGACGTCCTCAAGCGCCTCGCCGCGTAAAGGTTGCACTAGCAGCAGTCCGAGCCGCGTGCTAGCGGATTGCAAATGACATTACGAGAGGGGACATCCGAGCTCTTGCGACGGGTGCCCCCTCTCTTTTGTTTGAAAAAAGGGAAATCGCCTGGTACCTAGCCCATTTCTACCCTGATGAGGTCGAGGGTGCGCTGACAGTTTTCGCGGACGGGGCCGAGCATGTGCTCGCGCAGGTCCGCCATGCCGGGCAGGTCGGCGTATTCGTCCATGACCTCTTCCATGCAAATGGGCACCTCGTAGGCGAGGTCCATCATGGTCGCAAAGCAAAACTTTTCGGTCAGCCCGGCATCGGTGAGCGCCGCTTCCAGTGCGGGGTCGCCCATGCCGTGATATCGGCGGATAGCATTGGGCCCGATGCGCCCCACGCGATTCTCGCCACCAACGCTCATGGCAAGGCGCGCCCGGCGGCGCATGCGCTCGTACGCCAAGCCCATGCGACATCGTGCATGGGTGCGAGCGCCGCGTTTGTGCCTTTGCCTAGGATGAGCGAGTAGTTTTTAGCGTGTGCGTCAGGCGCTCCGATAATGGCGTTATAGAACAACATATAGGTAAATAGCACAAGATTCATGTGGTGGGGGACTGTGTTAATCAGTCGTTCTTGGATGTCTCGTGTAGTTGGTCCTCCGTCGGCGGTGTATTTCTGGCTTGGCAATACACCGAGCGCCTGGCAAAAGTCCTCCTGATGCAGTCTTTCGATATTTCCGCTGCTATTGACCATTCTGTCGTACCGTTCAACGACGAGCGCGGCTTCGTCTTCAAATGTGCAATAGGAGACGTTGGCAGTTGGAATGCCAACACGCCGAGCTGTTTTCATGCAGACGAATTCGTTTAAGGCCTGATGTTTGAACCCAACGACACCATTTTTGAAGATATGGGTAGTGGGGGATGACCCTAGACATTCGCACCATTGTCCATCATGCCAAGCTAGTGCAAATTTGCCTTGATTGCCGCCCAGGGACCAGCTTTCGTTGGAGCCCATCCATGTCTCTCTTTCGTCATCGCGAATTGCTTTGAGCTTGTGAGCGATTTGAGAATTGGTAAGCGGGCGGTATGCCGAGACCCTGCCGCGGGCGGCGTCTAATTGATCGGCTCGACAAAACTGAACGGCCCCCGCGCAGTCAAGACCGATATGGCACAAGAGGGCGACGGGGTTGTTGGATGCAACGTCATGCTCAGCGGCAATAGCGCGACGCTGCTCTTGACTGTCGGGCAAAAGGCCAAATAGGAACGGGCGGACGATGTTATGGCCATACGTGCGATTGGAAAGCGGCATTGTTAGCGATAGCGGTGCTCCGCGATAGGTTGGGGCGTATGCAAAGCTGCAGAGTCCATGCTCGTCTTGCCGGAGAGTGCCGGCGATTTCGCCACAAATGAGGGTCGCAAGCTCCATTTCTGCCATTTATTTCACAACCTTACAGCCAAAGGAGAGGTCTGAAGTGCTGGAAAGGCCTTGCTCGGCTGCGATTTGGGCCAGCAAGGCGCCATAGAAAGATGGCGTTCCTTGTCGAGCGGGTCGTCTGCCTACGCTTGGCTTTGGCAGGGCATTCGAGTTCGCGATAGGGAGGTCCGCTATCGTCGTCGGATGTTCGGAGGGCGATGCGATGGAGCCATTATCGCTTTGCGCAAAGAGACCTATGCCGAGTGCGTTAAAGACGGTCAACAGCTTGTCGAGCCGAATGCCGGTGGCATCTCCGAGCTCGAGCGATGCGAGCAGACGCTCCGAAACACCTGCCTTTTTAGCGAGGGCGGCACGGGTGAGCCCCTGCGCCTCGCGCGCCTGGCGCACGTAGATGCCAGCTTGGCGTGGTGTGGCGATGGGAAGGGTATCCATGACGATCTCCAAACGTGCAGACTTTTGCATAGTAGTATGACATGCAAAAGTCTGCACGAAAAGGCCTCATGCAAAACTCTGCACGAGGCCTTGGCTGGCGTTGAGTTTTGAGCGATTGGGTTTGGGCGTTACAACATCAAAATTCCCAGGTGCTCAAGCAAGATCTTGAGCCCGATGAGGATGAGCACGCCGCCGCCCACGATAGTGGCGGGTTTTTCGTAGCGCGAGCCGAAGGTGTGACCGATTGCTACGCCGGCAACGGAGAAGACAAAGGTCGTGATGCCAATGAGCGACACGGCGGGGACGATGTCGACTGAGAGCGCGGCAAACGAGATGCCCACGGCCAGAGCGTCGATCGAGGTGGCGATAGCCAGGATCAGGTATTCTCCTAGGTCGATCTTCTCGGCGTCCTTGCCGTCGCCTTCGTCCTCGCCCTCGGTAAAGGCCTCCCACAGCATCTTGCCGCCGATGAAGGCGAGCAGGATAAAGGCGATCCAATGGTCGATGGGGCCGATGATCCCTAAGAATTGGCTGCCGAGTGCCCAGCCGATTACGGGCATGCCGGCCTGGAATCCGCCAAAGAACAGGCCGAGCACCACGGCGACCTTAAGGTTGATTTTCTTCATGCCAAGGCCCTTGCAGATGGATACGGCAAAGGCATCCATCGAAAGGCCGATGGCGAGCAATACGAGCTCGGCGAGTCCCATGGTTTGGCTCCCTTCTTGCGGGCGAACCCGCGTGTACCTCTAGTGGGGGAGCAACAAAAAAGACCCGTGGCGTACGCGTTGCGCGCACAACCACGAGTCTCGTTCATTAAGGCAAGCCAGACCGTTTCGGCCAGTATGTTGACTTGCCGCGCTACCGGAGGCGAACCCGGTCACGCGACTACTCCCTCATTTATGTGAACCCCGATGCTACCACATAAGCAGCTCATTTGGGATGGGGCTCTCGGCTGTGTTCGCTCATTCTGTAAGCATCGGATTTCATGGCCGCCGCGGGAGCAAACCGTGAGAAACTATTTAGCGTTTATGGAGCGTATGCGATGGGAGCGATGCCTTGGATAAGAACGAGCTGCAAAAGCGTATGGAACAGGCCATTCGTCTGACAGCACCTGGTCAGCCGATCCGCACCGCCCTCGACATGATCATTGCCGGTCACCTGGGCGCCCTCATCTGCGTCGGCGACACCGAAAACGTGCTCGCTGCCGGCAACGACGGCTTCCCGCTCAACATTTCGTTCACCTCGAACCGCCTGTTCGAGCTTTCCAAGATGGACGGCGCCATCGTCATCGACGGCGACCTCACCCAGATCCTGCGCGCCAACTTTCACCTCAACCCCGATCCCTCGCTCGCCACGAGCGAGACGGGTATGCGTCACCGCACCGCCGCTCGCATGTCGGTGCTCACCGACGCCATCGTAATCTCGGTCTCGGCCCGCCGTGCCGTCGTCAACGTGTACGTCCACGGCAAGAGCTACGAGATCCAGCCCGTCACTACCATCATGAGCTCGGTCAACCAGCTCGTCGCCACGCTCCAGACCACCCGTCAGTCGCTCGACCGCTCCCTGCTGCGCCTGACGGCCCTCGAGCTCGACGACTACGTCACGCTCGCCGACATCACCGGCATTTTCTCGAGCTTCGAGATTATGCAACAGGCAAAGACCGAGCTTAAGGATTGCATCGTCAAGCTGGGCAACCAGGGCAAGCTCGTGCAGATGCAGCTCGAGCAGCTCGCGGGTTCCAGCATGGATACCGAATACGACCTGATGATCCGCGACTACGCAAGCGATTCCTCTGAGGCCAACGCCGAGAAGATCCGCGCCGAGCTCGCTCGCATGACGCCTAAGGACCTGTCCGATCCGCAGCACGTGGCGGCGGTTCTGGGCTACGACGACCTGGACGAGGACTCCGTCATGACGCCGCTGGGCCTGCGCACGCTTTCGCGCGTGTCTGTCGTGCGCGACGGCGTGGCCGAAAAGATCGTCGACGAGTACGGTTCGCTGCAGGAGCTCATGGACGACATCAGCGAGGACCCCGAGCGTCTGGGTGATTTTGGCGTCAACAACCCCGCCATTCTTGCGGACTCCCTGTACCGCATGAAGGGCACCAAACAGGGGAATGCATAATGGCGCCCGTATGCGCCGTGGTCGTTGCCGGTGGCAGCGGCCAGCGCTTTGGCAACCCCGGCGGCAAGCAGCTCGTTAACGTGGCGGGCCGTCCGCTTATGAGTTGGTCCATCCGCGCGTTCGACCGTAGCGACAAGGTCGGCCACATCGTGGTGGTGTGCCCTGCCGAGCGTCGTGCCGAGATGCGCCGTCTGGCCATCGATCCGTTTGACTACGACACGCCCATCAGCTTCGCCGATGCCGGCGATACCCGTCAGGATTCCACCCGTGCCGGCGTGCACGCGGTGCCGGCGGGCTTTGAATATGTCGCTATCCACGACGGCGCCCGTCCGCTCATTACCACCGAGGCCATCGACCATGCTATCGACGTGCTCGTGAGCGACCGCGCCCTCGACGGTGTCGTCTGCGGACAGCCCGCAATCGACACGCTCAAGATTGTTGACGGCGAAAATATCGTCGAGACGCCGCCGCGCGAGCTCTATTGGGCCGCGCAGACGCCGCAGATCTTTAGCGTCGACGCCATGAAGCGCGCCCATGCTGCAGCCATTGCCGAGGGCTTTATCGGCACCGATGATTCGTCGCTGGTCGAGCGCATGGGCGGACGTGTTCGCTGTGTCCAGAGCCCGCGCGATAACCTTAAGGTAACGGTGCCCGAGGACCTGCGTCCCGTAACCGCGATTCTGCTCGGCCGCATGGCCGAGGGAGAGGACCTTCCCCATGTTCAGTAACCTGCGCATTGGCCACGGCTACGACGTCCACCGTCTGGTGGAGGGGCGTCGATGTATCATCGGCGGGGTCGACATTCCCTACGAGCGCGGCCTGCTGGGCCACTCGGATGCCGATGTGCTCGCGCATGCCCTGGCCGATGCCATTCTGGGCGCCTGTCGTGGGGGAGACATCGGTAAGCTGTTCCCCGACACCGATCCCGCCTACGAGGGCGCCGATTCGATGGTGCTGCTTGCCCGCGTGATGGACTATGCGCGCGAGCTCGGCTTTGAGTTTGTCGATGCCGATTGCACCATTGCCTGCCAGCAGCCCAAGATCACCCCGCACCGCGATGCCATGCGCGCCAACCTTGCCCATGCCCTGGGCGTTGACGTCGAAAACGTAGGCGTCGCCGCCACCACGACCGAAAAGCTCGGCTGGGAAGGCCAGGGCGAGGGAATCGGCGCCTGGGCCGTCTGCCTGCTACAGAAAACCGTTAAGGAGTAACGAATGCGTATCTACAACAGCGCTACCCATAAAAAGGAAGAGTTCCAGCCTATCGAGTCCGGCAAGGTCCGCATGTACGTGTGCGGCCCCACGGTCTACGACAACATCCACATCGGCAACGCCCGCACGTTCATCAGCTTCGACGTGATCCGCCGCTGGCTCATCGCGAGTGGCTACAAGGTCACGTTTGCCCAGAACCTCACCGATGTCGATGACAAGATCATCAAGCGCGCCAACGAGCAGGGCCGCACGGCCGCCGAGGTCGCCACGGAGTTCTCCGACAAGTTCATCGGCGTCATGCGTGCCGCCAACGTGCTCGATCCCGATGTGCGCCCCCGCGCCACCAAGGAGATCGGCCCCATGATCGCCATGATCAAGACGCTCATCGAGCAGGGCCATGCCTATGCCGCCGATAACGGCGACGTGTACTTTGCCGTGCGCAGCGATCCCAACTACGGTCAGGTCTCGGGCCGCAACATCGACGACCTGATGGTGGGCGCGCGCATCGAGGAGAACGAGGACAAGAACGACCCGCTCGACTTTGCCCTGTGGAAGGCCGCCAAGCCTGGCGAGCCTAGCTGGCCGAGCCCCTGGGGCGAGGGCCGTCCCGGTTGGCACACCGAGTGCGCCGCCATGGTGCACCGCTACCTGGGTACCCCGATCGATATCCACGGCGGCGGTTCCGACCTTGCCTTCCCGCATCACGAAAACGAGTGCGCCCAGGCCACCTGCGCCTGGCACCAGGGCTTCTCCAACACCTGGATGCACACGGGCATGCTGCTGGTCGACGGCGAGAAGATGTCCAAGTCGCTCGGCAACTTCTTTACGCTGGCCGAGGTGCTCGAGCAGCACTCCGCTGCCGCCCTGCGCCTGCTGATGCTGCAGACGAGCTATCGCTCGCCGCTCGATTTCTCTTGGGAGCGCCTGGAGGGTGCCGAGAACTCGCTCACGCGCATTGCCGGTACGGTCGAGAACCTGCGCTGGGCCGCGAACCACGCGACGGCCGCTGCTGATGAAGCCGCTGCCGAGGCGTTTGCCGCCAAGGCCGCCGAGGCCCGTGCCGCCTTTAAGGAGTGCATGGACGACGACTTTAACACCGCTGGCGCTATGGGTGCCGTCTTTGGCTTCGTGACCGAGTGCAACCAGTACCTGGAGCAGGCCGGCGACGCTGCCGACAAGGCCGCTGCCCTGGCCGCCGCCGACACGCTGGCCGAGCTGCTCGACACCTTTGGTGTTGAGCTTCCCGAGCCCAAGGTCGAGCTGCCTTTGGGCCTGCTGGGTGTTGCCGCCGGTCTGGTTGCCTACACGGGCGACGACGTGGACGAGGCTGCCGCCAAGATTCTCGAGGCTCGCGCCGAGGCCCGTGCCGCTAAGAACTGGGATCTGGCCGACGCCATCCGCGAGCAGCTCAAGGATCTGGGTCTGACGATCGAGGATACAGCCGCCGGCACCCGTATTAAGTCTCTCTAATCCTAGCGGGTTCCCCAAGCACCCGACCTTGCCGTTCAAACCGTCGCTCGCGTACCCAAGTACGCGTCTCTCCTCTTTCGCGGCGATCTCGGGCACTTGGAAAACCCGTACCGACCGCTTGAGCTATTCGTCTTAAGCGGTCGTTTCTTTTGTCCCGTTTGAAATAGTTTTAGGAGGTCGCCCTATGGCCGACAATCGCAAGCGTGCACCGCGTGGAGGCAAGCAGGCTGCTTCTGGCTCGCGTCCGATTCGCCGCAATGACCGTGCTGCCGCTCCCAAGGGTCAGCGCGAGCGCTCTCAGGCTCAGGCTGCGCGTCCGCAGCGCGATCGCAGCCGCGACAACGTTCAAGTCCCCAAGGGCGAGTTTATCGAAGGTCGCCGTGCTGCCGCTGAGGCGCTGCGCACCGGTTTTCCCGTCAAGTGCGCGCTCATTGCCGAGGGCGGGGAGCGCGATGCCGCCCTGTCTCGTCTGGTCGACGACCTTAACGTCGCGGGCGTGCGCATCAAGTATGTGCCGCGCGCGCAGCTCGATGCGCTGTCGAGCCATGGCGCTCACCAGGGCATTGCGCTCGAGGTAGGCAACTTCCCCTATGCGGACGTCGCCGACATCCTCGACCGCGCAGGCGACGGACCGGCGCTCGTCGTCGTGCTCGACCATGTGACCGACGATGGCAACTTCGGTGCGATCGTGCGTTCTGCCGAGGTCGTGGGCGCGGCCGGTGTCATCATCGCCAACAAGCGCGCTGCCGGTGTGACCGTGGGCAGTTACAAGACTTCTGCCGGTGCCGTTATGCACCTGCCCATCGCGCAGGTTCCCAACATTGCGCGTGCGCTCGACGACCTCAAGGCCGCCGGCTTTTGGGTAGGCGGCGCTTCCGAGCATGCCGAGGGCAGCTGCTGGGATGCTCCATTCGAGGGCCGCGTGGCACTCGTCATGGGTTCCGAGGGCGACGGCATCTCGCGCCTGGTGCTCGAGAAATGCGACTTTTTGACCAAGCTTCCCCAGCGCGGCATGACCGAGAGCCTCAATGTTGCCCAGGCCACCACGGCGCTGTGCTTTGAGTGGCTGCGCCGCAACGCCGGTGAGCTCATGGGGGAGGAGTAGCGCATGTCCAAGAAGAACCGCGCCAAGTCCAAGGCCAAGCGCTTTGGCGAAGGCTCTGCCAAGCCGATCGTTTCGGCCGCGACCTACGGCGTGGGCGGCAATGCGTTTGCGCAGGCCATCGCCGACCCGGTCTCGACGGTGCACTCCAATAAGCCCGAGCTGCTGGTGGTCGACGGCTACAACGTGATCCACTGCACGCCGCGCTACGAAAAGCTCGTGTACGACCATTCCGACGATCCGTATTCCAGCGACGTCCACGATATGGCGCGCACCGCGCTCATCAACGATGTTGCGGCGTTTGCCCAGGGCCGCTACGAGGCCGTGATCGTGTTCGACGGTGCGGGCAATATCTCCAGCGAGCGCCCTAATCTACCGGCCCGTGGCGTGCGCATCGAGTTTTCGCCGACGGGCGTTTCGGCAGATACCGTGGTGCAGAAGCTTTGCATCGAGGCTCGCGAGGAAGGCCGCGCGTGCTCCGTGGTGTCGAGCGACGGCACGATCCAAGCCGTCGTCATGGGCAAGGGAGTCACGCGCATCTCGAGTCGCATGCTGGTGGACGAACTCAAGCAGATCGACAATGACGTGCACGAGGCCGAGGAGGCGCCCCAGATTAAGATGACCTTGGGCAGCCGCCTGAGCCCCGAGGCCTTGGCAAAGCTCAAGGCCCTGCGCGGGAGGTAGGGGAGAATCCTTAGAGACCGGTTTCCCAATTGGCCAACCAACTGATTTGTAACCAGTGGGTTGTAAGTTTCCCGTCGCCAAAACGAATGGTTTTCCGTTTTGGCGAACAGATAAAACTATTCGTTCTGACGAATAGTTTTGAGATGTGGTCGGTCGAAGGGCCTGTTGCGCCTCGTTCTCAATTCCATTATTCTTAATTGACTTCGCGCGAAAGCGCCAAGTGTGCCAGTGTGGCGCAACGGTAGCGCAACTGATTTGTAATCAGTGGGTTGCAGGTT
>CAKUHP010000030.1 GCA_934658705.1 uncultured Collinsella sp. | reverse complement strand
TCGGAAGGCTTGGTGCGGAAGGAGTAGGCCGTGATGGGCAGTGCCGCCACAATGCAGACGGCAGCGAGCACCAGGAACGCAGAGCGCCAACCCACGCTCACGATAAGCGAGCTCACAATCGGCGAGAGGATAGCACCGCCAAAGCCCGAGCCCGAGAGCGCGATGGAAATGGCAAGGCCGCGCTTAGCAGTAAACCAGTTGGCGGTCACCAGGCTAATGAGCAGACGGGTCGAGGCTACGGCAAAGCAGCCCGAGACGGCAAAGAGCACGTAGACCTGCCAAAGCTCACCCACAAAGCTCATGCCCACGAGCACCGCCGAGGTGGCGATAACGGTAAGCGAACCCAAGACGCGGCCGCTCACCTTGTCGGCAACATGGCCGATGACGAGCGAGCCCACAACGCTCACCACGGTGGAGATGGCGTTGGAGATGTTGTACTGGGCAAGCGTGATCCCGAGGTCGCTGACGATGAGCGGCTGGAACAGGCTCATGCAGTTAACGAAGATGGTGTAGCACGTGGCCATGATCACAAAGCCGGAGGCCACCACGAGCCAGCCGGGGAAGAACTTACGTTGCTGGGACATACTGCTCCTTTATAAACAAACGAATAGCCTGCGCCGAGCGCCGGTAGTGCCCAAGATTGCCTTGAAAGACAAGGGCATAGGCCTTATGGCCATGCCCGCAGGCTTGAAAGGCAAGGTTGGGTGCTACCGGTGGTCGGCGATGTAGCCCAAGGCGACGGCGGCATAAGCTGCAGCGCCAAGGGGAAGCTCGGCATCGTTAAAACGTGCCTTGGGATGGTGCTGGGCAAAATGCTCGTCCGTGTCGGTCACGGCAGCGCCCACGGTAAAGTACGCGCTCGGGATCTCACTCGAGATCAGCGCGAAGTCCTCGCTCGCCATGGCATGGAACAGCGGCAGGAAAGCGGCCTTGGGCAGCACCGCGCCCACATAGCCAAGCGAGGCCTGCGTCATGCCATCATCGAGCACGAGCGGCGGAACGTCCGAAAGCGTCTCGATGGTCGCCGGCGTGCGGTACGTTGCAGCCACGCCGTTGACGACCTCGGCGATGCGGGCCTTGAGGTGAGCCATGAGCTCGACATCGAAGCCGCGCAGCGTTCCCTCGAGCACGCAGGTGTCGGGGATGACGTTGGCCGCCAGGCCGCCGGCGAACTTGCCCACGGTAAGCGCGACCTCCTTGGCAGCCGGCACCTCGCGGGAGATGAGCTCCTGAAGCGCCAAGTGTACATGCACGCCCGCCGTAATAGGGTCGATGCAGATCTCGGGGCTCGAGCCATGGCCGCCCTTGCCCTGGAGCGTGATGCGGAAACCGTACACGCCCGAGAGTGCTGGGCTTCCGTAGAGCACCAAGCCAAGCGGCGACTGGCTGTTGACGTGCATGGCGAAGGCAGCCTGGGGACGCGGGTTCTGAAGCAGGCCGTCGGCAATGGCGGCGCGAGCGCCCTCAAAGGTCTCCTCGCCCGGCTGGAACAGCAGCTTGACTGTGGCATTGGCCTCTACGAGCTCCGCCTCGCGCGCCTTGAGCAGACGGGCCGCACCAAGCAGCGCCGTCGCGTGCATATCGTGACCGCACGCGTGCATGCAGCCGTTGGTGGAGGCAAAGGGCTCGCCCGACTCCTCGGCGACAGGCAAGGCATCCATATCGCCACGGAGCATGATAACCGTACCGGCCTGCTCGTCCGTGCACGTGCCATCGCCCTGGGCCGCCGCGACGGCACCAGCGCCGATCAGGCCAACGACACAGGAGCCGTCAACAAGCGTGGTATAGGGAATGTCCATCTCGTCTAGACGCGCCTGAATATAGGCCGACGTCTGCGGAAGGTTGTTACCGAGTTCGGGAGTCTGATGGAGGTCATGGCGCCATGCGGCAAGCTCATCGGCAAATGCCTGAGCCTCTGTGACCAGGCCATCGCCGATAGCGGTCTGCGCCACCGCAGTGGTCTGAGGCGCTGGTTGCGGTTGAAAATCGGACAGAGCTGGTGCCATAGATGCCCTCCAGTATCGTTTTTGCAGCAAGCACTTTGATAGCGTAAAGTGCAAAGAATAACTTTAAGGGCGAGGCATAAAAAATGCCGCCCCAGAAGGGCGGCGCAACAAGTTGTTTACAATTGCGGGCGCGGCTTTCGGCGCAAGAAATCGAAGTGCGTCTCACTCAAGATAATCGACAGGAAGATGAGCGCAAAGCCGGCAAGCAGGCGCGAGGTGAGCGCCTCCCCCATCAGCAACACCGAGAACAGCACGCCCGAGGGCGACTCCATCGAAAGAAGCAACGAACCCGTCGAGGCCGGGACATGCGCCAGGCCGACATTTTGGATGAGCAGCGCCACGCACGTACAGCCCACCGAGAGGAAGGCCATCACGGCGGTAAAACTCGGCGTCCATACAGACGCGGGCGCTTGGGTCTCAAAGATCAGCGACGAAACCAGGCTCAAGACGCCATTGCCCACGAACATCCAAAACGTGATGACGTTGATGTCCATCTTGCGGCCGTACTTGGCGGTCACCGCCATCTGAATCGCGAAGAAGACCGCGCCGCCCAGCGTAATGGCATCGCCGATGTTGAACTCGACGCTGTCGAGCGCCACGAGGCCAATGCCCGCCAGGCACAGCAGCGCGGCACCCAGGTTATAGCGCGTAAGCTTTTCGCCGCTCAGGAAATAGCTCGCAAAGGGCACGAGGATGCAGTAGGTGCCCGTCAAAAAAGCATTCTTGCCCGCCGTGGTATACGCCAGACCGACCGTCTGCAAGGCATAAGCGGCCCACATAAGCACGCCCATGCCAAGTCCGACGATGAGGTTACGGGCGTTGAGGTGCGCGACGATGCGCTTGTAAAAGATGATGAACATGACCAACGCTGCGGGCAGAAAGCGCACGTAGAGCAACTCAAACACCGGAATGGTGTCGAGCGCGTCCTTCATGGTGGTAAAGGAATAGCCCCAGACGACTGCCACCGAAAGCAGCAGGACTTTCCAAAACAGCGGCGAGCGCGCTCCGGCGCCGCGGGAAGTGCCGCCCGCGCCCAGGTCTTCACGGGCAACAGGGCTGTCGGGCATCATTTCGATATTGCCAGCGGCGTTTTGCACCATAGGGCCACCTCGCGCTCAATCTGGGCGTGGTGTCCGCACGCACTTGGCCGCGTGCCGCCTCATGGTCAAATAAATACAGGGCGCACCGGACCCCCGGCACGCCCCGCTACTGTAGCAACAACCAAGCAGCCCATGCAATTCACCCAACTAAAGTATCTTTGCCACAACATCGGCGTTTACGTTGTTGCGCTAAATCAACTTAGTCGACTCCAGCTTTTCGATGATCCAGTCGTTGGCTTTGATGACTGGGCGACGGAAGACGATGCCCAGGGCGAGCGACGGAATCAGGTAGCTCGCCAAGATGCCGAGCTCAATCCAATACTCCATATGGTAGGCACCGGCCATGGCGGCATGCATCGCGTTGATGCCGTGGGTGAACGGCAGGAACGGATAAATCGCCTGGAACACGGGGCCTGTCATCTCGATGGGGAACGTACCACCCGAACCGCCGACCTGCATGACCAGCAGCACGACGGCAAGGGCCTTGCCGATATCGCCAAACGACACCGTGAGCGTGTAGACGATATTGGAGAACACAAGGCTCGCAACCCAGCCCGCCAGTACAAACTGCAGCGGGTTGTCGCACTGGATGCCAAAGAACAGGATGTCGCCCGCACACACGAGTGTTGCCTGCAGCAGGGCCAAGCCGCCAAAGAACAGGTAACGGCCCAGATAGATCTCGTGCAGGCGCACAGGGATGAGTTCGTTGATGAGCTCATCGTTAACCGAAACCTTCATCATGGCGGCCAGGACAATCGAGCCGACCCACAGCGACAGAATCGTATAGAACGGCGCCATGGCGGAGCCGTAGTTGCGGATTGGGTAGACCGGCTTGCGATCGAGCGCAACAGGGCCGGAAAGCGACACGGCCAGACCCTCGGGATCATTGCCGATCATCGTCTTGATCGTGGCGAGATCGTCCGACATCAGGGCGCCGTCGAGCTCGTCCTTGAAGGCACTGATCTTGTCGGACGCCTCGCCCAGCTGATCGGAAGCCTTATTGACGAGCCTTGCAGCCTTGGACAGGCCCTTCGCGAGCGAGCCGGAGGCATCGGTCAGACCGCTCACGGCACTATCCAGGTCACCCGAGATACCGTTCAAGGAATCCAGAACACCCGAAATGGTCTTCTTGAGCTCCTTGGCCTTAACCGAGAACGTGGAGTCGTAATCGACCTTGGCGCCCGAGATGCCAGCCTTGGCATCGGCAATCGCCTGATCGACCTCGGCACGGGACGCATTGACCTTTGCCATGCTGTCCGAGAGGGACTTCGCTGTGGCCGTCAGGTCCTTCGCATTGTTGCGGTACTCCATGGCAATTCTGCCCAGCGACGTCGCAGCGGACTTGAGGCCGTCTTTGAGCTTGTCGTCACTCACCTGGTCGGCAAGGTTGCGGAGCTGATCGGCCATCGCGTCGATATCGTCAGCGCGCGTATTGAGCGCCGATGCAGCTTCGTTGAGCTGGGACACCGTAAGGTCGACATGCTGGTTTGCGGCATCGAACGCCTTCTCGAGCTCGGTGGACACATTGTCAAACGACTCCGCGCTTCCGTCAATGGCCGCGTCAACCGCATCGTTGGCGGCCTTGAGCGCTTCCTTGGAATCATTGATGCCGCTCTTGGCGTGCTCCATCAGCTGCTTCGTCGACTCATCGACGGTGCCCGTCTGCTTGAGCATGCCGCCCGCCGACGTGAGCGAATCGGACGTAGAGCTCAAAATGCCCGCGAGCGACGTCGCGCTGGCCTGAACGTCTTGCAAGTCCTCAACCGAATCGCCCAACGTCGAGGACAGGTTGGCGATAAAGTTGCTCACCTGGTCGGTGCTCATATAGTCGAGCAGGCTGGATACGGTCTTGAGGCCGATGGTCGTAATAGTCTTGGTAAAGGTCTCGTTGACCTGGCTCTGGACAGCGCTCGAACCCTTTTCGGTCACGATCTGGGCGATGGCATTGGCCTTTTGGTTCTCGTAGAACTCGATATCGGCATGTTTCACGTCGGTCGAGAAGAGCGTCATCATGTCGGCGCTAAACGTTTTGGGGATGACGACGGCAGCGTAGTACGCGCCCGACTTGACGCCCTCGATAGCCTTATCGCGGTCGTTGAGGACAACCCAGTCGAAGTTCTCGTTGCCGCGCAGGGCTGCAGTCACGTTTTCGCCCACGTTGATCTCAACGGGAATCAAGTCGCTCTCGTAACCCTCATCGGTGTTGACCACCGCAATCTTAAGGTTGCCGGTATTGCCGTAAGGATCCCAGCTTCCGGCGATGTTAAACCATGCATAGAGGCACGGCACAATGATCAGACCCATCACGACGATCATACCGATCACGGAGCGAGACACGTTTTGGACGTCGCGCTTAAACAGGTGCAGGATGTTCTTCATTTATGCCTCACCTCCTTTGGAGTGCTTGCCAAGCGGGGTGGTGTCCCCGTCGTTTCCGCTTACGTTGTCAGTGCCGTCGACATCTTGAGCCTTGCGATGCGTACCGATATGCGGTAGACGGCTCGTAGGCTGTTCGCCATCCTTGGTCCCCCGCTCGCTGGCGTTGAGGCCAAACATGCGACGGGCGGCAGGGATGGCAGACGTGTGCTCGCGCATCTCGCGGCGCAGGTCCTCGTCCGAAAGCGCCGAAATACGCATCTGGGTATTGAGACTTGCACGGATGTACTCGATGTTGATGAGCCAGCCGCAGATAGCGATAACCGAAATGATCCAGATGACAAGCAGGATGATCTTGCCGTTATTATCGATATCGAGCACCGTCGACAGCACAAAGAGCAGGACCTGTACGCCCACCACGGCCGCAAAGCCGCCCTTGATGTAATACGGGTAGCGACGCTCAAACGCCACCGCGTGATCGAGCAGCTCGCGGCGGTACGAATCGGAATCGAGCATGACGCGCATGGCCGTGCGCAGCGAATAGCGCTGGCGCGGCAGGTCGTTGGACTCGCAGATCATAAGACCCGTCGTGGAAAGCTGCTTGTCAAAGAGCAGGTTGAGGTTGAGCAGCAGCGGGCGCAGCTGCAGGCCGATAAAGAGCGCGATGATAAGGAACACGCCCAGGATGCACAGATTGAACAGATAGTTGAACGCGTACATGCCGCCGACGGTCTCACGCAGCAGGTTGATGCCGTAGGTAAAGGGCAGAAGCGGGTGCAGCCACTGGAAGAAGCCGGGCATCATCTCAATGGGGTACATGCCCGACGAGCCGGGGATCTGCACAATGACGAGGATGACACCGATGGCCTTGCCGATATGCTTAAACGTGGTGGACAGCGCATAGATGATGTTGACGTACGTAAACGAGATGGCAATGCCGCCCAGCACGAAGAGCAGCGGATTGACGCACTGCACGCCAATGACCAGGTCGCCCACCGTAACGATAATGGCCTGGAACGCACCAAGGATCACCAGCAACAGCCAGCGGCCAAAGTAGCCCTGGCGTGCCGTAAAGCCGCCGATGCCCTCACGGTCGACCTCGAGCTTGTAGATGGCGATGAGTACATAGCCGCCCACCCAAAGCGCAAGATTGGTGTAGAAGGGAGCGATGCCCGAGCCAAAGCTCTTGACCGAATAGATCGACTTGGACGTCAGCTCAACCGGAGATGCCATGAAATCTGCCACGTCATTGACGTCGACATTCATCAGATCGGCCAGCTCGCCCATAGACTCAGAGGTCTGCAGTGCCGCGATGTCGTTGGCGGCGGTCGCGAGCTTGTCCTGAACCTTGGCAAGGGAGGCGTCGGTCTGGGACAGCGTGGTCTTTGCCTGCTTGAGCGTGGCATCGAGCTGCGCCAACGTGCCGCGCGCGCTCGCAATCGTGGGGGTAAGGCCCGAGACGATTCCCGTCAGATCGCCCGAGACGGCAGCAAAGGAGTCAAGTGCGCTCGAAGCCTTCGGCAGCGCGTTCTGCCCCAGATCGGTTTGAGCCTGACCGAGGTTAGTCGTGCCGGTCTGAATCGCCGCGTTGAGCGCGTCGCTCGCGCTCGAGATTGCCGTAGCGTCGTTTGCCATGGCGCTCGACTGCGCGGAAAGGCCATCCTTGATGCTCTGCAGCTTCTGGTTTTGCTCGCGAAGCGAATTGATGGTCTTCGCGATGAGGGCGTCAACGTCCTCAGATCCCGTGGACGTATCGTTAGCGAGAATCTGCAGGCGCTCGATGACAGCGTTGTTGTGGTCAATCGTCGCCTGAAGGGATTCGAGCGAATTGTCGATACGAGTAGTCGTGGACGTAACCGTACCGGTGAGCTTGCCAATCGCGGCGTTCGCAGAAGCAGATGTCTTGCTCAGCGCGATGCTGCCCTCCGAGAGCGCCTTCGAGAGCGAGGTGATGGACTTACCCGCCGTGGTGCGAGCTTCGCCCAGCAGGTCGTTGCCCTGGGAGATCGCCTGCGTCAGAGAAGGCGCCTGGCCCTGCAAACCCGCCAGCGCGGCATCGGCCGAAGCAATCGAGCTGCTCGTCTTGTCGATGGCGGTGTTCATATCGCCGATGGAATCACGTACCTCGCCCAGCGTGTCAGACGCCTCGGACACCGAGCCCGCCAGCGAATCCTGGGTCTGGGTTGCCTTGTCCTTAAGATCGACGCCGGCATCCTTGGCAATGCCCGCGACGGTCTCGCCCACCGTGGAGACAAACTCCGCGTTAATCTGCTCCTCGATGGTGTTGGCACCGGTGTCAGTGACCTTGGGTGCAATGGCGCTCTTCTTCTCGTTGACGTAATAGGTGAGCTTGGGCTGATGGTAATTGCCGTCGAGCATCGAGACGAGATTGTCGGAGAAGTTCTTGGGGATCACGATGGCAGCATAGTACTCGCCGCTCTCGACGCCCTCTTTGGCATCGGCCGCCGAGTCAACGAAGGTCCAGCCGAGCTGGTCGTTCTCCTTGAGCTGATCGACCACCTTATCGCCTGCATTGAGCTCGCCCACCAGGTCGTTCTGGGTGCCCTGATCATTGTTGGCGATGGCGATTTTGATGCCCTGGGTATTTCCGTACGGATCCCAGTTGGCCACGATGTTGTACCAGGCGTACAACGAGGGAATGACGCACACGCCCAGAGTAACCACCAGGGCAACGGGGTTCACGAGCAATCGCTTGATGTCACGTTTAAAGATCGCAAAGGAAACCTTTGCATCGGATAGTTTGCTGCCGAGACTCACGCTTGGACCATCCATCCTGTCGTTCAACCGAATCATGCTATTAACAACCATTGTATGGAGGCACCCTAGCGTCTCGCAGCACAATGGTGCTGAGTTTTGCGGGTAGCAATATACTACGAAGATGAGTTAACGTACAGATGTACAGTATCTCAAATTCCCGCAGCTCACAAAACCACAACCCGCACAAATTAGCAACCCAACGACTACTCCGTAAAAAACAAACGAGAGTGGAAAATCTCCCGCTTCAAGCCCGCATTCGAGCCAAAAGCGGGAGATTATCCACTCTCGTTCTAATTAGTTACGGTGCCGTATCCCCGAACTACATAAGTTCGCAGACAGCTGCTGCGAAGGCTACGGGGTCCTCGGGGAGGATGCCTTCGACGAGCAGGGCCTGGTCGTAGAGCAGGCCGGAGTACTGTTTGATCTTATCGGCGTCGCCGGCCTTCTGGGCAGCGACGAGCTTGGCGAAGACCGGGTGCTTGGCATTGAGCTCGAGCACACGCTGGCTCTTGGGCATGCCGTCGGGCGCGCCCTCGGGACCCTTCTGGAGCACCTTCTCCATCTCGAGCGACAGCGGGCCCTCGGTGGTGATGCACGCGGGGGCATCGCTTAGGCGGGCAGAAACGGCAACCTTCTCGACCTTGTCGCCGAGTGCTTCCTTCATGGCGCCAAAGAGGTCCTCGTTCTCCTTGGTGGCGTCCTCGGCCTCCTTCTTCTCGTCATCGGTCGCCAGGTCAAGATCGCCGGTCGCGACGTTCTTGAGCTCCAGATGACGGTCCTCGACCTCGGGCTCGGCACCGTCGGCCACAGCCTTCTCGGCAGCCTCGCGAGCGGCGTCGTCCTCGTAGATCTTGGGCATATCGGCGGCCACGTACTCACGCATGACCTGGAAGGTGAACTCATCCACGTCCTGCGTCAACAGCAGCACATCATAGCCGCGATCGAGCACACCCTTCACGACGGGCATCTTGGCCAGGCGCTCGCGCGAATCGCCGGCGGCATAGTAGATGGCCTTCTGGCCCTCGGGCATGCCCTTGGCATACTCGGCCAGGGTAATCATCTTCTGCTCCTTGGCAGACCAGAACAGCAGCAGGTCGGCGAGCTCGTCGGCCTTCATGCCATAGCTCGAGTAGATACCGTACTTAAGGCCGCGGCCAAAGTTCTCAAAGAACTTCTCATAGGCCTCGCGGTCGTTATCGCGCATATCCTCAAGATCGGCGGTGATCTTCTTCTCCACGCGCTTGGCGATAGCCTTGAGCTGACGGTTCTGCTGCAGCGTCTCGCGCGAAATATTGAGCGTCACGTCGGCAGAGTCCACGACGCCGCGCACAAAGTTGTAGTAGTCGGGCAGCAGGTCGTCGCACTTCTCCATGATCAGCACGTTGGAGCTGTAGAGCGACAGGCCCTTCTCGTAATCCTTGCTGTACAGGTCGAACGGCGCGCGGCCCGGGACAAACAACAGGGCGTCGTATTCGAGCGTACCCTCGGCATGGAAGCTGATAGTACGCGCGGGATCGTCAAAGTCGTGGAACGTGGACTTGTAGAACTCGTCGTAGTCCTTCTGCTCAACATCGGAGCTGCGCTTTTTCCAGATCGGCGTCATGGAGTTGACGGTCTCGAGCTCCTGGTAGTCCTCGTACTCGGGCGTGTAATCGTCGCCAGCGTCCTCGGGCTTGGGCTTCTGACGGCTCTTGCTCACCATCATCTGAATCGGGTAGCGCACATAGTTGCTGTACTGCTGAATCAGGCTCTTGAGGCCCCACTCCGTCAGGAAGCGATCGTAAGTCTCGGCCTCGCCGTCGGCGTCGAGCTTCTCGTTCTCGCGCAGCGTCAGGATGACATCGGTGCCGTGCTCGGCGCGCTCACCGTCCTCGATGGTATAACCCTCAAGGCCGTCGGACTCCCACACATGGGCGACATCCTCGCCATAGGCGCGGCTGACGACCTTCACGTGGCTGGCGACCATAAAGGCCGAGTAGAAGCCCACGCCAAACTGGCCGATGATGTCGACATCGGAGCCCTGCTGCTCGGCGTTCTCGGTCTTAAACTCCTCGGAGCCGGAGTGGGCGATGGTACCAAGATTGCGCTCGAGCTCCTCGACGGTCATGCCGATGCCGTTATCCGAGATCGTGATGGTGCGAGCATCCTTATCGAAAGAGACGCGGATGGCCAGGTCACCCTGGTCGAGCTTGACGCTCGGATCCTGCAGGCTCTTAAAGTTGAGTTTGTCGACGGCATCGCTCGCGTTGGAGATAAGCTCGCGCAGGAAGATTTCCTTATTGGTGTAGATGGAGTTGATCATGAGGTCGAGCAGTTTTTTGCTCTCGGTCTTAAATTGACGCATGTGCAGTCCTTTCGCGCTACCCCTGTCCGCAAAAACGGCTCGGTTGCCCGAGCCGCATTGCAGACCTGCTATGTTCAGACTTAGATTTTATAACCCATTAGCGCGCATATATACATACGGAATCGAAAAACTGTATGTCGGACCGTCGGAACGCCTATGCATCGATTGCCAAGGAGTGTCCCCAGCTGCCGGCAGAAAAGGAACGTCCCTATCTGTCGCCTAGCAGTTTAGCCATCCAGGCATGGGGCTGGCCCTCGTCTTCGTAGTCCACTGGGGCGATCTGCGTGTAGCCCGCCTTGGCGTAGAGCGGCAGCACGTACTCTTGCGCATGCAGCTTTATGAGCTTGGCACCGGCATCGCGCGCGGCGGCGTCGCTGGCCTCGACAATCTTGCTCGCCAGGCCACGGCGACGCATGGCGGGCAGCACGGCGACGCGCCCCATAATATAGGTCTCCCCCGCCGCGATGCCTTCGTCCAAGTCGCACGCCGGCGACACCGGAGCCTCCGCATCGGCCACGCGCTCCAGCTCCTCGGGAAATACGCGCGAGCAGCCGGCAAGCGCGCCGTCCACGTAGAGTGTCACATGAATGCAGCTCGGCGCCTCGTCGATGGCGTCGAACTCGTTCTCATAGCCCTGCTCGTCCATAAAAACGGCGCGGCGCACCTGCGCCGCGCCATCAAAGCAATCCGTCTTAAGTTGGATATCCATAGCCGCCCCTTTATTCAATGCGAACGTTAGAGACAGATTTTAGCGAAAATGAGCCCCGCGCACGCTAAACTGTGCACGAGCCTTTGCCAGGCAATCGTAGTGACCCACGTTATGAGCATCGCTCGCAATAAAGCTGTACAGGTTCTGATCGAACAGACGCTGTGCCGGCTTTTTCTCGCGGCCAAAGCGGCCGCCGGCGATAAAGTCTGCTGAAGCCTGCAGCTTACAGCCCATATCGACCAGACGCTCCGCCACGCCCACGTCCTTTTGGACGGCGCGGTAGCGCTCGGGATGGGCGATGATCACCTGGTAGCCACGACACTGCAAATCGTAAATCGTATTCTCGTACTCTCTAAACGCATAAGAATCGGCATGCGTCGAAAGCTCGAGCAAAAACTCATTGGTTCCATCGAAATGCAAGTATTCCGCGGCATCGATGCCAAGCTCGACGAGCTTTCGGTGATTGACCTCAAAGCCCATCTGAAGCGGAAAGCCGTCTGCGTTATCCCGCAACAGCTCAAAGGCATCCCACATCTTGTCGTAGTCAAAAAAGGGGTCTCGGCAGTGCGGGGTGCAGACAATTCTGGTTACGCCAGCCTGTTTGGCAGCCGCAAGCATCGCCAAGCTCTCATCGAGATCGGCAGCACCGTCGTCTACACCCGGCAAGATATGACAATGAATGTCGCGCATAGGTCGGCCTTAATCAGCTAAACGTTTGCTCGGTTGGTAAAGATGCCCTTTTTAGAAGCGCCCTGGGCAGCGGAGCCGTTCTTTACCTTTTTACCTTCCTTGGTGTAGTAAGAATAGTAGTACTCGCTGGTCTCGGTCTCGCAGAAGTTCATAACGGTACCGATAAGCTTGACCTTCTCGGACTTCTTAAGCTGAGCGATGGCGTTGAGTGCCTCCTCGCGCTTGGTGAAGTCCTCGCGCACCACGAACAGCGTGCCGTCGGTCAGGCTGGCAATCTCGGCAGCATCGATAAAGGTGCCGACCGGAGGAGCGTCAAAGATGACATACTGGAACTTGGCGGACAGCGCCTTAACCAGCTTAGAAAAGCGGTGAGACACGATGATGTCGGCAGGATTGGGAATATGCGGCTCCGCATCGAGGAAGTAGAAATTCTTCTGACCCGTCTCGACGATTGCCTGGTCAATGGAAATCTGCTCGGACAGGACTGCATAGAGACCGCCACGAGAGCGAACGCCGAGCATATCGGAAAGGGACCTGCGACGCATGTCTCCCTCGACCAGAAGAACACTCTTGCCGCTGGTGGCGATAGCCTGGGCGAGATTGATGGCAACCGTAGACTTGCCCTCGTTGGGAATCGAGGACGTAACGGTGATGGTGCGAATGGGGTCATCCACGCTCGCGAAGCGAATGTTGGCCAGAAGGGTCTTGGCGGCATTCTGTACAACGAGCTTATCGGTGTTCTTAGCCCTAGCCATGCCTATTTACCACCTTTCATAGCCGGAATTCGGCCGACAACGGGAATACCAAGGAGCTCTTCTGCCTCTTCGACACCGCGGATGCGCGTGTTGAGCATATCCGCCAAAACGACGTAGGCAATTGCGATAAAGACGCCGGCGAGGAAGGCGACGGCAACGTACAGCGTGCGCTTGGGGCCACTGGGCGATTCGGGGGTCTTTGCCTTATCGATAACGTTAATGCTCTGAGCGGCACCGACGTTCTGAGCGACCGTGCTCACCGAGCTGGCCATGGCCCTTGCCACCTCTGCCGTCTCCTCGGGATCGGTACCCGTCACCGAAAGCGTGATGACACGCGTCGTAGTCTCGGAGGAAACGGAGATCTTATAGTCGTCCAGATCGGCGAGGCCCAGGTCCTTGGCGGCGCCGCCCTTAACGCTATCGCTATCGAGCAGCGTGGCGATATCGTTGGAGAGCATCTGGCTCGCCGAAAGATCGTTGTAGCTCATCTGGCCGCTATCGTCGGTCTTGGCGAGAACGTACATGCTCGTCGTGGCGGTATAGGTGCTGTCCATCATGGTGAAGGACACGATGCCCATGGCGACCGCGCAAATCACCGGAAGGGCGATGACCAGCTTAAGGTGCTTCTTGAGCAGCTGGAACAGTTCGAGAAGGGTCATGCAGCTTGCCTTTCATTTCCCTAGTTCATATCGACAAAACTGCTCGTATGATATCGCATCTTTCCGACCACGTTCGAACTCTATACATAAGATACAGTGCATACGGCAATGTTGCGCAATAACAACGCCGCATCGGCAGCCCCGGTGCGGCGTCAAAACAACACGCTTGCTGCGTTGTTATGCGAATGACTCGTCCCGCTGTACGGGAAACGTTACCGTGATGGTGGTCCCCACGCCCAACTCACTCGATAGGTCAATCG
Source organism: uncultured Collinsella sp. (assembly GCA_934658705.1). GTDB lineage: Bacteria > Actinomycetota > Coriobacteriia > Coriobacteriales > Coriobacteriaceae > Collinsella. The sequence continues at coordinate 1,702 of CAKUHP010000030.1, read as the reverse complement.
CGGCATGGTGATACAGGGCGGCATGTTTAACGATAGCCAACCCCAGGCCCGTACCACCGCGCGCCTTGGAACGACTCTTGTCCACGCGATAGAACCGCTCGAACACCTTGCCCTGTTCCTCGGGCGCGATGCCAATGCCCGTATCGGCAACCGCAAGAAACGGATGGCCCTCGTCGTTGGTACCGCACCGCAGCGTCACCGTACCACCGGGACGGTTGTAGCGGATGGCGTTACTCGCCAGGTTATAAATCAGCTCGTCAATCAGGCGCGATACGCCTTCGATGACCACGGGCTTCGTCTCGAGTCCAATGGTCACATTTGACTGCTCAGCAACTTGTTCAAGACGCTGTTCCACCGTCGAAATGGCACGCGAAAGCTCAATGGGTTCCGTGGAGCCAATAGGCACCGCCTCACCCTCAGTTGCGCGCTCAGCCTCGTCCAAGTTGGACAGCGTAAGGATATCGTTGACGAGCGACGCCAGACGGCCGGCCTCGCGATAGATGCGTCCGCCAAAGTTGCGCAGGTCGTCTTCGCCCTCGACCATGCCGTTCGCAATAAGCTCGGCATAGCCCGAAATCGCGGTGAGCGGCGTCTTGAGCTCGTGGGTGATATTGGCCGTGAACTCGCGGCGCATGCGGTCGTTATCGGCCAGTACCGCCATTTGACGCTTGAGCTCTTGGCGTTGTGACTCAATACGCTCGAGCATGGGGACCATCTCGGCGTACGCATGCTCATAGCTGCGACGAGGATGGTCCAAATCCACCTCTTGCAGCGGCGCGATGATGGCGCGGGATTCACGGCGCGCCAGGAAAAACGAGAGTACCGCACCCGCCGCCGCAATGAGCAGCATCGGTGCCACCATCGACAGCAAAATCGCCGCAACGCCAGGTTGGGCTTGAGCCAAACGAACAACCTGCCCGTTATCAAGACGCATGGCGCGGTACAACATGATCTCATCGAGCGTTGAACTCGAGCGTTCCGCGGAGCCCGCACCACTCTCAAGCGCCTCGGCGACCTCGGGGCGATCGCCGTGATTGGGCAGCATGGAAGGCGACGCCTGATTGTCGTAGGCGACCGACCCGTCATGGTTAATCAGCGTGATACGCAAGTCCTCGCGATCGAGGCTGCGAAGGAAGGCAATGGGTTCCTGCTGCTCATTTAAAGCGGCGGCAATAAGCTCGGTTTCTTGCGAAAGGTTGGCGCTCGTGGCATCTGCCAGGGTGTTTTGCACAAAGAACGCACCCAGCACGGTAAACGCCACGATAACCGCCATGGCGCAGACAAAGATCGTCGCAAACACACGGTGCGACAGGGTGCGCTTTCCCTGAGGGGCGAAGACCACGGGTTACTCCTCCGATACGCTAGGCGCGTCGTTGGCATCTTCGGCATCGTCACTGGCAGAAGGCTCGGCCAGGCGATAACCCACACCGCGGACGGTCTCGATGGCGCCGGCGTGCTCTCCGAGCTTTTGGCGGAGCGTCTGTACATGCACGTCGACGGTACGCGAACCGCCGTCGAAATCCCAGCCCCACACGCTCTGCAGCAGCGACTCGCGGGTAAAGACCACACCGGGCTTGCGCATAAGGTACTCGAGCAGGTCGAACTCGCGCAGCGTGAGCTTGAGCGGCTCACCGGCAACAGTCACCTCGCGGTGGCTGGGCGAAAGCACGATATCGCCCACGTTGAGCACATCGCTCGCCTG
>CAKUHP010000029.1 GCA_934658705.1 uncultured Collinsella sp. | reverse complement strand
GAAGAGTTGCGTGATGCCGGAGCTCACGAGAACCGTTACCACCGGGGCATCGTGCTTGTTCGTCTTGGCAAACGCCAGAGGGAAGGATCCCTGGCGCGCCGCCTCGAACGGCGTCTCAGACGCAATGATGACATAGCCCAGCAGTGCGCCGACCAGCGAAAGGATAACGCCCAGATTAACGATGGCGGCACCAACCGGACCGATTGCGCACTCAAGAATTCCCGCCATGGAGGGCGTTGCGAGCTGTGCCATCTCCTCGCGCGGCATAATGCCGAGCGACAGCATCGAGATGATCAGATACAGGACGAACACCGCTGCAAATCCAAGTGCCGTCGAGCGCCCGACGTCGCGCACGTACTTTGCACGGCCCGAAATGACGACAGCGCCCTCGATGCCCGTGAAGACCCATACCAGAGCGATCATGGTCGAGACAACCTGCTCACCAAACCCAGGACCAGCCGGCTCTCCCCAGAAGTTGTCCATAAAGATATCGACGTTGAACTTACCCAGGAGAACAATGCTCAGCACGAAGAGTCCCAGCGGCACCAGTTTCGCCAACGTGACGATCGTGTTAATGCCTGCGGCCTCCTTGACGCCACGAAGCACCAGAGCGGTAAGGAACCACAGAAACACGCTGGCGCAGATGATGGAAAGCAGATTGTTTCCTGCACCAAACGCAGGGAAAAAATAGCCCAGCGCGCTAAACAGCAAGAGCGCAAAGCTCACGTTAGAAAGGCATGCGCTGATCCAGTAGCCCCAGGCAGAATTGAAACCAATGTAATCGCCAAAGCCAGCCGCAGCATATGCATAGATACCGCCGGTCAGGTCGGGACGAGCCTGGGACAAACCGTTGAACACCATCATCAGCGCAAAGACGCCGATAAAGCAAATTCCCCACGAGACGATAACTGCGCCGGTATTGGCTCCGCCCGCGGCCATATCGCCAGCAAGAGAGAAGATACCGCCGCAAATACTGGCGGTGATGACCATCATGGTCAGTCGAAAGAGATCAAGGCCATTGGGGTCGATAATCTCGTCGTTTTGAGCTTTAGAGGCCATTGTATGCGCACCCCCTTCATCATGTGATCGAACGAGAGATGGCCCGGACGTCCCGAATCGGGTGCCGGGCCATCGGTCAAGCGATCAACAGGCTATTACAGCTAGCGCGTTAGAAACGCAGCGACAGGCAGGAGAGACCACCGTCGACCTTGCGATACTCGGAGGTGTCGACAACGAGCGTCTTGTAGCCCAGATCCTGCACAGCCTTGAGCACGGTCGGATAGCCCTCGGCAACGATGACCGTACCGTTGACCCAGATGCAGTTGGCGCCATAAGCCTCGTCCTCGGGCACGACGATCTTGTTGTACTGGGCAAAGTCGGGCTTATCGATGAACTCACCCGAGACGAGCATGTTGTTGTCCTCGATGTAGTTGACGCCGGTCTTGAGATGCAGGACCTCCTCCAGCGGTACCTCGGAGCCCTCGAGGCCCCAGCCCTCCAGAATCTCGCAGAACTGACGGATGCCCTCTTCGTTGGTACGAGCGGAGCGACCGACGTAGAAATGATCGCCGACCATCATGACGTCGCCGCCGTCGAGCGTACCCGGGGAGACGATGTGCTTGACATGCTCGTCGTCAAAGAAGCGGCGGACAACCGGCTCAATCTCGTCCTTCTCGCCGTTGCGGCTGTCGGCACCGGGGTTGGTAATGATGGCGCCGCAGCGAGTGATGACGGCGGGGTCCTCGACAAAGCAGCTGTCGGGATACTGCTCGAGCGCCGGCAGCACCGACACGTCCACGCCGCACTGCTCGAGCGCGTGCTCGTAATCGTAGTGCTCCTCGATCGCGCGCTCATAGATGGGCTGGCCAAGCTCGGGGGCGCTCGTGATGCCATTGCTCAGGGACTTGCCGGGACGACGGATGATGACGTGGCTGAACTTGGTCATGATGATCCTCCTTGGATCTCTTAGCAGAGAGCGGGACTTCTTCGCGCCCGCCTTCCTTTCGATGGCTTTATCTTAGGGTGTCTTTACCGTTTTGTATATTGTATACAATCCTGAACGGTAGGTATTCTTCGGTGAGCGTATTCTCACTTATCGATGCAAAGTAGCATGATTTACCTGGTCGTTCTATAATTCAACTGAGCTATTCAAGCGAAACGTATTTAATTTTGGAAATATACAGTTAAGGGATATAAACTCATGGAAACCCTCAGAAGACCCCTGAAGGACCACGTATACGACTACATTTCGAGCCGTATTGACGCCGGCGAGTTGTCCGCCGGCGACCGTTTGAGCGAGCAAGCGATCTGCGATGCCATGGGCGTGTCTCGCACGCCGGTCCGCGAAGCGCTCATCCAGCTGGCAAGCGACGGCTATCTGGACAATCTCCCCCGCCGCGGATTCCGCGTGCGTGGGTTCGATCAGCAAAACGCCGTTGAAGTCTTTGAGATTATGGGGCCGCTCGACGGGCAGGCCGCATATCTCGCCTGTCCGAACCTAACCGACGACGACATTACGCAGCTGAAATTTCTCGTTGGCTCCATGGACCTTGCGATCCAAGGCGGTCTCATCCGTAAGTACGACGATATTCAACGAGACTTTCACCTTACGTACTTCAACCGCTGCGGCAACGACCGTCTGCGCGACATGATTTCGCAGCTCGAGCGCTGCTTTATCAAGCGCGATTACGAGACTGTCGACCAGGAGACAGCGTGCGAGCTGCTCAATAAAGCCAACAACGAGCATGCTCATATTCTTGAACTGTTCGAAGCACGAGATGCGGCGGGCGTACGAGACTATGTTCGCGATGTCCATTGGAATACGGAGAACGCCCAGTTCACCGTTTGGTAGGAAAGCAACAAGGGACGCCATCAGGCGCCAGCTTAACGAGGGTGGATAATCTCCCGTTTTTGGACGAAAAGCAGACCAAAAACGGGAGATTATCCACCCTCGCGCTGCGCGAGCTAGAAGCCGTTGCGGCCTAAGAAGCGGAAGGCCAGGCGAATCCAGGGGCGGACTGCCACCTGCTTGCCCTCGTTGTCGACGGCGGTGTTGGCGTTGCCGAGTGAAAGGCCGTGGCCGCCCTGGTCAAAGACGTGCATCTCGCATGCGACGCCTTCCTCGGCCATGCGCTGTGCAAACGGATAGACCTGCGCAATCGGCGCCGTCTTGTCGTCCGAAACGCCCCACACAAAGGTCGGGGGCATCTGACGCGAGACGTGCGTGGTAGGACAAATGTCAGCCAGATGTTCGTCGGTCGCCTCGCCGCCCGTCACCATCGACAGATAGTCGTTGAGCAAATCGCGCCCCGTCTTGCCGCCGGTTTTGGGCACGCGCAGGTCGATGCGCGGGTCGCGCGTCTGCATGTCACGCACATAGGCAAGGTCGAGCAGCGGATAGCCCAGAACCACGGCATCGGGGCGAATATCCTCCGGACGCGCCCCGGCAAGGCCCGCGAAGGGGCCGGTCTTCCACTGCGTTGCCAACGAGGCGCAGATCATGCCACCCGCCGAGAAGCCCACGACGCACACGCGCTTGGGGTCGACATGCCAGTCATCGGCGTTGGCGCGAACCGTGGCGACCATCTTGGCGAGATCAGCCTGCGGGTGCGGAAAACTCACATCGCCCGTGGCGCTCGTCACATAATTGAGCACAAAAGCCTGGTAGCCGTGATCCAAAAATGCAAACGCCACGGGATCTTGCTCATGCGGAGCGATGTGCGTAAACCCGCCTCCGCCGCAGATGATCACGGCCGGGCGGCGGCCATTGGGCTTATCGGGCAACGGCTCGGCACCCAAATAGGTAAACGTCGCCGGATATTCCTCGGTCGGCTCCTCGCCCCACAGCGCATGGTTCTCGACAATCATATGTGCTCCCTTCGCGCAGATTATGCGCACTCATTTTTCGCACCTTAGCGTACCCCAGTTGGGCCCGCGGCACAGAAACACTCCGGCAATAAGTTTCCCTTCAACTGATATATCACATAATCCCAGTTCAGAGGTATCGTTGAGCAGCGTAGAATAGGGGCGTTGACCAAGCCGCGAAACACATATGAAACGTTTCCGGCAAACCAAGCGCGCGATATGCGCCTATTTAAGTTGGAGGCAACTATGGGTCTGCTCGATTCGCTTAAGTCCACCTTCACCTCGACGGGCGAGGCATCCGTTCCGCCCGCAGCAAGCTTCGCCACCCGCGAAGGCGTCATCTACGCCCCCGTCAACGGCGTGCTCGTCAATCTGGACGAGATTCCCGACGAGACCATCGCCTCGGGCATGCTCGGCCAGGGCTATGGCATCGAACCCATTACCGACACCATTTACGCCCCCGCTAACGGCCGCATCGGCGCCACCACCGTCACCAACCACTCCATCGGCATGATTACCGAGGACGGCCTGCGCGTGTTTATCCACGTTGGCCTGGGCACCGTGCAAATGAACGGCAAGGGCTTTGCTCGCTTTGTCGAGATGGGCGACACGGTCAAGGCCGGCCAGCCGCTCATCAGCTTCGACCGCGACGCCATCAAGGCCGCCGGCCACGAGGACATCGTGACCGTCATCATCTCTGAGCTCGACCGCCTCAAGAGCATCGACCACGTCGGCGAGTCTGGCACGCTTCTTGGCGACAACCCGCTCGTCAAGCTCGGCGATCCGCTGCTGGTGGCCAAGACCAAGTAGCCGAGCACCGTCGCACAAAGGGTCAACCCCCTGCGCATCTTTGCCGCATCTGTGTTGTTGTTTTTGCTTATGAAGAGATTCTGAAACGTTTCTACATAGGCAGCTAAGCATCAGCGCAGGTGCGGCTTTTGCATGGCGAGGCATCGCCCATCGGCGTGTTGTTCAACCATGCGAACCCCCTTCCTTTGTCCGCGCAGAGCGCTAGACTGCTAGGTCGACATTGGAGGAAAGATCGATGCAAAACACACCCACGGGCGCCGCACACGCAGCGTCTCAACGCAGCCAACGCATCGCCGCACTCGACGGGCTTCGCGCCCTCGCCATCACCGGCGTCGTCCTATATCACCTTCGCCCCAGCCGCCTGACCGGCGGTTTTTTGGGCGTTACACTCTTCTTTACGCTGAGTGGCTATCTCGCCACCAAAAGCATTATGCGAGCAACGGCGCGCGACGGGTTCTCGTATCCGCGCTACCTCACCCGCCGCGTCACGCGCATGATGCCGCCGATCGTCGTGACCATCGCGCTTGCCGCCGTCGTCACCTACATCGCGGCCCCGAGCCTACTCCCTAAGGTGCAGCAGGACGCCCTGCCGTCGGCGCTCTTTTTGAGCAACTGGTTCTACATCTTCCGCGACGTCTCGTATTTTGCCGCTGCGGGACTCCCCTCGCCCCTCACGCATTTGTGGTTCTGCGGCGTCACTATGCAGTTCTATCTGGTATGGCCGGTCATCCTTATGGCGCTGTGCAGCAAAACCCGCTCACGCAACACTGCCATCGGCGTCACGGTCACGCTCGCGCTCGCATCGGCGGCGGCGATGGCCTTCATGTTTAGCCCCGCCGCCGACACGTCGCGCGTCTACTACGGAACCGACGCCCGCGCCGCCGAGCTTTTGTGCGGAGCCTTGGCCGCCATCGCCGCGCCGCGTCTGCGCGAGATACTGAGCAGTAACATCCCCACCCCCGGCACCAGCAAAGGCATCTCGAAGGTCAACGTGGTCTCCGTCGCGTGGCTCGCTGCCGTCATAGTCGGCGCGCTCATGCTAACCGGTGAGAATCCCTGGCTCTACCGCGGCGGCTTTTTGCTGCTCGCCCTGCTCACCGGGCTCCTTATCATCTGTGTGCAGAACACGGAATGCGTCGTGCGACGCCTGCTGTTGGCCAAACCGCTCGTCTGGTTGGGGCAGCGTTCGTTCTCGGTTTACCTGGTGCACTATCCCCTGTTGCTTCTTATGAATCCGGCAACCCGCACTACCCGCATCGCCTGGTGGGAGCAGGTATTGCAGCTTGTTGTAATCCTTGCGGTAGCCGAGGTCTTCTATCGCCTGGTCGAACGCCCTTGGTCCCGCAAGCCCGCTCAGCAGGACAGTACGGCAAAGAAGCGCGTCCTTTCGCCCGCCATGGCACTTCCCGCACTTGGCGCTGCATGCGCCCTCGCACTCGCCTTCGCACCGCTCGACTGGACGGGCATCGCCACCGCCCGCGCCGAGCAGCTCCGTCCCGAGCTTGCCCAGAATGCCGCCTCGCCCATGGACAGCAACAACAGCGATAAGGATGCCAAGGCAACATCCGACCAAAACGCTCAGCCCAGCGACGCCGCTCAGCAAAAGCCCAAAGAGGGTCCCATCGCCGAAAAGGTCCCCAAGAACCTTGACTGGAAGAGCTTTACCTACGACGAGGCGACTGGAACCTGCGATGCCCGCGTGCTGATGATCGGCGACTCGGTCACTGCGGGCGCACAGTCCGGTATTCAGGCCGCGCTTCCCAACGCCTTCATCGACGGCGTGGTAAGCCGCCAGTTCTACACCTTCCAGGATGTCTATGCACAGGACAGCGCCAACTACGATCCAAGCGTGGTCATCTGCGCACTTGGCACCAACGGCCTCATCCGCGACCCGCAGCAGGTACAAGACGTGATCAATGCCGTGGGCGGCAAGCCCATCTACTTTGTGACCGTGCGCGTGCCGCTCGAGCTGCAAGACCGCAACAACCAGACGATCCGCGACGTATGCGCCCAAAACGACAACGCCGGCATCATCGACTGGAACGGCGCCTCCGAGGGCCACAGCGAATACCTCGTCGACGACGGCACGCACCTCACCCAGGCGGGAATCGACACCTACGCAGCCCTCATCCGCCAAGCCATCTGCGGGCACTAGACAACGTAAAGCCCGCACCCGCACGGCGCCCACGCCACGCCCATACATCGCATCTGCCGTTTTGCTACGCCCCCGCTCGCGGGTTAGAATGGTTAACTGTTTGGAAATAATCCGTACAACCGTTATGGGAGGATACGTGAACCGCACCAAAATCGCGCAGCTCTATGCCGATGCCGAGTCGCTCGGCGGCCAGACCGTCACCGTTGCCGGCTGGGTCAAGTCCGTCCGCGACATGAAGAACTTTGGCTTCGTTACGCTCAACGACGGCAGTTGCTTCCGCGACCTGCAGGTCGTCATGAACCGCGAGGCACTCGACAACTACGACGAGATCGCCCACCAAAACGTCTCTGCCGCCCTCATCTGCACCGGCACCGTCAAGCTGACGCCCGACGCGCCCCAGCCCTTCGAGCTCACTGCCGCCTCCATCGTGGTCGAGGGCACGAGCGCTCCGGACTACCCGCTGCAAAAGAAGCGCGCCACCGTCGAGTTCCTGCGCACCCAGCAGCACCTGCGTCCGCGCACCAACCTGTTCCGCGCCGTGTTCCGCATTCGCTCCGTCGCCGCGGCTGCTATCCACCGCTTCTTCCAGGAGCAGGGCTTTGTCTACGTCAACACCCCCATCATCACCACGAGTGACTGCGAGGGCGCCGGCGAGATGTTCCGCGTGACCACGCTCGACCCCAAAAACCCGCCTCTCACCGAGGCCGGCGAGGTCGACTGGAGCCAGGACTTTTTTGGCAAGCACGCGAGCCTTACCGTATCCGGCCAGCTCAACGCCGAGAACTTCGCCATGGCCTTTGGCGACGTCTACACCTTTGGCCCCACCTTCCGCGCCGAGAACTCCAACACCACGCGCCATGCCGCCGAGTTTTGGATGATCGAACCCGAGATGGCCTTCGCCGACCTCAACGACTACATGGATAACGCCGAGGCCATGCTCAAGTACGTCCTCAAGGACGTCATGGCCACCTGCCCCGACGAGCTCAACATGCTCAACAAGTTTGTGGACAAGGGTCTCATCGAGCGTCTGAACCACGTGGCAAACTCCGACTTTGCCCGCGTCACCTACACCGAGGCCGTCGAGATCCTGGAGCAGGCCGTCGCCGCCGGCCACAAGTTCGATTACCCCGTGAGCTGGGGCATCGACCTGCAGACCGAGCACGAGCGCTTCCTGACCGAGGAGCACTTTAAGCGCCCGACCTTCGTGACCGACTACCCTGCCGAGATCAAGGCCTTCTACATGCGCATGAATGACGACGGCAAGACCGTCGCCGCCGCCGACTGCCTGGTGCCGGGCATCGGCGAGATCATCGGCGGCTCCCAGCGCGAGGAGCGCCTGGACCTGCTCGAGGGCCGCATCAAGGACCTGGGCATGAACCCTGAGCAGTACAAGTACTATCTGGACCTGCGCCGCTACGGCTCCTGCAAGCACGCCGGTTACGGCCTGGGCTTCGAGCGCCTGGTCATGTACCTGACGGGCGTGGGCAACATCCGCGACGTCCTGCCGCACCCCCGCACCGTGGGCAACGCCGATTTCTAATCGCCGCACTTCCTCGTGCGCCGTATCGCACCGCGCTAGCGCCTCTCGGCAACAGCCGAGGGGCGCTTTTTTCAACAGCATCCGTCAAGCTTTTGGCAAGCTTTTGGTCAGTTGAGCAGGGCTGTTGAAAACTCGACCTGCCGCCCGCCGGCACAAATCGACCACCCATGCCTCCAGGCGTTCGCGATCGGCTGTGGCACTCTAGGCTCAAAGCCACCATCGCCCGGAAACGGAAAGGATGTGGGCGCCATGACCGAAACCGCTGTTGAAAACTACGAGACCACCACCAGGGGAGCCGCTTCCCTTGCCGCCTATCGCGCCGTGCGAATCTTGCAGGTCCTGAGCGACCACACCGGCGAGGACAAGGCCTTGCTTCCCGATGAGCTGGCCGATCATCTCGCTCATCCCGATAATCCCGCCCAGATGCCCATCTCGGCAGCACGCCGCAGCATCTATACCGCCATTTCCGCACTACGCCGCGCCGGATACGAAATCGAATACAAGCGCGGCGTGGGCTATCGCCTGCTCACTCGCCCGCTCACGGATGAGGAGATCGTTCGTCTGCACGGCATGGTCATGCGAAACCGTTCTACGCCCGTCGCAATCAGAAAGCGCATGGCCAAGCACCTTGTCAGCATGGCGAGCGTCGACGTTCGCGGCTACCTCAATGTACCCGAGCCGACGCCGGTCATCTCCAGTACGCCCACCAAAGGCGCCAAGCCGCCCGTCACGCACATCGACGCCTGCGAGCTTATCGAGCAGGCTATAGACCAGGGAACCTCTGTAAGCTTTGACCTCTGGGGCACCGGACCGCGCGGCACGGACGAGGCAATCCGGATGACCATACAGCCGTTTGCCATCAGGCAGCGAGACGGAATCTCGTATCTGCTGGGCACCGTCCACGACGACCGGGGTATCGACGACACCCTGCGCACCGTAGAGGTCAGCCGCATGAGAAACGTCTGCACGCGCTTGCTCGACGGCAAAAAGCTCTTCGCCGCCCTGGACGCAGACGAGTGGCCCGCGCCCGCCGCCTAAACCGCCACCGTCTAGCGGCCGATTCCGCCATCCGCGCAATTCCCTATTAAATAACCCGCCCAGATATTGTAAAAATGGACATCGGCGTTACTATAGTCCCACTTGCACTTTTTCCTAGTGCAGTGTTTCCAGCCATTTTTATACTGGGGGTAATGATATGAAGGACATCACCATCAGCCGCAGGAGTTTTCTGGTCTCCGCCGGTCTGCTCGCGCTCGCTCCGCTCGCCGGATGCGGCGGCAACTCTGGTTCCGGCTCCGCTGCCGCCGGTTCCGACTACACCATCGGCGTTCTGCAGCTCACCGAGCACTCCGCACTCGATGCCGCCAACGACGGCTTTGTCAAGGCCATCAAGGAGAGCGGTCTCAAGGTCAAGATCGACCAGAAGAACGCCCAGAACGACCAGTCCACGTGTAAGTCCATTGCCGACAAGTTCGTAGGCGACGGCGTCGACCTGATCTATGCCATCGCCACGCCCGCCGCGCAGGCTGCCGCCGGCGCCACCGCCGATATCCCCATCGTGGGCTGCGCCATCACCGACTACGCCGCCTCCGGCCTGGTCCAGGACAACGACAAGCCCGGCACCAACGTCACCGGCGCCTCCGACCTCACCCCGGTCGCCGAGCAGCTCGAGATGATGCAGAAGGTCCTGCCCGACGTCAAGAAGGTCGGCCTGCTCTACTGCACCGCCGAGTCCAACTCCGACGTCCAGATCAAGGCCGCCAAGAAGGAGCTCGACAAGCTGGGCCTGGAGTACACCGACTTCACCGTCTCGAGCTCCAACGAGATCCAGTCCGTCGTCGAGTCTGCCGTGGGCAAGGTCGACGCGCTCTACTCCCCCACCGACAACACCATCGCCGCGGGCGCCTCGCAGGTGGGCCAGATCTGCAAGGAGAACAAGCTTCCCTTCGTGACCGGCGAGGAGGGCATGTGCATGGCCGGCGGCCTGTTCACCCTCTCCATCAACTACGAGGACCTGGGCTATGCCGCAGGCGAGATGGCCGTCAAGATCCTGAAGGGCGAGGCTAAGCCCGAGGACATGGCGATCAAGCACCTCTCGAGCAAGGACCTGGTCGTCGTCAAGAACGACGAGATGGCCGAGGCTCTGGGTATCGACCTTTCCGCTCTGGACGAGTAACGCCATGCGCGGCGATGCGTCTAGAGCCCGTGCTCGCGTTACAGCCGTGTTATTCAATATCTGAGCCACAGGGGCGGACGCCAAAGACCGGCGTTCGCCCTGCTTGTTTCGGATGAGACAAAACATCCGTCCGCAGCTCTTTTATGCATTGTTACCGCTATCATGGTGACTCACGTGTCCACCCTATCCTAGGAGGTATGAAGCATGCTCATTGCATTGCAGGGCGCCGTTTCGCAGGGCGTCCTCTGGGGCATTATGGTGCTTGGCGTGTTTATCACGTTCCGCCTGCTCGACATCCCCGATATGACCTGCGACGGCAGCTTTGCCCTCGGCGGCTGTGTCTGCGCCGTACTCATCGTCAACAATAACGTCGACCCGCTGGTCGCCGTTCTAGCCGGCATGTGTGCCGGTGCCATCGCGGGCGCCGTCACGGGCATCCTGACCACCGTCTTCGAGATCCCCGCAATCCTTGCCGGAATTCTTACGCAGATCAGCCTGTGGTCCATCAACCTGCGCATCATGGGCAAGTCCAACACGCCCATCCTTGCCAAGGGCACGATCTTCTCGTCCGTCAGCAATATGACGGGTCTACCGCAGTCCACGGTGGCCATCATCCTGGGCATCATTCTGGCCGTAGCAATCGTTGCCATCCTGTACTGGTTCTTTGGCACCGAAATCGGCTCCGCGCTGCGTGCCACCGGCAACAACGAGTACATGATCCGCGCCCTGGGCGTTAACACCAACACCACCAAGATGATCGCCCTCGTGCTCTCCAACGCCCTCATCGGCCTTGCCGGCGCGCTCATCTGCCAGAGCCAGAAGTATGCCGACATTGGCATGGGCACCGGCGCCATCGTCATCGGCCTTGCCGCCATCGTCATCGGCGAGGTGCTCGGTCGTCTGCTGCCCGGCGGCCTCACGCAGTTCTCCGTCCGCCTGGCCTCCGCGGTCTTTGGCTCCGTAGTCTACTTCCTTATCCGCGCCATCGTGCTGCAGCTGGGTATGGACGCCAACGACATGAAGCTGCTCTCCGCTGTGATCGTCGCCGTGGCCCTGTGCGTGCCCGTAGTTTGGGAGCGCTACAAGCTCCGCAGCTCCTATACGAGGGGAGATGAGGCAGATGCTTAAGCTCTCGCACGTCAAGAAAACCTTTAACAAGGGCACCGTTACCGAGAAGCGCGCCCTCACCGGCGTCGACCTCACCCTCAACGACGGTGACTTTGTGACCGTGATCGGCGGTAACGGCGCCGGCAAGTCCACGCTGCTCAACATGATCGCCGGCGTGTACCCGCTCGATTCGGGCGTCATTGAACTCGATGGTAACGACATCTCGCGTCTGAGCGAGTCGCAGCGCGCCAAGTACCTGGGCCGCGTGTTCCAGGACCCCATGCGCGGCACCGCTGCCGACATGCAGATTGCCGAGAACCTGGCTCTCGCCAAGCGCCGCGGTCAGCGTCGCGGCCTTTCGTGGGGCGTCACCAAGGCCGAGAAGGACGAGTACGTCGAGCTGCTCAAGCGCCTGGACCTTGGTCTGGACACGCGCCTCAACGCCAAAGTCGGCCTTCTGTCGGGCGGTCAGCGCCAGGCGCTCACCCTGCTCATGGCCACGCTCACCAAGCCGCGCCTGCTGCTGCTCGACGAGCACACCGCCGCACTCGACCCTAAGACGGCCTCCAAGGTACTCAACCTCACCGAGGAGATCGTCGACGAGAACCACCTGACCACGCTCATGGTCACGCACAACATGAACGACGCCATCCGTCTGGGTAACCGCCTGATCATGATGCACGAGGGCCACGTGATCTACGACGTGGCGGGCGACGAGAAGAAGTCGCTCACCGTTGCCGACCTGCTCCAGAAGTTCGAGGAGGTCTCGGGCGGCGAGCTCGCCAACGACCGCATGCTGCTGAGCTAACACCTGCCAAAAAGGGACAGGTTTATTTTGGCAGGTTTTATCTGCGCAAACGTCAAAACCACCACGAAGGGGACAGGCACTTTCGTGGTGGTTTTCGCATATCATGTCGATATTGGCGACATTCAACCAGGCATTCTGGTTAAGGACTAAGGAAGCCACTATGAAAAGATTCCTCCCCCGCCTTGCCCTGACCGCCGCGCTGCTCGCCGGCGCACTCACTGACGCACCCAGCCTCGCCCTTGCGGGCGATCTGCCCCAGACAATCAACGGCAACGTGACCGTGATGCACACTAACGACATCCACGGCAGCTACAAGTACAGCTACAACGCGAGTAAAGGCACCGGCACCGTCGGCTTCGACGGACTGGCGGTCCTCTATAGCGCCCAGAGCAACGCCCCCGATTTTCTGCTCGATGCGGGCGACACCTTCCACGGGCAGTCCTTCGCAACGATGAGCGAGGGCAAGAGCATCGCCGAGCTCATGGACACCTTCTATGCAGACGGCTATGACGCGACCACGCCTGGCAACCACGACTGGAGCTATGGTGCGGACAAGCTTCGTACCATGACCGGCTATAGCACCACCAGCTCGCCCTTCGCCATGCTCTGCGCGAACGCAACGTCCTCGAACGGCGTATGGAGCTCAAGCTTCACCAAGATGCTTGACCGCACCTGGGAGGACGATGAGGGTGCCTCCACGTTCAACTACCAGATCAAAGTCGGTGTAGTGGGCGCCATGGATGAGTCGTTGGGAGAATCGCTGCGCGCAGACCTGGTCGATGGCACCAGCTTCTCGAGCGCCGCCGGCGCCATCAATACCGAGGCCAAGCGACTGCGCGAGGATCAAGGCTGCAACGTGGTCGTCTGCATCGCGCATACGCTCAATGCCAAGACCTTTGCCGCGCAGTTCAAAGGCGTCGATGCCCTGATCGCAGGCCACGAGCACGTCAACCTGGATGAAAACGTAACGGGCGCCGACGGCAAGCCGGTCCGCGTCGTCGAGGCAGGCAGCGCCTTTGCCGAGGTGGGACTGCTTTCCATCCCCTACGAGTACGACACCAAGGGCACCGAGGCAACCGACGATGACGAGATAACGGTACCCGCGGGCGAAAGCATCGAGAAGCTCTACACCGCCAAGGACGTCAGCGACCTTTTGACAGACCCCGACAAGGGCTCCGACTACCAAAGCTGCCTTGAAGGCGTCCGCAACAAGATCAAGCCGCTCGACGAGGCCTTTGAAAAGGAATCGAACAAGGTGCTCGGCACATCCGCCGCCGATTATTTCTACGGCGAGGATGCATATGGCACGCACGGCTGGGAAATGGTACGCACCACCGATTTCCGCCCCAGCAACCCGGGCGACACCGTCAAGGCCCAGACCATCGGCCACGTGATCTGTGGCTCTTATCTTGCGCTGACGGGCGCGGACCCTGATCTGACGCGCGCGGACCTTGCCATTGAGAACGCGGGCGGCATCCGCGGCGGCATCGCGGCGGGAAACGTGACCGCCGGCGACGTCATCGCCATCTCGCCCTACGGCAACACTGTGGAGACCTGGACCATGACCGGCGCGGACTTCCTCGCCGCGCTTGAGCACTCGTTAGAGATTAGCAACAAATGCAACGACATCTACGAGCTGCAGCAAGCCTATGTGGCAGCGGGTCACACCGAGCAGGAGGCGCAAGACGAGTACAAGATGCCCAACAACTCCGGCAGCGTCCTTTCCTTCGGCGGCATTAACGTGGCAATCGACTGGACGCAGCCCGAAGGCAAGCGCATCGTGAGCGCCACGCTCACCAAGGACGGCACCGCGCTCGACCCCGCCAAGACCTACACCGTCGCCACCAACAATTACATCATCACCAATACGACCGACTTCCCCACCTTCGCAAACGCCACCAAGCGCACCGAATGGGGCACGTGCGAGGCGGCGCTGAGGGCACTAATCGGGCAGGACGGCTGGGAGAACAAGATGGCCTCGCTCGCAGGCACCATCAGCTTTGGCTCCGCTGAGAACCCAGCGCCCACGCCGATCCCGACGCCTAAGACGGACACGACGACCACGACGGTCGTCACCAAGAAGACGACCGGCAAGCTCGCCGCAACGGGAGACCGCACGCTGGCCGTGGTCGGCGCATGCCTCATCGGCGGTATCGTCATCATCGTCCTCGGCATCATCTGGAAACGCCGCCGCTAATCCAGACGCCGGGCCTCGCTGCCCGCACCTCGCAAACCTTATATCGAGCACAGAAGCCCGTCCGAATTTGATCGGACGGGCTTTTTGGTGGGTATCATGGTTGGACGATCATTAGGAGGTTTCCCTACATGGAATTGTTTGAGCCGATTCTTCATTTCTTTGCGCAACGATGGGTCCACAACATCATCTGGGCCGGCATCTTGGCCTTGGACACTGCCGTTGCCGCCAAGGTCGCTTCCAAGACCCTGCACCATCTGCTTAACCGCGACGATAACCCACTCCCCGCATCGAGCATCTTCATCAACATCGCGCGCGCCGTTATCTGGATGATCGGCGGCAGCTTTATCCTCGACAACTGCTTTGGCATTAACGCAAACGCCCTCGTCGCCGCTCTTGGCGTTGGCGGCATCGCCATCTCGCTCGGCTTTCAGGACACGCTTTCGAACCTCATCGGCGGCATGCAGGTGACGTTTATGGGCATCATCAAGCCCGGCGACAACATCGAGGTCGGCGGCGTGTCGGGCGTGGTCCAAGACATCACCTGGCGCCACACGACTATCGAGGACGCCTGTGGTCAGACCATCATCGTCCCCAACTCCAACATCTCCAAGAACACGCTCGTGCATCTCATGCCCTTTGGGCGCGTGGCCGTTCCCGTTGCCGTAAAGGACACGTCTAAGTGGGCCTCCCTTGACGCGCTAGCAGATGAGCTCACCGATGCCACCAAAACGGCTGTCTCGCCCATCTCGGGCTTTGACAAGGAGCCCTATGTGCTCTTTAGCGAGATCGGCGACTTTGGCATCAAGGGCAAGATCATTTTTATCGTGAGCGACGACAGCACGACCTTCACCGCCGCCGACGCCTGCATCCGCGCCATCGCCCCCATCATCGCCTAAACCACCACAAAGGGGACAGTGAACTGCGCCCCGAAACTTGGACTGAATAAATAGCGACTACGCCGCAAGGGCCTG
>CAKUHP010000028.1 GCA_934658705.1 uncultured Collinsella sp. | reverse complement strand
GCGGTTGCCCGGCACCTCGATCTGGCGCAGGCACTCGGGATGGCCGACCATCTCGTCGATGGTGCGGAAGCCCAGGCTCGCCATGACCTCGCGCAACTGCTCGGCCACAAAGAGCATAAAGTGCTCAACGTGCTCGGGCTTGCCGCGGAAGCCGTGACGCAGACGGCAGTTCTGCGTGGCGATGCCGGCCGGGCAGGTGTCCCGCTGGCAGTCGCGCTGCATGAGGCAGCCCATGGAGATGAGCGGCATGGTCGCAAAGCCAAACTCCTCGGCGCCCAGCAGGCATGCGACGGCGACATCGGTGCCGTCCATGAGTTTGCCGTCAGCCTCGAGCACCACGCGCGAGCGCAGGCCGTTTTGCAGCAGCGTCTGCTGAGCTTCGGCAAGACCGAGCTCCAGCGGCAGGCCAGCGTGCCAAATGGAATCGCGCGCCGCGGCACCGGAGCCGCCGTTGTGGCCGCTGATCAAGATCTTGTCGGCGGCACCTTTGGCAACGCCAGTGGCGATGGTGCCAACGCCGGCCTCACTGACCAGCTTGACCGACACGCGCGCGCCGGGGTTGGCGTTCTTAAGGTCGAAGATGAGCTCGGCCAGGTCCTCGATGGAGTAGATGTCGTGGTGCGGCGGAGGCGAGATCAGGCCGATGCCGGGCGTGGACTGACGGACCTCGGCAATCCAGGGGTAGACCTTCTTGCCGGGCAAGTGACCACCCTCGCCGGGCTTGGCGCCCTGGGCCATCTTGATCTGGATCTCGAAGGCACTGCACAGGTAGCGGCTCGTCACGCCAAAGCGCGCGCTTGCCACCTGCTTGATCGCGGAGTTCTTGGAGTCGCCGTTGGCCAGCGGGGTCTCGCGACGCGGATCCTCGCCGCCCTCGCCGGAGTTGGAGCGGCCGTGCAGGCGGTTCATGGCGATGGCCATGCACTCGTGCGCCTCCTTGCTGATGGAGCCGTACGACATGGCGCCGGTGTTAAAGCGGCGGACGATGTTGAGCGCAGGCTCGACCTCGTCGAGCGGCACCGGGGTGCGGCCGCTGTCGTCAAAGTCCAGCAGGTCGCGCAGGCGCACGGCACGGCCGGTACGGTGCAGGCGGGCGCTGTACTCCTTAAAGGTGTCGTAGCTGTCCTCGCGGCAGGCAGTCTGCAGCAGGTAGACGGTCTGCGGGTCGATAAGGTGGTCCTCGCCGCCGAGCGGGCGCCACTTGGTCAGGCCCAGCGTGGGCAGCTGCTCAGGTGCCGGGCTCTTAAGGATGGCGAGCGCGGCGTCGTAACGCTCGTTCTGCTCGCGCTCGACGTCCTCGACACCCATACCTCCCACGCGGCTCACCGTGCCGGCAAAGTACTCATTGACGAACTCCGCGGTAAAGCCCACGGCCTCGAAGATCTGCGCGGAGTGGTAGCTCTGCACCGTGGAGATGCCCATCTTGGACATGATGGAGACGATGCCCGCCGTCGCGGCCTTGTTGTAGTTGTCGATGCCCTGCTCGGCCGTCACGTCCAGGTCGCCGCGTGCCGCCAGATCACGGATGCACGCGTGCGCGTTGTACGGATAGATGCCGCTCGCGGAGTAGCCCACCAGCGCCGCGAAGTCGTGCGGGGACACGGCGTCGCCGCACTCCACCACGATGTCGGCAAAGGTGCGCACGCCGGCGCGGATCAGGTGGTTGTGAACGCAGCCCACGGCGAGCAGCGACGGCACGGGCACCTCGCCCGCAGCAGCGCGGTCGCTCAGCACCACGATGTTCACGCCATCGCGAACCGCGGCCTCAACGTCCTCGGCAAGCTGCTTGAGTGCGGCCTGCAGCGCGCCTTCGCCCGCGTCGCGGCGATACACGGCACGGAAGCGGCGGGTCTTAAAGCCCACGCGATCGATGGCGCAGATGCGGTCGAACTCTTCCTCGTTGAGCAGTGGGCGCTCCAGACGCACCAGCTGGCAAGCGGCGCGGGAGTCCTCGAGCAGGTTGCCGTGATTGCCCAGGTAGAGCGTGGTCGAAGTGACCATATGCTCGCGCAGGGCGTCGATCGGCGGGTTCGTGACCTGGGCGAACAGCTGATAGAAGTAGTCGTAGAACGAGCGCGTCTTCTTGGACAGGCAGGCCAGCGGCGCATCGATGCCCATCGACGCGAGCGGGGCCTTGCCCTGCTGGGCCATGGGGCGCACGACCTCATCGACATCGTCCCAGTGATAGCCGAGCTTTGCCATGCGTACGGCGGCGGGCACCTCGGCGTCCTCGGCCGGCGTTGCCGCGGCGGGCTTGTCGAGCGCGTCGACCGTCAGTGTCTCCTCGGCGATCCAGTCGCGGTAGGGCTTTTCCTTGGCATAGCGGGCGCGCAGCTCGTCGTTGTAGATCACGCGGCCGCGGGCAAAGTCGACCTCGAGCATCTGGCCCGGTCCCAGGCAGCCGCTCGTCAGGATGTTCTCGGGACGCACCTCGATGGTGCCAACCTCGCTCGCCAGCATAAAGCGGCCGTCGCGCGTCACGTAGTAGCGAGCCGGACGCAGACCGTTACGGTCAAGGGCGGCGCCCAGGGTGCGGCCGTCGGTAAAGGCGATGGCGGCCGGACCGTCCCACGGCTCCATGAGCATGGACTGGTAGGCGTCGTAGGCGCGGCGCTCCTCGCTCAGGCTGTCGTTGTGGTCCCACGGCTCGGGCAGCAGCATGGATGCGGCGCGCGTGAGCGGACGACCGTTCATGACCAGGAACTCGAGCACGTTGTCCAGAATCGCGGAGTCGGAACCCTCGCGGTTGATGATGGGCATCACGCGCTCAAGATCGTGCTGCAGCACGGGGCTGTACAGGTTGGGTTCGCGGGCGCGGATCCAGTTGACGTTGCCCTTGAGGGTGTTGATCTCGCCGTTGTGGATGATAAAGCGGTTGGGGTGCGCGCGCTCCCAGCTGGGCGTGGTGTTGGTGGAGTAGCGCGAGTGAACGAGCGCCACGGCCGTCTTGACGGCGGCGTCGTTGAGGTCGATGAAGAAGCGGCGCATCTGCGTGGCGACGAGCATGCCCTTGTACACGATGGTGCGCGAGCTCATGGAGCACACGTAGAAGATCTTGTCGCGCAGGGCGAACTCGGCGTCGGCCTTCTTCTCGATGGTGCGGCGGCACACATACAGGCGGCGCTCGAAGGCGTCACCGGCGGGCGTGTCGTCGGGTCGGCCCAGGAAGGCCTGCAGGATGGTGGGCATGCAGGCGCGGGCCGTCTCGCCCAGGTCGTGCGGGTCGACGGGCACCTCGCGCCAAAAGAGCAGTGGCACGCCGGCCTCGGCGCAACCCTCCTCAAACACGCGACGGGCATCCTCTACGCCCTTGTCGTCCTGCGGGAAGAACAGCATGGCCACGCCATAGTCGCCCTCTGCCGGCAGAATCTGGCCGCACTTTTGAGCCTCTTTGCGGAAAAAGTGATGCGGAACCTGGAACAGGATGCCGGCGCCGTCGCCGGTGTTCTTCTCGAGTCCGGTGCCGCCGCGGTGCTCCAAGTTGACCAGAATGGACAGCGCGTCGTCCAGAATCTGGTGATGGCGCTCGCCGTTGATATCGGCAAGCGCGCCGATGCCACATGCATCGTGGTCGAATTCGGGGCGATAAAGGCCCTGCTGCTGAGCGGAATCTGCCTGCATCGCGATCCTCCCCTAGATATTAGACAGTCAGTTGAATAGGCATACTAGGAGCATCACCGACCCGTTGTGTTTCCCACCCGTTTCGAAACAATCGCGTAACGCACGTCACAAATGATCCCTTTTCCGGCACTTGGGGACGTTCCTTTTCTGCCGGCAGTCTGGGACACTCCTTGCACCAATCTGAAACGTGTACATCAGCCTCCAAACATGTCGAAATTTGACATCTTTGGAGGCTGACGTACACGTTTTAGCGCGGGAACGGTCAGCGCGCATGTACTGACTCCATTGCACCAGCTCCTTGTTAGATAACATTTTTGTTAGTCTTGGTTAACTTTTGAGCCTAAAACGGGTATCCTTTGCGGCGTCAAGCAAACGGCACGCACGCCGTGCCAGATCAAGGAGGCCCCCATGGCACACCAAGCAGAGCGGCAGACGATGCAACTCGTCCTTATCCGTCACGGAGAATCCGAGTGGAACAAGCTCAACCTGTTCACCGGCTGGACCGATGTCGAGCTCACCGACACGGGTCGCGAAGAGGCGGCGGCAGGCGGCCGCGCCCTCAAAGAAGCGGGCTTCGACTTTGACGCCTGCTATACCTCGCGCCTCAAGCGCGCAATCCATACCCTCAACATCGTGCTCGGCCAGATGGACCGCGAGTGGCTGCCCGTCATCAAGTCCTGGAAACTCAACGAGCGCCACTACGGCGCGCTGCAGGGTCTCAACAAGGCCGATGCCGCGGCCGAACACGGCGACGAGCAGGTGCTCATCTGGCGCCGCTCCTTCGATGTCTGCCCGCCGGCGCTCGAGCCGGGCGACACGCGCGACCCCCACACCCAGGAGCAATACCGCGACATCGCGCCCGACCAGCTGCCCTACACCGAGTGCCTCAAAGACACAATCGCCCGCGCCTGGCCCTATTTTGAGGACGAGATTCGTCCCCAGATGCTCGCCGGCAAACGCGTGCTCATCGCCGCGCACGGCAACTCCCTGCGCTCGCTCGTCATGAAGTTTGAGCATCTCACGCCCGAGGAAATCCTCAAGGTCAACATCCCCACCGGCGTGCCGCTCGTCTACACCTTCGACACCGATTTCAACGTCCTCGACAAGCGCTACATCGGTGACCCGGCGACCATCGCCGCCAAGATCGATGCCGTTGCCAATCAGGGCAAGGCGCACAAGTAGTCCCGACCCAAACCGAGCGCGCGGCGCCGCATAACCCAAGCGCGGCGCCGCGCTGCCCCTATGCAGGAATCGACCATGCTCAACCGTCTCAAACAACACTTTGGCTCACATCGCACCGGAGGCCACGGTGGCCTGGACATTGCCCGGCACATCGGCCCCGGATTGCTCGTCACCGTCGGCTTTATCGATCCGGGCAACTGGGCGTCCAACATGGCCGCGGGCTCGCAGTTTGGGTACGCGCTGCTGTGGGTGGTCACGCTATCCACGATTATGCTGATCGTCTTGCAGCACAACGCGGCGCACCTGGGCATCGCCACGGGTGCCTGCCTTGCCGAGGCCACGACCCGCTATCTTCCCCGCACCGTCGGACGCGCCGTGCTCGCCAGCGCATATCTCGCGACCGTCGCCACCGCCATGGCCGAAATCCTGGGCGGCGCGATCGCACTCCAGATGCTCTTTGGGCTACCCGTGCGCGCCGGCTGCGTCATCGTAGCGGCGGTATCGATAGCGATGCTCATGACGAGTTCCTACAAACGTGCCGAGCGCTGGATTATCGCCTTCGTTGGCATAGTGGGTCTGTCGTTTTTGGCCGAGCTCGCGCTGGTCAAAGTCGACTGGACGCAAGCCGCCGCAGGCTGGATCACGCCCAGCATGCTCACCGGCTCACCTGCAATTGTCGTCAGCATCCTGGGCGCAGTCGTTATGCCCCACAATCTCTTTCTGCACTCCGAGGTCATCCAATCCATGCACTTCGAAGGCCAAGGCGAGCAGGTTATCGAGGAGCGCCTGCGCTACGAGCTCTTCGACACGCTCTTTTCGATGGGTGTGGGCTGGGCAATCAACTCGGCAATGGTCATCCTGGCCGCGACGACCTTCTTTGCCCACGGCATCGTCGTAGACGACCTCGCCGTCGCGGCCGCCACGCTCTCCCCCATCCTGGGCCCGGCGAGCTCGATCATCTTTGCCGTGGCGCTGCTGTTCGCGGGCCTCTCGAGCAGCGTGACGGCGGGCATGGCGGCGGGCACCATTACGGCCGGCATGTTCGACGAGGAATACGACATCCACGACCGGCACTCCTCGATTGGCGTGGCGCTCTGCTTTGCCGGCGCAGTCGCAGCCTGCCTGGTTGTTTCGAATCCTTTTGAAGGTCTCATCTGGAGCCAGGCGCTACTGTCGCTCCAGCTGCCGATCACGGTCTTCGTGCTCATACGACTCACCAGCTCGCGCCGCGTCATGGGCAAATACGCCAACTCGCGCCCGCTCAACGCGCTGCTCATAGGGATTGGCGTCGTCGTAACGGCACTCGATGCCGTGCTGCTGGCAGGGATGTAACGAAACTGCACGCCCGCCCAGCCAAACGTCTCAATCTGTAACAGATGGAGCCGATTTCCACCCCTTGCTGTTATAAATCGAGACGATCGGACGAATACGATCCCCTTGCACCAAAAAGGGCCCCGGCCGAAACATACGACCGGGGCCCTTGAACAGAGCTCTGTATGGCTAATCGCCGTGTGTCTGCGAGCTACTCCTCGACGAGCTCAAACTGATCGGGACCGACGCCGCACACCGGGCACACGTAATCCTCGGGCAGCTCGGGCGTGTCGACCTCAACCTCGTAACCGCAAACGGTGCACACGAACTTATACGTCTTCTTCTCCTCAGCCATGATGTTCTCCTCTCGAACGTGACTGTTGATGTACTTCACTTATTAGTATAGGTTCTCAATAATATAATGCAAGTATTTTTAAAGCATTTCTATCCCTGATACGAAGATGCCTTTGGCGGCGTCTTGCCCTTTAGGACCTTGTGGTAGTAGTCATAGGTCAGCGGAGTCTCGCCACTCAAGCGCTCGGCATCCTCGACCTCGCCGATAAACAGCAGGTGCGTACCCACATCCACGGTGTCAATCAGACGGCAGCTAAACAGCGCGGCCGCATGCTCGGGCACATAAGGCATGCCCAGAGCCGTCTCGCGGGTCTCGTACTTGGCAAACTTGTCATAATCGCTGCTGGTGCGAAAGCCAAAGTTACCGATATAGAGCATATCGGCCGTCTGATCGATCACGGTCAGTGCAAAGGCCCCGGCCGATGCGATGACGCCCGAGGTGACGTTGTCCTTGTTCACGGCAACCGAGATGCGCGGCGGCATGGACGTCACCTGCACCGCCGTGTTGATGACGCAGCCGGCGCGCAGCCCATCTGCCGCGGAGCTCACCACATACAGACCGCTCGGCATGGTAAAGAACGCAGTTTTGTCCATAACGATCACTCCCCTAACCTGGGTTGGAACCTCATGGATGTATGTACCCACAAAAAAGGCGATGCCCATAACGGACACCGCCTTTGAGACATATGTGTCAGAACAGTAAGAAAGATGAGACACCCGCAGTTGCGGTGAAATAAGGACTGAATTGCCCGTCTAAAGGCCAAAGTGGTCCGTATTCCACCGCAACTTATAGAGAGCGCCTAGCGGTTGCGCTCCTTGAGCGCGCGGTCAATCTCGCGCTGGACATCGCGCTTGGCCATATCTTCACGCTTGTCGTAGAGCTTCTTGCCGCGACCGAGGCCCAGCAACAGCTTTACGCGGCCGTCGGTATTAAAGTAGAGTTCCAGCGGCACCAGGGCATAGCCGCGGTTGCGTAGCTTGCCGTCGAGGAAATCGATCTCCTTGCGGTGCAGCAGCAGACGACGGCGGCGGTCGGGGTCACGGTTCCACACGCCACCATGGCTATAAGGGTGGATATGCAGGCCCACGAGCCAGCACTCACCGCCACGGATGAGCGCAAAGGTGTCGGTAATCTGACAGGCACGCTCGCGAATCGACTTGACCTCGGTGCCGCTCAGTTCGATGCCGCACTCAAAGGTCTCATCGATAAAGTACTCGTGATGCGCCGAGCGATTCTTGGAGATGAGCTTGCGCTCGCGCTTACTGGGCATCGCCGGCCTCCTTGGCACCTTCGGCGTCTGAGCCCGCGGCCTCGCGCTTCGCCTTGCGCTCGGCATTGAGCTCGGCATCGCTCTCGCGTACCAGCTTGATGATCGCTGCGCAGGCCTCCTCACCCACGAGGTCTCGGGCACGGACCGTCAGACGCGTCGCCTCACGCTTGTCGCCGTCGTTTGCGGCATCGGTCGCGCACATAATCAGGCAGATCGCAATCTCGGCCGAAGGCGAGGTCGGCACGCCCTGCAGGGCCAGTTCACCCATCACATGGTCGTCGCTCTCGTCGGCGGCATCCGGATAGGTGGTATGGATCTTGTTGAGCAGGCGCGTCGTATGCGAATCGCCGGGCGCCAGGCGCAGCGCCAGGCGCGCGCAGCCCACGGCAGCAGAGACATTCTCGGTCTCGGGCTCCAAGAAGTACTGGCCCAAGTTGGCGTAGGCGCGGGCGGCGCACTTGCCGTCACTCGCACGCTCCAACACCGAATACGAGAGCGACGCCCACTCCTGCTTGTCCTCGAGCGCGCGGAACAGCTCGGCCAAATCCAAACGATAGTTGCAGTTCATGGGATCCCAGCGCACGGCCTGCATCAGGGCATTGCGAGCGCTCACATAATCCTGCTGGCGAATATAGGCAAACGCCATGTCGGAGTACAGGCGGTCAAACGGCACCTCGACCTGCACCAGCTCGCGCGGATCCTTCTCCACGCGGCGATAGGCCAGACGCTCAAACTTGCTGTCAAAGCTAAAGTACTGACGCTTCTCCTCTGTCTTGCACTCGGCGTCGATATACTCCTCGGCAAGCTCCACCAGACGCTCCAGCAGCGGCGTTGCGGTGGCCAGGTCGCCCTGCGCCAGATAGTTCTCGGCATACGTGATGTCTTCCAAGCTGATAGGCAGGTCCATGGCTACTCCTCGAACGGAACGAAACGCGGCAAACGCCGCTTGCGGTCAATACACAAAACCCGGGTCTCTTACGAGGCCCGGGCGTTCATTTTGTGGTAGCCCGTACCAGATTCGAACTGGTGATCTCCGCCTTGAGAGGGCGGCGTCCTAAACCGCTAGACGAACGGGCCATATGTAGCAAATGCAATGGCTGGGATGGAGGGAGTCGAACCCCCATTGACGGAACCAGAATCCGCTGTCCTGCCATTAGACGACATCCCAATGACTGCATCGCTGCGCTCGGCTGTGCCTTTGCGCAAGAAAGAAATATACGGGAAGTCCCGCCGTGACGCAAGCCCCAATTTTGACTTTTTTGAAATTCGGCCAAATTGGCCCAATTTCGCCCAACCCGTGAAGGACCTGTGAAGCCGACCGCTGTGCACGAAGGGCGAAACGCCGCGAGCGGTAACCGCCGACCGTTGGCAGATTCAACCGCGAAAACGATAGCACCAGGCAACACAATCGAAGTATCAATAACCGCGTAGATATCGAGGCGCCATGGACGAAGAGCTTGACTACCTATGGGAGACCCTGGGCCTCGAGATCACCGCCGGCCTTTGGCCCGAACGGGATAAAATCCACCCCACGCTGCGCCCCGCCATCACGGTGATGCAGGCGAACTACCGCCGCGCCTCGTTTTTGATCATGCGGACTTCATGGCATGCGGCACTCCCCGACCTCAAGCGCATCCAGGCAAGCCTCGTCGAGCTGTCGGGCATGCCGACCGTCATATCAGAGACGCACCTGGAGCGGCGACAGCGCGAGCGCCTGCAGCGGCAACGGATTCCGTTTATCTGCCCCGGCGTCCAGGCATATCTACCTTTTATGGGTGAAGAATACTGGAGCGGCACGCCCGACAAGCACGTAAAGGTCTACGACCCACACGAATGGGCACAGCTTGAGGACTGACGGGGTCAGGCCCGCCGGCGGAAAGTGCGCATACCCACCAACCGGAAAGCGC
Organism: uncultured Collinsella sp.; assembly: GCA_934658705.1. GTDB lineage: Bacteria > Actinomycetota > Coriobacteriia > Coriobacteriales > Coriobacteriaceae > Collinsella. The sequence goes on along the minus strand of CAKUHP010000028.1, from coordinate 6,138 downwards.
ATCCCGGAATTTGCGTCCAGAACGGGACGCACTTTCCCCTAGAGGCCCCAAACGGAAACCGCATCCCAGATTTCGCGCTCAAACTGGGATACGGTTTCCGCTAGCCTTCTCAACCGGAAAGCACATCCCAGAATCGGCACTCAGAACGGGACACACTTTCCGCAAGCGGCCGCTACAGCAGCGCCTCAGCCCAAGCCGCTTCCCTAAAGCCGGGGATCGCAAAGTCGTCGCCCACCAGCAATGGGCGCTTAACCAGCATGCCGTCAGTCGCCAACAGCTCGTAGCACTCCTGGTCCGTCATACCCGCATCCAGGCGCGCCTTCAGGCCCAGCTCTCGATATTTCATGCCCGACGAATTAAAGAAGCGCCGTACCGGCAGCCCCGAACGAGCAATCCAGGTCGCGAGTTCATCGGCCGCGGGATTGTCCGCAACGATATCGCGGTCGATATACTCAACCCCATGTTCGTCCAACCACGCCTTGGCCTTTTTACAGGTCGAGCACTTGGGATATTCAACAAACAGCACTGCCATGAGGGTCCTCCTCCGTCGAGATGTCCTGCCGCGCCCACATCACCTACCGACGAAGCGCGCACATGCCGATATTGTAGCCAGATGTCGAGCGCGGGACCCGCGACACCCTACCCCATCTCGCGCATCCAGCGATCGAACGTCCCCACGCACACGCCCAGGCGCTTGGCCGCCTGGCTGCGGGTGATATCGCCCGCCTCGTAGGTCGTCCGCACGAGCTCAAACTGCGGAGGACGCGGCTTGCGAGGCCGGCCAAAACGCACGCCACGGGCCTGCGCCGCCGCGATGCCCTCGGCCTGGCGCTGATGGATGTTTTCGCGTTCCACCTGTGCCACGTAGCTCAGCAGCTGCAAAACGATATCCGCGATCAGCGTACTGGTCACGTCGGGTGCCCCGCTGCCCTTGGCGCGCGTATCGAGCAACGGCATGTCCAGCACCACGATGGCGGCGCCGAGTTCTTTGGTTATGCGCCGCCATTCCTCGAGAATCTCGCTGTAGTTGCGACCCAGCCGATCGATAGACAGCACCACCAGCACGTCTCCATCCCCGAGCGTGTGCAACAGCTCACGATAGCGTGGGCGGTCAAAGTCCTTACCGCTCGCGTGATCGGCAAAGATGTTCGCTGGTTCCACGCCATAGGCACCCAGCGCATCCAGCTGCCGATTCAGATTTTGGTCGCGTGAGCTCACGCGCGCATATCCGTAAACCGTTGCCATGTCATCCGCGCTCTCTCGTAAACCTGCCAAAAAGGGACAGATTAATTTTGGTAGGTTTATCTCTCAAAAAGCGAATGGCGGGGCTGCCGAGCACATGGCAAGACAGCCGAAAAACAAATACGGGACGGCCCCGAAAGACCGTCCCGTCCTCTACCGATCGCCAAATCTCGGCTAATGAATAAGCCTGAAATCCAAGTGCCCGCGCGTAGTATTGACGCGCGAGACTTCGATGATCACGCGCTGCCCCAGCTCATAGCGGGTCCCCGTGTCGGCGCCCGTGAGCGTGAGCGCGTCCTCGTCAAACTCGAACCACTCATTGCCCAGGCTCTTGATCGAAACCAGGCCCTCGACCTGCGTCAGATCCAGGCGCACAAAGAGACCCATGCTGCTGACCCACGAGATGGTTCCGGCATAGCGCTCGCCCAGGCGATCCTCGTAGTACTGCGCGATCTTGATTTTTTGCGTCGCGTGGCTGGCGGCGTCGGCCGCGCGCTCGGCATCGCTGCAGGCGCGGCAGATCTGCGGCAGGATGCGCGGCAGGGACTCGCGACCCTTACCGATCAGTCGCGGCGTACGCACCAGGGCGTCTTTGCCGCCCAGCCGCTCGTAGGCCAGCTGCAGCTTGAGCACGCGATGCACCACCAGGTCGGGATAGCGGCGAATGGGGCTCGTAAAATGGCAATAGCACGGCGCGGCAAGTGCAAAGTGGCCCTCGTTGCGTGGCTTGTACAGCGCGCGCTGCATGCTGCGCAGCAGCAACGTGTTGACGAGTGGCGCGTTGGCCGTACCGGCTGCGGCATCAACCGCCGCCTGTAGCTCGTCGGGGCTTCCCAGCGCAATGCCGGCCGCGCGACGGTCATCGATAATCCCCAGCTGCGCCAGCGCCACGGCGGCGCCGTGCAGGCTGTCGGGACTGGGGTCGTCGTGCACGCGGTAGCAGGCCTCGATATCGCGGTCGGCCAACCACTCGGCCACGCACTCGTTGGCCAGCAGCATGGCCTCCTCGATCAGCGACGTGGCGCACGAACGTTCACGCGCCACGATCTGCACGGGCACGCCGTCCTCGTCCAGCAGGGCACGAATCTCGGCCGTATCGAAGTCGACCGAACCGCGCGCACGGCGAATGCGGCGGCGAAGCTCGGCGAGCTCGTTGGCGGCAACGAGAAAATCACCCAAGTCGACGTTATAGCCGCGAGCGGTCTCCTCGCACGCAAGCCCGCGCTCGAGCGCCTCCTCACGCGATACCTCTGCAGCCGCAACATCCTCGGCGGCGCCCTCCAGAACCGAATACTCCACCGCGCCGGCGCGCACCAGCAGTGCCTCGGCGCCGTCGTAGTCCATACGCACGCGCGAGCGGATCACGCTGGGATAGGGATCGTACTGGCGAATGCGGCCCTGCGCGTCGAGCTCAATATCGACGGTAAAAGCCAGGCGGTCCTCGTCGGGACGAAGCGAGCACAAATCGTTCGACAGGCGCTCGGGCAGCATAGGCAGCACGCGATCGGCCAGATACACCGACGTCGTGCGATGGCGCGCCTCAAGATCGATATGCCCGTCCCAGGCCACATAGTGCGAGACGTCGGCGATATGGACGCCCAGCTTGTAGCCGCCCTCGGGCGTGCGCTCCAGCGAGATGGCGTCGTCGAAGTCGCGGGCGTCGACCGGGTCGATCGTGATGACAAAGCGGTCACGCAGGTCGCGGCGAAGCGGGTCCTTGAGCGCCGAGGCCACATCAAGTGAAAGCGACTCAGCCTCGGCCAGCGCGGCATCGGGGTAGCTGTCGGTATAGCCATAGCGCGCCATCACATATTGAACGCCCAGATCGGGCGCATCATCGCCACCAATACGGCGCTCAATGGTCACCGTGCCCGATTCCAAGCGTGTCGGATAGCTCAGAATGCGCGCAACGACGACATCGCCAGGATGAACGCCCAGGCGCTCCGCCGAGGTGTCCTCGGGCAAAATGAAGAAATCGGCTTTAAGACGAGAATCGAGTGGCTCGATTACTCCGAGCGGACCGGCGGTCCGATACGTACCCACCACGCTGATGGCGGCTCGCTCTACAACGCCCTCGATCACGGCACGGCGCTCACCATGCGGGCTGTTCTTAATGCTCACGGCAACGGTATCGCCATCCATGATTTCACGCTTGCCGCGGCCCATGACCTTGTAGTCGCCATTCTCGGTTACAACGTAGGCACTGTGCTCATGGAGTTGCACGCGCCCGGTCAGACTCGGACGACGCTCGCTGCGCACCGGCCCGCGCTTATTGCGGGCCCCGCGCTTATGCTTGTTATTGCGCCCCATGGCGCCTCCTTACTGTCAATGGTCGTTTGCTCCCCAAGAGTCTACCCAAATGATCCCTGGGGGACGGCAGGATTGCGGATCACATAGATGGACCAGCGCCATGATGATCCGCAACCCTGCCGTCCCCTAGGGAACAAAAAACGGGCCGCCCCAAAAGAGACGACCCGTTGGAAGGAACGAATTCCGGCCAAGCCTACACGCGCAGGTAGCGGCGCATAGCGATGGCAGAACCAAAGAGACCGATCAGCACGCCGACTAGAATCAGCGCGGCGTAGGTCATCAGGTAGTACTGCATCGGCAGCGCAAACGACATCCAGCCGATGCTCTCCTGCAGACGCGGAACCACCAGGTTGCGCAGCAGCTCCAGCACGCCGATGGAAAGCAGCGAGCCCAAAATGGCCTGCAGCACGCCCTCGGTAATAAACGGCCCGCGGATGAAGCCGTTGCTGGCGCCCACCAGGCGCATGATCGCAATCTCACGACGACGCGCCGTAATGGACAGGCGAATCGTGTTATTGATAAAGATGAACGCGATAAAGGTCAGTAGGCCGACGAGAACCACGGCGGCGATACGGATGTAGTTCGTCACCTGGAACAGGCGGCTTACTTCTTCCTGGCCATACAGCACGCTCGCGTTGACGTCACCGTCGTCCGCGATCTTCTGGAAGTCGGCGTTCTTCTTGAGTTTCTTAGCCGTGCTTTCGACCTGAGACGGATCGTCCATCTCAATGGCGAACGAAGCCGGCAGCGGGTTCTGGCCGTCGAGTGCGCTCATGGTGGCGTCGGCGTTACCCGACATCTTGCTCGTGTACTCGGCCAGCGCGTCGTCCTTGTCCTTATAGGTCACGGACTTGACGTTGCTCCACGTCTTGAGCTCGGCCTCAAAGGCCTGAACGTCTGCCTGGTCGGCGTCATCGCTGATAAAGGCGTTAATGACAACCTGATCCTCGACGGTGCCGATCACGGAGTTCAGCATCGCGGAACCCATAATGAACAGGCCGATGATAAACAGCGAAAGGAAAATCGTGATGACGGCGCCGAGCGAGGTGGTCCAGTTACGGAAGAAGTGGCTGACCGCCTCTTTGAACGAGTAGCCCACGTTAGTTGGTGCCATAGTTGCCGTAACCTCCCCTCTCCTGGTCGCGGATTACGTGGCCGCCCTCGAGGGCGATCACGCGACGGTGCATGCTATCGACCATCTCGCGGTCGTGCGTAGCGACGATCACGGTGGTGCCGGTGCGGTTGATGCGCTCGAGCAGCTTCATGATGCCCAGCGAAATCGCCGGGTCGAGGTTGCCCGTGGGCTCGTCGCAGATCAGCAGCGGCGGGCGGTTGACCATAGCGCGGGCGACGGCCACGCGCTGCTGCTCGCCGCCGGAAAGCTGGTCGGGCAGCGAGTCCATCTGATCGGCCAGACCGACCAGACGCAGTACCTCGGGCACCTGGCTGCGAATGACGCCCTTGGGCTTGCCGATGCACTGCAGGGCAAATGCCACGTTTTCGTAGGCGGTCTTTTGCGGCAGGAGCTTAAAGTCCTGGAACACGGCGCCGATCTGGCGGCGCAGGAACGGAACCTTGCGGTTCTTGATCTTCATGAGGTCCTGGCCGGCGACCAGAATGCGACCGCTCGTCGGCTTGACGTCGCGGTTGAGCGTCGACAGCAGCGTGGTCTTACCCGAGCCGGAGTGACCGACCAGAAAGACGAACTCGCCCGGATAGATCTCGATGTTGATGTCATCGAGCGCAGGCTTGTTGGGCTGCGCCGGGTAGATCTTGGTGACGTGCTCCATGAGGATGACGGGCTCGACACCGGCCTGCTTGGCCATCTTCTTACGGCTGGCCTGCGGGTCGATGGGCGCAAACACCGACGTGAAGTCGGGGTTGTTGAGCGCGTTATCGAGGCTTGCGACCTCGGCGGCCTGATCGCGCTCGACCACCGGAGAGGCGGGCTGCGTGGGGTCGGGGATGCCGGCAAAGAGACCGGACTGCGCGGGTTGCGGCGCGGGCGTCGCAGGAGCCATGGGGTCGGGAATGCCGGCCATGGTGGGCTGCGGTGCGGCAGCGCTCGCCTGAGGCTGAGTCACACGGGCGGTCACCGTCTGGACGGGCTCAAAGCCCGCTGCACCGGAAAGCGCAACATCGTTGGTGGGGTTGTAGGCAAAGGGATCGGATGCCGGCTGTGCCTGATCTGCCGGCTGCGTGGGGATCGGGCTAAACAGCTGACCCTCTGAATCCGGAGTGGCGAAACGGTTGCCCGCGACGCTCGGCTGCGTCTTGGGGGTGTCATCGCCCGCACCGGAGGTACGGAAGTGGTTACCCACTGGTGCTCCTTATCATCGTGCGTTTAAACTACATGAGCGCTTTGTATTTTAGCAGGATTGCCTTTGCTGCACATAAGACGCACGGTTTTGCGACTCCCACCGGCCTCTGGGTGGGGCACGCTTTGAAAACGTCCTCGCGCATGAAACCCACTTATCTTGCTCCTACGGAGCTCCAGATAAGCGGGTTCCGCGCTGACGCTCCTATTTGGCAAGGTGTTTTTTAGAATCCATTTTTCGCTCGGCCTCGAACGCCTGCCTGTCCCAA
>CAKUHP010000027.1 GCA_934658705.1 uncultured Collinsella sp. | reverse complement strand
CTCGATCTGGTCGACGGCCGCACGCTGGCCCTTGCCTGCAACGAGGCCCTGGCGCGCCAGGCCTTCGACGCCGGCTTCGCGACCCGAGCCATCAACATCAACGACGCCCGAGCCATCTGCGACCTGATCCAAGACCACCTTTAGGCTTGACGCTGCGCTGGCCCCAAGCACCCCATCTCGCCCCTCAAACCGTCGCTCGCGTACCAAAGTACGCGTCGCTCCTCTTTCGGGGCGACCTGGGGCACTTGGAACCGGCTCGCTGCGCTGCCATATCATTGAGCCACCACAGACAGGCACCTTTGTGGTGGTTTTTGCTTTGGTAGATGTTTGGGACATGCCTTAAAATCTACCAAGTAGTTCATGCCGGCAAAAACGGAGAGAAGAGGCCCGATGCGTCCTTAACGTTGCATACAGAAAGATTGAATCGATGGCCGGTGGTCAATGTCCGCGGCCCGTATTCGCATGCAACAAGGAGCGCCCATGTCCCTATCTCGAATCTCGAAATCCCGGCCATCGCTGTCCGCGCAGGCTAAGCGCCTGGTGGCAATGCGCTTTCTGATCTACACCGGCTTCCAGACCAGCTACTTTATCGGCGTTATCGGAACGCTCACCTATGCGGACGGCGCTTCGGTCGTCGCGACGTCGCTGGCCGTCCTGTTTATGAACGTCTTCGTGATCCTGGGGTCCTTTGCGGGTGGCGCGGCGCTCGACGCCTGGGGGCCGCGCCGCCATTTTCTGCCGATCATCGTCGGCACGCTGGCAACGGGCGCGGCAATCATCGCCTTTGGCAGCGCGACCGGAACAGTCCTTGCCGGCGCGGTGCTCTTGGGCTTTGTGATGGGGTTCGCCCAGCCCATCGCCACGTCCTATCCGGCCTACCTCACCGACGATCCCGTCGAGCTCAAAGATATCAACTCCACCATCACCATGTTCTCTAACGTGAGCATTATCGTTGGCCCCACGCTGGGCGGCTTTGTTGCGGCGGCTACATCGTCACGCGCGGTGTTTGTGCTCATGATGCTGTTCACCCTCTTGGCGCTCGTTGCCGGCTGGGGATTTAAGCCGCAGGTGGGGCACGCGGGCGCCGATTCGGCGGAGGAGGGGAAGTGCGCGGGACAAAGTCCCGACCCCAGCACGTCCGCCCGTACCACCTTTGCGACCAGCATCAAGACGGTCTTCACCAACAGCGTCCTTGCGCTTCTTTTCTGCATCATTTTCCTTTCGAACTTTGGCTATGGAGCCTTCGATCCGCTGGAGTCGTTCTTCTACCGCGATGTCCTGCACGTTGGTGTCGAATGGATGGGCTGGCTCTCGTCGGCTTGCGGCGTGGGCGCGGTGCTGGGCGCCGTACTCGCGCTCCGGATGCCGCCGCGCTTCGTCAGCCTCAGAACGCTGCTTGTGGCGCTCATGTCCGTGGGTCTGGGAAGCCTGCTTTACGTGGGCACGCCGTACGTGGGTGTGGCCCTTATTGGTCAGATCGCCCTGGGCGTGGCCTGGGGCGTCGTCAACCCGCTCCATAACACCATCGTGCAAACGACGGCTCCGCTCGAGCAACTCGGTCGCGTCAACTCGGTCATGGGCTTTGGCAACATGTTCGCCGGCGTGGCCCCGCTGGCGATCGCCCCGTGGCTGGCGGCAACATTTGGCGTGCAGCAGACGCTCGTGGGAGCGGGCTTGGTCGTAACGGCGGTCCCAGCGGCGCTGCTGCTGTTTGGACGCAAGTATTTTGATCGTGCTGCAGAACGGTAAGAAACCGTCACAACATTCGATGAAAATCGCGATTTTGCCGAAAAACATCGAATGTTGTGATGGATTGTGCTCCGGGCCAGGCCATCCTGCGAGTCCGACCACCACAAAGGGGCCAGGCACCTTTGTGGCGGTTTTGCACCAAAGCGCCCCGTGCGCGCCTTGGTATACCATGTACGCCGTTTGCGAATACACCCCACACCGCCGCACAACCCAGAAAGGCCCCCATGGACGCAACCTTCAGCCACATCAAAGCCGTGTTCTGCGATATCGACGGTACGCTGCTTACGAGCCGGCACACGGTGTCCCCGCGCACCGTGGCGGCGATCCGCGCCCTGCGCGAGCGTGGCGTGCTCTTTGGCCTGTGCACCGGGCGCGACGCCCACGCGACCGAGGCCATGTACGAGCTCTGGGGCATCGAAGGCCTGGTGGACGTGCTCGTGGGCTGCGGTGGCGCCGAGGTCATCGACCGCGCGCACGACATCAACGAGCTGAGCTATCCGCTGCCGGGCGAGACTATCGCGCGCATCTGCAAGCACATGGCGGACCTTCCGGCAACGCCCGTCTGCCCCCGAGACGGCGTGTTCTACGTGCCCGAGAGCAACGCGTGCGTCGAGCACTTGTCACAGGTCGACGGCGTGCCCTACCAGGTGGTCGATTTTGCTGAGTTCTTGTGCGAACCGCAGCCCAAGGTGATGTTTACCATGGCGCCCGAGGTAATGCCGCGGGTGATTGAGCGGGCGTCGACGTTTGCTGATGACACTGTTAAGGCGGCGGCTCTGCAAACCACGCAGCGGCTCTACGAGTTTATGGATCCGCGCGTGTCCAAGACACGCGGCCTTGTGCGCGTGGCGGAGCTCAACGACATTGAGCTCCAGGACATCTGCGTGTTTGGCGATGCCGATAACGACACCTGCATGGTGGCTGACGCCGGCGTGGGCGTGGCCATGGCAAACGGCAGCGACGCCACCCGTGCCGCCGCCGATTTTGTAACCGCCAGCAACGACAAAGACGGCATCGCGATCTTTATCGAGGAACATCTGCTGTAGCGCTGGGGGGAGAACCGCCACAATGGGGACAGGCGCCTTCGCGGTGACCTCAGGCGATTTGGGCGAATTGATACCTAAGATCTGTGGGAAAATTCAAATATTGTTGTCTGAACATCATGCTTCTAACCACTGATGGGTTAAAGATATTCTCATCAGTTTGGTAGGATATTCCTTCCGGTTAATGACCTACCGCTCACGGTCGATTTTCGACCGTTCACAGGATGTTTGCTCTTGAGCAAAATGTTGTGCAAATAAATCTACTGTCATTAAAAAATAATACGCAACTAAATTACCAGCAGAAACAAAAAATAGATAGCGAATAAACGAAGGCAAATCCGAGCAAATGTCAAGAGAATTGAGAACTTGCTACAAAAATGTCGGTTTTGTTGCTCGGATGTTTAAACAATCGTTATAATTGCATTACTAAACGAGCGCAATTACAGATTGCGCAGATACGTTTGATGGTGAAAGAGCAAGATCGCGGTCTCTTGGGGAGGAGACATCGATGAAAGCGAATTCAGACAAATCTAAGCAGAGTAAAAAAGCGACGCGCCGTGTACTGGCAGGCGTTTTGTGCGGAGCCTCCGTGTTGAGCCTGGTACTGTCGCTCGTCATGCCTCCGATCTCGCAGGCCATTGCCAACGATGCCCAGGCGGGTGCAGCCGAGAAAACTGTGGCGGCGGCTGATTCTTCAAGTGAGTCTACTGATGTAGGCAACATTAACAACGGGGATACCGAAAACCAGAATAGTGACGAGACCGAGGGCGGCGAGACCTCTGGTGGCGCTGTCGCGACGGGCCTGTCGCCCGATGACACGGAAGCAAAAAGTGCTGAGCAGCCTGCCGAAGACGACACTAATGGTGAAGACGCAATCGCGCCTGCTGCGGAGAATGAATCAGATTATGAAATTCGCAACGGGGCAGAGCTGAGCTCAAAGCTCCTTAACATGAAACTGCGTGATGGAGCCGGCGCTGCTACTTTTAAGCTTATGGCCGATATCGACTATGACGATGAGATTAGGCTCGATGAGTCCAACACCAATATCACGTTGAACTTAAATGGTTACAAGATTAAGCACGATAGTGCTGGCACGCCTCTGTTTGATATTGCTAATGGCGCGACGCTTACGGTCGTGGATTCCGGGAAAGTACCGGAGAATGTTGCCGACGGCCAGCAGCTGCAAGATAAGGACGAGTATCTGACACCTGACAATTATGGCATGACGGCAATAATGTCTTATGACGATAATGAAGTTCCGAAAGATCTTACCTATTACGTAACCGAATCGACTGCAAGTGGTGTACGTACCACTGAGAAGATCAAAAAGTACAATGCGACTATTAAGGGTGCAATTGTTGGAGGCACCAAGAACTCCAGTATGAGGCTCATTAACGTTTACCAACATGGCACGTTTAACCTCGAAAGTGGCGCTATTACGCAGAAAAAGGACTGCAATGTCGGCAACCTCATCTATGCCGAGAACGGCTCCACCGTCAATATGAGCGGTGGCTACGTATGCGGTGCCTCTACGGGAAGCACCGGTGCGGGCATTATGGTGTCTAATGAAAAGGGCGACGCTTCGACCCTTAACCTGACCGGTGGCGTAATTGCTGGCAACTGCGCTTCGAGTGGCGGCGGTGTATATGCCAGGCGGTCTGCAGTCACGGTGACCGGTGGCGTAATCTCCGGTAATAGTACACTCGCCGTGGGGCTCGGTGGTGGCATTATGGCCGAGGGCGGCATCGTGACCGTTTCGGGCGGTTATATCACGAATAATAGAATGGCTAAGTTCTGCGGCCACGATGGCTGGGGTGACCATGGCGGCGCTGGGCTTGCTGCCAATAACGGCGCCCATGTCACCATTTCCGGCGGCCAGATTACTGGCAACTATTCCGAGGAAGCCGGTGGCGGCGTTTACGTTACCGATGTGGATCGAAATGGGGAGTCTTCTCGTTCTGGAATGGCGTGGCTGAATATCACGGGAGGAATTATTGCCTCTAACGTGAGCTACCGATCTGAAGGTGCCGGCGTCCGAGTGGGCCAGATGGTTGACGCGATGATTAACGGCACTGAAGACAATAAAGTCTATATCACTAACAATCACTGCATGTCTCGCTTTGACTGGGGTGGCGGCGGCATCTTTGTTCAGGGAAACTCAAACCAAGGCAAGGAATATACTGCTGGTAGGCTATTCATATATAACTCGTACATTAGCGCCAATGAAGCTGGCGGCTACGGCGGTGGCGTTGCAGTCTGCCCCACGGGCAAGACGTTGGTAACGAACACTGAGGGCACGGCAATCTTTGGCAATTTATCTGCCGGCGTTGAGTATGATACCGACGACCATAACAGTAGCCCTTACGATAAAGATAAGAATTCCGGCAATGAAGTTAAACCCCATCTTTCAGGTGGTGGTAGTGGTAAGAATCAAGATAAAGATGCATACAAATCGAAGGTGTTTCGCGACAGAGGTCATGCCGATTTCTTCCTTGCGGCAACGGCTGGCCATTCTGATCCGATTGCGGCAGTAATCGGCAAGATGCTCGGCGGCGGAGATGCCAAGTATTCGGGAAGCAAAGAACGCAGTGATACCAAAGAACTCAGTGAGGCTATCGATATCCCTGCCAATGGCGGCGTGAAGATTTATCGGAGCGTCGGTCTGACTTCGGGTGTCCAAGTTGGAAGTAAAGAAGCGAATAATGCGAAGAAAGCTGCCGGAACTTTCATCACGGGCAACTATTCTTGGGACCATGGCGGTGGCATCATGTCGAATGGCGATCTGTACTTGGGTCAGCCTGCGGATACGTATGTCTACCCGAGCCTTAAGCTGAAGGCGTCAAAGGCGCTGAACGGCCGCGAGCTCAAAGATAGGGAGTTCTACTTTACGGTCTACCGCAAGGATTCGAAAGATCCTTTCGCTAATGGGGCATTCAATCGCGACGCTTGCACTGAGGTAGGAACTGCAAATAATGATGCAAGCGGCAACATCACGTTTAACCTTGGTGAGCAGTTCGCAGCGAGCGGTACGGCTGACACGATTACATACTATTTGGTTGAAAATGCTGGCACTGATTCCGACATCACGTACGACCCGGCCGTGTACGAGATTGTGGTGAAAGTCGAAGACCACGCGACTGTGCTCATGCCTGTTCCGACTCGGGAAGATCCGAACAAGACCATAGATCTCAAAATCCATAACTACACGATTGATGGCATGACTGTAACCAAGCACTCCGGTGATTCAACTAGCGATCCGCGTCCTGTGCAGCCAGATTCTGACGGCTATTATTTGGTCGCTGGCTCCAATGGGAAAGAGACCTTCACTAACGAATACACTCAGTACACCTCCAGGGGCTCTTGGACTCCCAAGGCAACTAAGGTCGTTAAGGGTGGCGAGATGAAGGAGTTCACGCTCGAGTTTGCGGATAACGAGAGCTTTACGGGCGACAGCGTCAAGACCGTCTCGACCACTGCCGGTGGCGACAAGTCTCAGACCCTGAACTTCGACTCGATTGAGTACAAACTCGATCAACTCGACCACCTCACGTCTGACCCCACGGGTCGCGGTGCAAGCAAAACCTTTACTTATTACGTTCGCGAACAGCAGCCGACCACGCCGTTTACGAACTACAAGTACGACGAGTCGGTCTATCGATTTGATGTCACGATGACGGACCAAAAAGACGGAACAATCAAGGCCACCACTGCAACCTACACCAAGATCAAGGGCGTCGACGGTGAACCGGTGAACGACACGCTCTATGAGCTCACCGACGACTCCATCCCCACCTTCACCAACACCTACTCCACCTCTTTGCCCCTTTCTGGTATGTCGGGCGTCACTCTGACGTACCTTGCCGGCGCGGCGGTGCTTTGCGCTGCTGCGGCCTGGATGCACATTCGTCGCAAGGCGAATGCGAAGGGGGGTGAGCGTCGTGAATAAGAATGTTAGCTCCTTCCCGATCTTGTTTGCGCTGCTTGCCCTCTTGATCGGCACCTGCGCGGTTGTGTTCCCCGCTTCCGCGCAGGCCGCGCCGACCTCGAACGGTTCCATCACGGTGAGCGGCACCGTGGCGAGCAGCTACGACGCCTACCAGATCTTTAGCGCCGACGTCGTCGACGGTGACAGCGACGCTAAGATCGCCACCGACCTCGCGTGGGCAAACGACGCCGCGCGCGACGCCGTCCTGCCTGTGCTGCACAGCGCCGGCATGCCCAATTCCCAGACCACCGCGCAGGAAGCTGCCGAGTGGCTCAACGCCGATTCCCACCTTACGAGCGCGCTGAGCGCACAGCTCGCTCGTTCCCTCCAGAGCTCTGGCGCCGTGTCCGTGGCCCTTAACACGGGCACGGCGGCCGAGCTGCCCAGCGGATACTGGCTCATCGTCGCCGACGACGCCATCGCCGAGGGCGAGGTCGGCACCGCGCCGATCATGGCCCTGGTGGGCGGCAGTGCCGTCACCGTCAAGCCCAAGGCCGCGACGCCCAAGGTGGCCAAGCACGTGCTGGAGGACAGCGCCGCCGCCTGGGGCAAGGCCGCCGACGCCACGGTCGCCGACGACCTGTACTGGCGCCTTTCTGCCACGGTCCCGGCGGGCCTTACCGCCTACGACACCTACTCGGTGCAGTTCGTCGACACCATGAGCGCGGGGCTCGACCCCTCCAAGGTGGCCGCGAGCATGCGCGTGTACGTGACGGCGGGCGCGGACGGCGGCTTCGATGCGGTCAAGACCAGCAAGGACGGACGCGCCGGCACCGAGCCCGCCAAGGGATGGACCGACATCACGGCCCAGTGTTCCATCAAGGTGGCCGCGGACGGAACCTTCACCGTGCGTACCGGCGACCTGATCGCCGCGCTCGGCGGGGCCGACGCCTTCGCCGCGGGCGCCCGCGTGGTCGCCGTGTACAACGCGCCGCTCAACAGCGGCTGCAACCACGGCATCGCCAAGGGCAATCCCAACGAGGTCTACCTGCTCTACCCGCGCTCTCCCTTCGCCGACCAGTCCGGCGACGCCGGCTTCACCCGCACGCCGAGCGATGACGCGTGCGCCTACACCTGGGATCTTGCACTCACCAAGCGCGGCAGCGACGGCGACAAGCCGCTGCCCGGGGCGGTCCTGAGCATCACCGACGACCGCGGTCGCACGCTGGCGGCCGATGGCACGTGGGATGCGGAGGGCAAGGCCACCGTCACCACGGGCGAGGACGGCCGCGTGACCGTCTCGGGCGTGGACTCGGGCAAGCTGGAGGTCCGCGAGCTCAAGGCGCCCAAGGGCTACGCCGCCTTTGAGGGCACGCGCTCCGTGACGGTCAAGGCCGAGGGCCTGGACGTCAAGCAGGTTGCCGCCGCCAAGCCCAAGCTCACCATCACCGCTGAGTCGCCCCTGCGCGCCGACAGCGCGGACGGGTCGACGGGCAGCCTGGAGGCGTCGCTCATCAACACGCCCACCGGCACGCCCCCTAGCACTATCACCGGAGGCTTTATGCCCTCGACAGGCGATATGGCAATGTACGCCGCGGCCGCCGCAGCGGTCGCCGGAGCCGCGCTCCTCGTGGTCGCGCTCCTGATCAAGCGGGGAGGCGGCAACCATGCAGAGTAGCCAATGGCCCCACAGAGAGCGGGGCGAGACATAACCAAGCAGATGCTTAGACACAGACAGATGGTTTTAGATCAAATGGACTTCAAGCAGAAAGCAGAGGAAAAGAAGATGAGTATGAGCAAGAACATCGCCCGCCTGGCGGTGACGGCCGGCCTCACAGCGGCGTTGAGCTTCGGCGGCGTCATGGCCCCGGTTACGATGGCGTTTGCTGATGGTGCGGCGGGTTCGGCCAACAGCATCACGATCAATAAGAACGAACAGAATGGCGATGTGACGTACAAGGCCTACCAGATTTTCAAGGCCGATGTTGTGGATCCGACTGAGGAGGGGGCGACTGATAAGATCGTCTCCAACGTCAAGTGGGCAATTGATAACCCTGTGACCCAGAGCGCCATCATCAATGCTATTAAAGATGATTCAACGTATAAGACTTCTAATCCCAAACCTGATATTGTTACCGCCCAGGACGTGGCCGATTGGTTGACTAAGAACGTTACCGGCACTACTCCTGAGACTGTTGTTAATAAGGATCACCTTCTCAACAAGATTGCCGGTATTGTGAAAAGTGGCGTTACCGCTACGGGCAGTTCGTTCTTGGCAGGCAATAGTTTCACTGTGCCTAACGATGAGAATAATTCCCCCAAGACGGGTTACTACCTGTTCCTGACCGATGAATCTTCACTGAGCACTTCCGAAGCGGCAAAGAAGAACACGGGCACCTCGCCCATCTTCGCCGTTGTCGGCGGTAGCAGCGTGACCGTTACCGAGAAGACCAGCATTCCTACCGTTGAGAAGGAGGTCCTCGAGGGCGGTAACTGGGGAAAGGTAAGCGACTCGTATATTGGCGAGGAGGTCGAATATAAACTGACTGGCCACGTTGCTAGTAACATCGCTACGTTCAATAAGTATGAGTATGTATTTCAGGACACGTTGAGCAAGGGTCTTGAGGTTGTGAAGGACTCAAGCGGCACGCCGAAGGACCTGCACGTCTGTATTGTCGATAGTAAGACCAATTCTGAGACTGAGGTTAAACTAGATGCTACCAATGGCTACCAGGTGACTGTGACTCCCGACACAACCAGCGGAACTGAGCTCTTTAAGGTTTCTTTTGCTAACCTTAAGGCAGTTCAGGATGCTAGTGGAAATCAGATTAGCGTTAATGCTGACTCCACGGTGGTCATAACCTACAAGGCTAAGCTTAACAGCCAAGTTGAATACAAGGCCGATGGCGCCACCAATGAGGTCAAGCTTGTCTACTCCAACAATCCCATGACTGAGGATAAGGGCACTTCTGAGCCGGACAAGGTTGCTGACTACGTCTTTGGCCTCGATGTCACTAAGACTGACTCTGTTAACCCGGAAAAGAAACTCGTTGCTGGCTTTAAGGTCAAAATGACCAAGGAAGGTAACAAAGATGTTCCCGATGGTGGTAAATGGCTGACAGCGGATGGTGGGTTTACCACCGATATAAATAAAGCTGGAGAGTTTGCGACCAAGGAAGATGATGGCAAGGTCTTTATCCCCGGCCTTGTTGAGGGCACATACGAGATTACCGAGAGCAAGACGCCTGCGGGCTACAACACTATCGATCCATTTGCCATTACGGTGACGCCTACGTACGATGCGGCTGGTACACTGACGAATCTTAATGTGACGTCCAGCTCCAATATGGCGACTGCTACGACTGACCAAAACGTCAATTCGACCAAGATCCCCGTCACCATCCAGAACAAGAAGGGCTCCGGCCTTCCGCTGACCGGTCTTAACGGTGTGACCTTCACTTGGATCGCTGGTGGCGCGGTGCTGTGCATCGGCGTGGCGCACCTCATCCGCAGCCGTAAGCAGGCTGAGGAGTCCGAGCAGGAGTAACGCTCGCTCACCCATCCCTTTGGCAGGTGGGATGTGATGGCCATGAGACTTGCGGACACTTTTCTCGTCCATTGACGTTCTTGCTTTGCCATTCTCTTTTCGGGGCAGACTCCGCGCTGGAGTTTGCCCCGTTCTTTTTGGACAACACAGGCAGCCTCCACCGTCCGGTGCGGACTTATCCGTCATCGCGTTTTTTGACTCGTATGAGGTTCGGTTTAAGGTCCGTAGGCGCACGCGCGGTGCGGACGGTAGAAGGCATTTGCGCCGCAATAAGCGCAAATAAGAATGCCCGGGGTTAGAGGCCCGGGCATTTAACAACGTCGGAAACTGGTCGCCCGCGCTTTCGATCATTTACGCGGGATGCGTCGTTTCCAGTAGCTATTGTATCCCGAATCGCCCCGCCGATTCGGGACATTTTGAAAACTCAAATACGGGCCCATACCTGATAGAAATCACATCATTTCCGAAAATTATGTATAATTCCAATATCAACTGGAACTAAGCGAAAAAGATGGAAATGAACGAAGCGCTTACCTACTTACAAGAAGCACTGGGCCTCTCCGCCAAGGCTAAAACTTGGCCTGGATCCGCACACTTGCCGCTGCATCTGCGGTCGATTGAGGTCCGCGCCGTTGACGCAAATGGTTTTTCTTTTTTGCTTGCAAGTTTGCCTACTGGCGTCGGGCTTCCCGAGGCCAAAAGGGTCTATAGCCAGCTAACCTTGCGTTCGGAGGCTCCTGTTGTCATTTCGTTCCCTGACGCCGATGCGCGCCAGCGCAAGGCATTGGTCGCGCAAGGGATTCCCTTTGTTTGCCCCGGTAGACAGGCTTTTCTTCCATTTATGGGCGCTGCCTATACGGAGAGAGGCGGTGCCCGGTTTCATAATCGCGCGACCAAGATGTCACCCAACGCGCAGGCTGCCGCAATCTGGGGAGCAGGTCAGGAGTCATATCATCCCGATGACCTTTGTCGTGCGCTCGGGATTTCGGCAAGCCGTGCGAGCGAGGCCATAACCGAGCTTGTAGACAGGGGGCTCGCAAGGCGCGAGCGGCGCGAACGGCGTGTCATTGTGTTACCCGTGGCCGTGGATCTTCTGCTCAGTGAGCACATGGCAGAGTTCTCCTCGCCTGTCTCGAAGGTTATTTTTGCAAGGAGGGCGCCGCAGATCGACTGCCTCGCTGACGCTGGGGAGACGGCGCTCGCTGCGCGTTCGGTGCTCGCTGCGCCGAGCATGGAGCAAAAGGCCGTCTTAAGAAGTGCATGGCGTGAGCTGCGTGACCTTGAAGTCGCAGACGGGGAACTGCCGGATAACGAAACGGCGATGATCCAAGTGTGGCGCCATGCGCCCGTGTTTGCCGACTCCTCCCGTATCGACGACATTTCACTTGCGCTATCTTTGGCGGCAATCGACGATGAGCGAATCCAGCTCGAACTCGATCACATGTTTGGAAAGGAATATCCATGGCAGGAAGCGCTGTAGAAGGTCTCCAGGTATTTCGGCAGCATATGCAGGAAGCTGAAGGGTCGTATGCCCTTATCGGCGGCACAGCATGCGACATTTTGCTCGCGGAGGCGGGACTTTCGTTTAGGGCGACCCACGATTTTGATGTGGTCATTGTCGCCGATGACCGGTTGCCTCAGACGGCCGAAGCCATATGGACCTTGGTGCGTGATGGCGGCTACCGCTGCGGCTGGGGTGAAAGCGAAGCCTCGTGTTTTTATCGGTTTACGGAACCAAAGAGGCCGGGTTATCCCCATATGATCGAGCTCTTCGCGAAGTGCCCCGACTTTCTAAAGGGTCGTGAGGGAGTTGATGTGACGCCAATTCACGTTGATGAAAACATAAGCAGTCTTTCGGCTATTTTGTTGGACGATGCTTACTACAGCTTGTTTCTTCAGGGAATTCGGACCGTAGACGGTGTTTCGGTCCTGGATACGGAATTCATCGTCCCGTTCAAAGCGAAGGCGTATCTCGACCTAAAAGCTAGAAGGGAAGCTGGGGAGAACGTTGACTCGAGGAAGGTCAAAAAGCATAAACGCGATGCGCTGAGGCTTGCTCAGCTGCTTGGCGAGTCGGCGGGCGTCAACCTAGTCGATGAGCTCAAGGACGATATGCTTGCGTTTGTTAAAGACTGTGAGGCAAATGACATCAATCTGAAGCAGATCGGGGTTGCGGGCGTAACGACGACACAGCTACTCGAGACGATGAAAGCAACATATGGCCTGATTGGTTGAGCGAGGGTTACGCTGCGCGGGTAGCGCAGCCGACTCCATTGTCCGAGTGGTGGCGCTCGGGGCTCGCGAATCGGCTATTATTTGTTTAGACAACATGAGCTGTAAAGGAGTGACCGGCGATGGTGCAGGGCGCCAAACATATGAAGAGCAACAATGCCGTGGATAACGGTGGCTCAAGCCCCCAGCCCAAACCTCAACCAAAGCCCAAGCGTCGTCGCAAGCGACTGCCGCGCTGGGCCGACCGGCTCATCACCATCGTCATCATCCTTATTGGCGTGGGCCTTATGACCTGGCCGTGGATCTTGGACCGGCTCGAGGCCTCGGGCGTGTTCAACCAGATTAGCACCGTGTCCAGCACCGTGGACGCGCTTTCCGAAGAGGAGCGCGAGCGCATCCTGTTGCAGGCGCGCTCCTTTAACGAGCAGCTTGCCGGCGAGGCCACCGAGCTTCCCGCCGACCAGATCGAACCCTACGACCAGCAGCTTATCTTTGACCGCGACCCTATGATGAGCTGGGTCGAGATCCCCTCCATCGACGTGAGCATGCCTATCTACCACGGTACGAGCGAGGAAGTCCTTATGGCGGGCGTCGGCCACCTGGAGGGCACGAGTCTGCCGGTGGGCGGCACCTCGACGCATTGCGTGCTCACCGCGCACTCGGGCATGCGCAACCTGAGCATGTTCGACGACATCCACTCGCTGGAGCCCGGCGACCTGGTGCTGCTGCACACCATGAACAAGACGCTCGCCTACAAGATGGTGGACTCCGAGGTCGTGCTGCCCGAGGAGATGGAGTCGCTGACCATCGAACCCGGCGCCGATAAGGTAACGCTCGTCACCTGCACGCCCTACGGCGTGAACGACCACCGCCTGCTGGTGCATTGCGTGCGCACCAAGTACAACAAGAAGGACGTCGACAAGCAAAAGTCGCTCGCCGGCCGCCACTGGGGCAAGCGCGAGTTCGCCGTGCTCATCGTGGTCGTGGCCATCCTGCTGTTGCTGCTGGACATTGTGATCCACGCGATTCGCAAGCGCCGCAAGGCCAAGGCCTCGGTATAGCCATTGTTCGGAACCACCACAATGGGGACAGGCACTTTTGTGGTGGTCGGGGCTTCCAAACCGTCCCAACATTCGATGAAAATCGCGATTTTGCCGAAAAACGTCGAATGTTGGGACGGTTTTGGTTGTGGGCGCGACGGTTTCGATGCAGAACCGTCGAACCGTCCCCTGCCAACCCGCCGTCCTCGTTACGTTTTCGCTGCATTTGGGTAAAGCGCCTGCTCCAAGCCGGCGTTGCCCTGTATACTAGAGCGGTTTAACTGTTATGCGGAAGGGAGCGCCTATGGCACTCAGCGAGAAAGACGTGCGCGGCATCGCCGAGTACGCAAAGATCGCACTGACCGATGACGAGCTCACCCGGATGACGTCGTACATGAACGACGCCGTCCAGATGCTCGAGCCCGTCTTGCAATATGACTTGCCCGACCTGGAGCCCACGTTCCATCCCATCGGAAGCCTGTCCAACGTGATGGGTGACGACCTGCGCGAGCCCGAGCGCGATCTGACGCTCGACGTTGCGCTGGAGAACGCCGGCAGCGCGCGTGACCGCTACTTCCGCGTGCCGTCCATTTTGGGAGAGGGGGAGAGCGAGTAATGGCTCAGAGCTTCGATTCTTTTACCGCCGCCCAGATCGCCGCGGGCGTTGCCGCCGGCGACTTTACCGCTACCGAGGTGGCCCAGGCCTCCCTTGCCGCCATCGAGGCGCGCGAGGGCGGGGTCCAGGCATTCCTGCAGGTGTCGCCCGAGCTTGCGCTCGAGGCCGCCGCGCGCGTGGATGCCGACCGTGCCGCCGGAAAGCCGCTGCCCCCGCTCGCGGGCGTGCCGCTGGCCATCAAGGACAACATGAACCTCGTGGGCACGCGCACCACCTGCGCTTCCCGCATGCTCGAGAACTACCAGAGCGTCTACACCGCCACCTGCGTCCAGCGCATGCTCGACGCCGGCTGCCTGCCCATGGGCAAGGCCAACATGGACGAGTTCGCCTTTGGTAGCTCTACCGAGAGCTCGGCCTTCCACCGTACCAACAACCCCTGGGATACCGAGCGCGTGCCCGGCGGCTCCTCAGGCGGCTCCGCTGCCGCCGTCGCCGCGGGCGAGGTCGCGCTCTCGCTGGGTTCGGACACCGGCGGCTCCATTCGCCAGCCGGCGTCGCTGTGCGGCGTGGTGGGCTTTAAGCCCACGTATGGCGCCGTGAGCCGTTACGGCGTGGTGGCCTTTGGCTCGTCGCTCGACCAGGTTGGTCCCTTCGGCCGCACGGTCGAGGACGTCGCGCTGGCCATGAACGCACTCACCGGCGCGGGCCACGATCCGTACGACTGCACTAGCCAGGACTGTGCCGTCGACTTTACCGAGCACCTCAACGACAGCATCGAGGGCAAGCGCGTGGGCATCATCCCCGCGTTTATGGAGGCCGAGGGCCTGACGCCCGAGGTCAAGGCCGCTGTTCAGCGCGCCGCCCAGGAGCTGCAGAACCAGGGTGCCGAGCTGGTCGAGGTCGACCTGCCGCACCTGGACGCCGCCATCGCCGCCTACTACGTCATCGGCCCGGCCGAGGCGTTCTCCAACCTGGCCCGCTTCGACGGCATTCGCTACGGCTACCAGGAGGAGGGCTGCGCCAACCTGTCAGACCAGAGCTCGCTGTCGCGTGCCCACGGCTTTGGCGCCGAGGCCAAGCGCCGTCAGATGCTCGGCGCCTACCTGCTGAGCTCGGGCGTGTACGACAAGTACTACTACGCCGCGCAGAAGGCCCGCACGCTCATCACGCAGGACTACGACGCCGCGTATGCCAAGGTGGACACGATCCTGATGCCCGCCTCGCCGCGCACGGCCTTTAAGTTTGGCGAGATCAGCGATCCCACGCAGATGTATCTCTCGGACCTGTACACCATTTCGCTCAACATTTGCGGCAACGGCGGCATCTCGGTGCCGCTGGGCCTGGGCGAGGACAGCAAGCTGCCCGTCTCTGCCCAGTTGG
This sequence comes from uncultured Collinsella sp., assembly GCA_934658705.1. Classification (GTDB taxonomy): domain Bacteria; phylum Actinomycetota; class Coriobacteriia; order Coriobacteriales; family Coriobacteriaceae; genus Collinsella. The sequence goes on along the minus strand of CAKUHP010000027.1, from coordinate 1,182 downwards.
TGGGACCTGCCTTTAAGGACCGTCAGCTGCTCACGTTTGCCCGCGCCCTGGAGCGCGGCTTTGCCGATGTCGCCACGGGTGCGCCCGCGCTTTCCGTCGCGCCCGATTTTGCCGGGAAGGGAGGCGAGCTGTAATGAAGGAGCTTTCCGAGGTCCTGCAGGATTGGGAGGCCGTGATCGGCCTGGAGATCCACACTGAGCTCACCGCACTCGACACCAAGATGTTCTGCAACTGCAAGCTCAGCCACGATGACGAGCCCAACGCCAACGTGTGCCCGGTGTGCCTGGGCCTGCCCGGCGCCCTGCCGGTGCCCAACAAGCGCGCCATCGAGAGCATCGTCAAGGCCGGTCTCGCCACCAACTGCGAGATCCAGCGCCACTCGATGTTCTACCGCAAGCACTATTTCTATCCCGACATGGCCAAGAACTTCCAGACCACGCAGGGTCCGGTCGCCTTTGCCATGTACGGTCACCTGGACCTGGACGTGACCGGCCGCGGTGCCGCCGAGCGTCCCGACTGCGCGTTTGGCGAGGCCGAGGCCCAGAGTCTGGCAAGCGCTTCGGCCAACGCCGAGGGCCTGTCCACGTCCATGACGTCGACCATGCGCGAGGGTAACCAGCGCGCCGGTCACCTGGCCAGCTACGATGCGTCCAACCTGCAGATGCCCGAGCGCCGCGAGGACGGTTCCTACACGGTGCCCATCCGCATTCTGCGCATCCACATGGAGGAGGACGCCGCCAAGATGGTGCACGTGGGCGGCGCCGAGGGCCGCATTACCGCCGCGGCCGAGTCGCTCGTCGACTACAACCGCTGCGGCACGCCGCTGATCGAGCTTGTCACCGAGCCCGACCTGCGCACGCCCGAGGAGGCGCGCCTGTTTATGGAAAAGCTCCGTCGCATTTTTGTGACGCTGGGCATTTCCGATTGCTCCATGGAGAAGGGCTCCATGCGTTGCGACGGCAACGTGTCGCTGCGTCGCCGCGGCGAGACCAAGCTGGGTACCAAGACCGAGCTCAAGAACCTCAACTCGTTTAAGAGCCTGCACGACGGCCTTGCCTACGAGATCTGCCGTCAGGCCGAGGTGCTCGAGGAGGGCGGCATCATTTATCAGGAGACCCGCCACTGGGAGCCCAGCCGCAAGCGCACCGTGGTCATGCGCGTGAAGGAGACGGCCGACGACTA